>CAMBXM010000078.1 GCA_945871815.1 Singulisphaera sp. GP187
TGGCTTGCCATCGGCCATGGCCCAGTAGTCCTCGCGATCGCGGCCGTGCTCGATCGAACGCGAGCTGTCGGTTTGCCGGTAGCGGATCAGTGGATAGGAGCGACCGGTGTCTGGGTGCTTCCAGTCGAGAAACCTCACTTCCAGTTCGACCTGGCCGCGATGTTCCTCGGCCGTGCGCGCAAGCTCCTCGATGCGCAAGTCGGCGCGGAAGGACACGATCGTCGTGGCCGCCGCCGTGCGGTGGGCCTCGGTGACCAGTTCGGTGAGCTGCGCCAGCGTCGGCTCTGCCTGGGCAACGGCGACGGTCGAAAGGCTGAGCAGAAGCAGCGACGGCGCCGCGTGCCAGGGACGGATTCGGTGGTGCATCACGGAAACAGGCCGTCGAGTTGCACGACGGGCGTGATCTGGCCGACCGTGCCGTGGAACCAGGCGTTGGTCGTCATGGTCACGGTATGGAAGCCGTACATCGCGGTGACGGTTGCCGGCATGAGGTTCTCCGCGAGGCGCAGGGCGTGAGCGTTGCTGACCGCGCTGTCCAAGAACACGCCGGATGCGGCGAGGCCGAGCGATTGGCTAACCAGCGCGAGCCCGCTGAAGATCGTCGAATTGGGAATGGGCCACGACACCAGCGGGTAGACGCCGCCACCCGAGACCGCGAACTGGGTCAAGTCGAGGCTGCCAGCGCGTCCCGTACAGCCGGTGAGTCCGAGGCTGCCGAGATCGACGTCGGCGCGCACAAGACCGAGGGTGACGATCGCCGCTGGGAACGCCGACGCCGGGATGCTGGCCAGGGTCACGTCGATCGATCCGTTGTAGACCAATCGTGAGGCGTTGACGGCGCTCGTCAGCGAAGTGCCGTTGACGACACAGCCGGCGGTGTCGATGGGGGCCGCGATGCCCGTGATCTGATCCTCGCGGAATTGCACGGCGTCGATGCGGTAGGTCCCCGGCGTCGGGACCAAGTCCGTGGTCTCCAGCATGATCAGCAGGTTGCCCTGCGTGCCATCGAAGATGTAGGGCGTCGTGAACGGGAAGTGGATCGAGAACGACGCCGGGGCGAGCGAGAGTGGGGCCGTGGCCGGGAAGGTCATCGGCCCGTTGAAGACCGTGGTCGGCGTGGCTCCGGCGATGATGGCGTTGGGATCGTAGGGCGACGCACTCGCCTCGAACGCGGCCGCCGTGGTCGGCACCGTGTAGAGGTTGATCTGGTAGTTCTTGGTAAATCCCGCCGAGCTGCTGGTCGTCTGGGTCGGGCGGAACCGGATGCCATTCAGGTAGCCGACGCTCTGCGTGACCTGGCTCGCGTCAATCAGCAGTTGAATGCCGCCGGTCGTCGCACTGAAGGGCGTGGTCGAGACTGCGGGGCCCTCGACGAAGTCCATTCCCACCGGCACGACCTTCAGTTGCTGCGCCGGGAGGGCTGCGGCGCAGAGCGTGGCGAACATGGCGCGTTGGAACATGGTGACGAACATAGCACGCCGGCTGCGCCATGGCTCCCGTCCGGCTTCGCCGGCAAGATGCGCACCGCGGCATGGCCGCACTTCCCTATGGACGCACCCTTCGCCGGCTTCGACCAGTCGCTCGTCCGCGGTGTGCCGGTCCTGCATCGTCGCGATTCGCTGGGCAAAACGTTTCGTGTCGCCGTGCTCTGGCGCCGACCGCTGGATGCCCAGCAGGCGGCCAGGGCCTTGCTGCCGGCGCTGCTGCAACACGGAACCGCGCGCCATCCCGATCGCCCGGCGCTCCTGCGGGCTCGCGAGCGGCTCTACGGTGCAAGCACGGGCTTCGGAGTCGGGCGTCATGGCGAATCCTCGGTGCTGCGACTGTCCGCCGACGCGGTTGCCGGTCAGTTCTTGCCGTCGCGACCGGATCAGTTCTCGGCGCTCCAAGAGCTCCTGGCAGAGCAACTGTTGCGGCCGCGGCTGGTGACGCCGGGACTGCCGCGATCGATCTTCGAGCGCGAGCGCGCCCAGGCGCTGGCCAGCGCGCGTTCGGTGGTGGACGACAAGGGGCGGTTGGCTCGTAGTTCGGCAGTGCTGGCCGCGTGCGCAGGTGAGCCGTACGGGGTCGAAGACCACGGCGGCGAGGCCGCGATCGCCGCCACGGAGCCAGACGGACCCGCGGCCATGCTCGCGGACTACGTCCAGCATGGCAGTCCGTTCGTGCTGCTGGCCGGGGTGATTCCAGACGATCTCCATGCGGCGCTGTCGCCCCTGTTGTCGGCCTTGCCGCCGTGGACGCCATTCACGGCGCCACCGCTCGTGCAGCCAGCCCCGCGTGCGGTGCGCGTCGTGCGCGACCACGCCGAGATGCAGCAGGCGAAGGTCGTCCTGGTGCTGCGGACACCGGTGCCCACGTTGCCGGCGCAGTTGTGCGTCCTGCACGTGGCGCTGTCGCTGTGGGGAGGGGGACCGCATTCGCGGCTGTTCACGGAAGTCCGCGAGAAGCGTTCGCTGTGTTACTACGCGAGCGCTGGCGGCGACTCGGACAAGGGCCTCGTCATCGTCCAGTCGGGCTGCGATGCGCACGCGGCGCCGGCAGTTGCCGAGCAGTCGATGGCGCAACTCGCCGAGATCGCCGCGGGGCGCTTCAGCGACGCCGAGCTTTCGACCGCGATTGCCGTGTGTCAGGGTCCGCTGCGCAGCGTGGATGATTCGCCAGCGGCGCGGCTGTCGTTCACCGCCGAACAGTATCTTCGCGGCTTCGATGAGAAGCCCGAGCAGCGTATCGCGGCGCTGGGGCGAGTTCGGCGCGACGATGTCGTGGCCGCGGCGCAGTCGTTGTGGCTCGACCTCGATTACGCGCTGTTGCCGAGGACTGGATCATGACGTTTCGCATCGTTCGAGATCCCGTGGTGGGCGAAGAGGTGTGGCTCGCGACGACGTCCTTTGGTCTGCGGTTGCGCGTGCTGCCCCGGCCGCAATTGCGCGAGACCGCCGCTGTGATCACTTTTGGCTATGGCAGTACGGACGTCGCTTTCGACGACGGCCAGGGGCCGGTGACCTCGCCTGCCGGCACCGCGCACTACCTAGAGCACAAGTTGTTCGAGGATGAAGAGCTCGCCGTGTTCCAGCGGTTCTCGGCGCGCGGCGCCCGCGTCAACGCGCAGACCGGGTTCACCCGGACGACGTACTTCTTCCAGTCGGCCACGGCCGTGGAAGACAACCTGCGCGACTTGCTTCGCTTGGTCGGGAAGCCGCACATCACCGACCAGAACGTCGAGAAGGAACGCGGCATCATCGCGCAAGAAGTGCGCATGTACGAAGACTCGCCCGACCAGGGTCTGGTCTTCTCGCTGCTGGGTGCCCTCTACGCGGATCACCCGGTGCGGGCGACGGTCGGTGGTACCGTGACCTCGATCGGCGAGATCACCGCCACCACACTGATGCGCGCCTACGCCGCCTTCTATCGCACCGGCAATGCGGCGATTGCCGTCGCCGGACCCGTCGACCCGGAGCTCGTGCTGCGCTTGTGCGAAGAGTGCACGCTGCGCCCGGGATCGTCGCCACAGCGGGCGAACATCACCGACTTCGGCCCGCCTGCAAAGCCTCGCGTCGAGCGCACGATGGCAGTTGCGCGGACCAAGCTCATGATCGGGCTCAAAGAACGTCAAGAGGCCTCGACGTGGCGACATCGAGCCGAGCGCGCGATGGCCTCGGGGGTCGTCCTCGATCGCCTCTTCGCCGGCAGCTCCGACGTTCGCGAATCCCTGCACCAGCGCGGGCTGGTCGACGACACCTTGGGGGCTGGCTACATGGGGGAGCGCACGTTTGGCGTCGCCACGATCGGGTGCGACACCGAGGACCCCGCGCGCGCGGAGGCGGCGATCCGCGAGGCGCTGAACGCACCGGTGTCGTTCGACGACGAGCAACTCGAACGGCTGCGTCGCCGCGTCGTCGGGGCCTTCGTTCGCAGTTGTGAGAGCGTGCGCGCCCTTGCCTTCCACCACGCCAGCGAAGAGCTCGAGGGCATAGAGCCGTTCGCCGGTCTTTCGGTCCTCGCCTCGCTGCGACCGTCGGACATCGACGCGCGGCGCCACCGACTGATTGCCGACGACAACCTCTGTGTCGCCTTGGCGCATCGGCGCTGAGTCGGCTGGCGTCCAGGTCGTTGCCGTCCCATCATCGCAACTGATGTCCCGCACCCGGCCATTCCAGATGGTCACCGACTACACCCCGTCGGGCGACCAACCGCGCGCAATCGAGCAGCTCTCCGGCTGGATCCGAGCCGGCGTGCCCGCCTGCACCCTGCTCGGCGTGACCGGTTCGGGCAAGACCTTCACGATGGCCAAGATCGTCGAAGAACTGCAGCGACCGACGCTCGTGCTGGCACCCAACAAGACGCTCGCGGCCCAACTCTACGGCGAGTTCAAGTCGTTCTTCCCGCACAACGCGATCGAGTACTTCGTCAGTTACTACGACTACTACCAGCCCGAGGCCTACGTCCCGACGACGGATACCTACATCGAGAAGGACGCGATGATCAACGAGGCCATCGAACGCATGCGCAACTCGGCGACGCGCTCGTTGATGGAACGGCGCGACGTGTTGATCGTGGCCTCGATCAGCTGCATCTACGGTCTCGGTTCGCCGGAGAACTACCGCGAACTGTCGGTGACGGTGAAACGCGGCGAGACGCTGGCGCGCGACGTGCTCCTGCGCCAGCTGACCGCGATCCAGTTCGTGCGCGACAACTTCGAGTTCCAGCCCGGCCGCTTCCGTGTTCGTGGTGACGTGGTCGAGATCTACCCGAGCTACGAGGAGAAGCGGGCTGTGCGCATCGAACTGTTCGGCGACGAGGTCGAGGCCATCGTCGTGATCGATCCGCTGCGTGGCGAGGTGCTGGAAGAGCTCGAGACGATCACGATCTACCCAACGTCGCACTACGTGACCACCAAGGAAGGGCTACTGCTAGCTTGCGAGTCGATCGAGCAGGAGATGAACGAGCGCATCGCGCAGATGGAGCAGCGTGGCAAGCTGCTCGAAGCGCAGCGGCTCGTGCAGCGCACCCGACATGATCTCGAGATGATGCGGGCGACCGGACTGTGCCAGGGCATCGAAAACTATAGTCGACACCTGGACGGCCGTATGCCGGGCCAGCCGCCGGCGACGCTGATGCACTACTTCGACGATGATTTCATGCTGCTGGTCGACGAGTCGCACGTGGCGATCCCGCAGGCCGGCGGGATGTACCGCGGCGATCAGGCGCGCAAGGGGACTCTGGTGGAACACGGGTTTCGGTTGCCGAGCGCGCTCGACAACCGGCCACTGAAGTTCGAAGAGTTCGAGGCCCTGCAGATGCAGTGTGTCTACGTGTCGGCAACGCCATCGAAGTACGAGATCGACCGCAGCGGCGCCTGCATCACCGAACTCGTCGTGCGGCCGACAGGTCTGCTCGATCCGCCAGTGGAGATCCGACCGGCGCGCGGCCAGATCGACGACGTGGTCGGTGCGGTGCGCTCGCAGGTGCAGAAACACGAGCGCACTTTGATCACGACTCTGACCAAGCGCTCGGCCGAAGAACTGACGGACTACCTGCGCGACCTTGGCATCAAGGTTCGTTACATGCACAGTGATGTGGACAGCATCGAACGCACGGCGCTGATCCGCGATCTGCGCCTGGGAGTGTTCGACGTCTTGGTCGGGATCAACCTGCTGCGCGAAGGTCTCGATCTGCCCGAGGTCACGCTGGTCGCGGTGCTCGATGCGGACAAAGAGGGGTATCTGCGCAGCAAGACCTCGCTGATCCAGACGAGCGGACGCGCTGCGCGCAACGTCGATGGCCGCGTGATCTTCTACGCCGATCGGCGCACGGTTTCGATCGAAGCGGCTCTGGCGGAGATGGACCGCCGCCGCGAGAAGCAGGTGATCTACAACCAAGAGCACGGCATCACCCCGCGCACGATCCAGAAGGACGTGCGCGAGTTGCTCGACCTGAAACCGGAAGACGAGACTTCCAGCAAGGGCGGCAAGCGAAGGCGCAAGGGCGGCGGCAAGAGTCCGAAGAACGGCGGCGATGACGTGGCCGCGGCACCAGCCACGCGCCGTCAGTTCGCGACTCGCCTCGAACTCGGGCAGCACTTGAAACTCCTGCGCAGCGAGATGATGGCTGCAGCCAAGAACCTCGACTTCGAGTTGGCAGCACAGATCCGCGACGAGGTCTTCCGGCTCGAGAAACTCGAGATGGAGCTGCTGTAGGCGATGGACCCGCGGATCGCTGACAAGGTCTCGCGCTTCCCTGATGGGCCTGGCGTCTACCAGTTCCTCGCCGCCGACGGGGCCGTGCTCTACGCCGGCAAGGCTGCGAACCTGCGCGCGCGCGTCCGCAACTATCTGCGACCTGGCGGCGATGGACGCTGGCTCCTGCGCTTCCTCGAAAACGAAGCCGTCGATGTCGAGTTCGTCTCGACCGCGACGGAGCAAGAAGCCCTGCTTCTCGAGAACACGGTCATCAAGAAGCACAAGCCGCCATACAACGTGAAGCTCAAGGACGACAAGTCGTTCTTGATGCTGCGGCTCGATCCGAAGGAGCCGTGGCCATGGTATCGACTGGTGCGTCGCCGTCGCGACGACGGCGCTCTCTACTTCGGGCCGTGGCCGTCGGCCAAGGTCGTGCGGCGCACGTTGCGGTTGTTGCACAAGATCACGCCGCTGCGCGACTGCACCGACCACGTCTTCGACAACCGCAGTCGCCCCTGCATCAAGCACCAGATCGGCCGGTGTCCAGCGCCGTGCACCGGACTGATCGCGCGGGCTGACTACGACGACTTGCTGCAGCGATCGATGCGACTGTTGCGCGGCGACTCGGCGACGGTCCTCCGCGACTTGCGGACGCAGATGGGCGCCGCTGCCGCGACCTTGGAGTTTGAGCGGGCGCAGGTGCTGAAGCAGCAGATCGAAGCGCTGCAGACCATCGCGGAACGGCAAGCGGTCGTGGGGCAAGACGGCGACGAGGATGCGATCGGGCTCCATCGCGCCGGCGACGAAGTTGCCTGCGCATTCCTGTCGTTCCGCGACGGTTCTTTGGAGTCATGCCGCCGCTTCTCGTTTCGCAGTCAATTGCCCGACGACTTGCTGCTCTCCGACCTGTTGCCGCGGCTCTACGAGGGCGATCGGCACGTGCCAGCATCGGTGTTGGTGCCGAGTGAGCCGGCCGAGTCCCCGCTCATCGAGGAGTGGCTGCGCGGCAAGCGCGGTGGCGCGGTGTCGCTGCATGTGCCGTTGCGCGGTCCACGGCGACGTCACTTGGAGCTCGCCGAGCAGAACGCGGCACTCGCGGATGCAGTAACGGCCGATGCCACCGC
This sequence comes from Singulisphaera sp. GP187, assembly GCA_945871815.1. Classification (GTDB taxonomy): domain Bacteria; phylum Planctomycetota; class UBA1135; order UBA1135; family UBA2386; genus SXPK01. The sequence continues at coordinate 7,304 of CAMBXM010000078.1, forward strand.
CCGCCGAGCGGAGGCTGCGCTGCGCCTTGGTCGCCGACTCGAGCTCGACGCTGCGCCGCAGCGAATGCACTGCATCGACGTCTCGACGACGCAGGGTCACGAGACCGTCGCGTCGCGCGTGTGCTTTGTCGACGGCGAGCCCGACAAGTCGCAGTACCGGCGCTTTCGCATCTCGGCCGTGCATGCCGCCGACGACTTCTCGGCGATGCAAGAGGCCGTTTTGCGCAGTTTGCAGCTCTGTCTTGAACGCGATTCCGAGGAGCTTCCGGATCTGTTGGTGGTGGACGGCGGTCACGGTCAGCTGGCGGCGGCGCAGCGGGCGATCGCAGAGTTGGCGCTCGACGGCGAACTGCGCGTGTGTGGCCTCGCCAAGAGCCGGATGCGCGGCCTCCCTGGCAACAAGCTGGCGACCGGGGAGCGGTTGGTGCTGCCCGGAAAGGAGCTACCAATCCCGCTCGCGGAGAACGCGCCGGAGACGCTCTTGGTGGCGGCGCTTCGTGACGAGGCCCACCGCTTTGCCATCACCTTCCATCGTCAGCGTCGCGGTCGAATCGGCAGCGAGCTCGATGAAGTCGAGGGCGTCGGTCCCGAGCGGCGCCGGACGCTGCTGCGGCACTTCGGCTCCCTGTCGGCGCTGCAGCAAGCAAGTCGGGAGCAGATCCGGGGGGTCCCGGGGTTGCCGGTGCGCGTCGCCGACCAAGTGTTCGACAAGCTTCAGCCGCGCCCGGCGGATGCCGGCAAGGACGGCGACGAGCGGCGTGCGGAGGATCGGGGACAGCAGGATCGCAAGCGCTAGCCAGCAGAACTTGGCGTGCGCGCGCGCGTCTCCGTATCATCGCCGCCCCGAACCCTAGCCCGACCGATAGTCGCGGCGCTCCTCCTAAGCCAAGGACCCCTTCATGCAGTTGTTCCCGGTCTCGCGCTGGCTCTGCGCCATCGCCGTTCTCGTTGCCCTGCCGACCACGCCGCCCGACGAGGGCATGTGGCCCTTCGATGGTCTGCCGTTGCAGTATCTCAAGGAGAAGTACCAGTTCGAGCCGACCAGCGAGTGGCTCGACCACGTTCGGCTCGGCTCGGTGCGTTTTGACACGGGCGGTTCGGGTTCGTTCGTTTCGCCGAACGGCCTCGTCATGACCAACCACCACGTTGCCTTGCAGACCATTCAAGCGGTCTCGACGCAAGAGAAGGACTGGGTCGAGCCTGGGTTCAGCAGCAAGCTCTACGGCAGCGAAGTGAAGGGCAAGGGCCTGACGTTGCGCCAGCTCATCGAGATCAAGAACGTGACCACGGAAGTGCTCGCGGTCGCTGAGGACGCGCGGGACGACAAGCTGAAGGAGATGTGCGACGCCCAGAAGGACGAGGGCAAGCACATCGTCGCCGACCCGGTCGTGCTCTACGACGGCAACGAGTACCGCATCCACGTCTACCACGTCTACGACGACGTACGGCTCGTGTTCGCGCCCGAGAAGCAAGTGGCGTTCTATGGCGGTGACTACGACAACTTCACCTATCCGCGCTACTGCCTGGACTGCGCGTTCTTCCGCGTCTACGAGGACGACAAGCCGATCGACTCGTCCAAGTACTACTTTCACTGGAACGCGGACGGCGCGAAGAAGGATGACCTCGTGTTTGTCTCGGGGCACCCGGGCAACACCGAGCGTCTGCTGACGCACGCGGAAATGGAGTTCCACCGCGACTTCCAGTGCCCGCGCATCGTCGATCGATTGAAAGGCATGCTGGCTGATACCAAGAGCCAGATGGACAGCGATCCGGAGAAGGCCTTTGCGCTGCGCGACCAGTTCTTTGGCATTGCCAACAGTCTGAAGGCGTACGAGGGTCACCTGACCGGCCTACAGGATGCGGCGATGATGGCAAAGATGAAGGCGCGCGATGAGGCGCTGGTCGAGAAGTCGGGCAAGCCCGAGGTCAAGGCTGCCTTCGAGGCGATCGCGAACGGCTACGCCGAGTTCAAGGCGCTGATCGAAGACAAGTCCTCCAAGCAATCGGCGCGCACCAATATGCAGCGCACTCTGGCCCAGGAGATCGTGCCGCCGAACAAGGCGATCCTGAACAAGGCCCGCTTCGATGCCTACGGCAAGGACCTGTACCCGGATGCGACCTTCACGCTGCGGCTCGCCTTCGGCACGGTGACCGGCTACGAGGCCGGAACGACCAAAGTGCCGCCGCGGACGACGTTCAACGGGCTCTACGAGCGCAACTCGTCGTTCGACAACGAGGCTCCGTACGACTTGCCCAAGCGCTGGCAGGACGCAAAGGCGAAGCTCAACCTCGAGACGTCCTACAACTTCGTCTGCACCGCGGACATCATCGGCGGCAACTCGGGCAGCCCGATCCTCGACCGTAACGCCAACGTCGTCGGCCTCGTGTTCGACGGCAACATCGAGTCGCTGCCCGGCAACTACTGGTTCGACGAACGCGTGAACCGCTGCGTTGGCGTCCATGCCGCCGGCATGATCGAGGCGCTCGACAAGGTCTACGGGGAAGCCGAGTTGGTGAAGGAACTGCGCGGCAAGTGACCTCCGGTCCACCGCACAGCGGTGCGCAGCGCGGCGGGGGGGAGCGAAGCAATCGCTGCCCCCCGCTCGCTTTCCGGCAGGGGCACGGCACAATGCCGCGCCATGATCCACCCGACTGCGGTCGTCCACGAGACAGCGACGCTGGGCACAGGCGTGCAGATCGGCGCCTACTGCATCGTTGGCGCTTCGGCTCGTTTGGGCGCCGATTGCCGGCTCGAGCCGCATGCCATCGTGCGCGAAGGCTGCGTCCTCGGTGACGGTTGTCTGATCGACAGCTTCGTCGTCATTGGCGGCGAGGCGCAGATGCGAGTCCCCGACCCAGAAGCGGCAGGCGGCCGCGTGGTGGTGGGGCCCCGCACGATCTTCCGCGAAGGCGTCACCGTGCATCGCCCAGCCCGCGCCGGCGGTTCGACGGTGATCGGACCCGATTGCTTCTTCATGGCCAACACGCACGTGGCCCACGACTGCCAAGTGGCATCGTTCGTGACGATGGCCAATGGCGCGATGCTCGGAGGCCATGTGCAGGTTGGCGATCACGCCTTCGTCGGCGGCGGCGCTGGCGTGCACCAGTTCGTGCGCCTCGGCGAGAGTTCGATGGTCGCCGGCAATGCCGCGATCTCCTACGACGTGCCGCCGTACTCAGTGGCTGCGGATCGCAACGACATCGTCGGTTTGAACCTCGTCGGGCTGCGTCGTCGAGGCTTCCCGGCGGACGTCATGGCCGATCTGAAGCGCTGCTTCCGTTCGGTGTTCCATGGCGGTGGCAACGTTCGCGAAGAAGCCGCCCGCGCGCGCGAGAACCAGGAACTCGCCACGACTTTGCAAGGGAAGGCCTTCCTGGAGTTCTTCGCGGGTGGCCACCGCGGCTTTGGTCACAAGCGGCGCGCCCGGCGCAGCACCGACGGCGCCGCCAGCGTGGACTGACGGCGCCCTTCGCGGACCTCCGGCTCCGTGGTTGCCGCCGACAGCAATGTGGCAGACAACTGGGGTAGGCGGAGCCGACTCGGCCTCAGCCGCGCGGGTGGCAGCGTTCATGCGTCTTTCGCAGTCGTTCGTGATCGACGTGGGTGTAGATCTGCGTTGTCGCCAGCGACGCATGCCCGAGCATCTCCTGCACCGACCGCAGGTCGGCGCCGCCGCTGACAAGGTGGGTTGCAAACGAGTGCCGCAGCGCGTGCGGCGAACAGGCGACTTCGAGCCCGGCCGCGCGACACGTGGCCCGTACGACCTGCCAGACGCGGACGCGGTCGAGGGGGCGGCCGGTGCGCGACAAGAACAGCACGTCGCCGGGATCGCGCAGGGCTCGCGAGCGCAGCAGTGGTCGGACTTCGGTCTTGTAGGCGAGTAGCAACTGGACGGCGCGGTCGCTGATCGGCACGAGTCGCTCCTTGTTGCCCTTGCCGTAGGCACGCAACAGGCGGTGTTCTTCGACCAAGCTCGTCGTTCGCAGGCCGGTCACTTCACTGACACGGCAACCCGTGGCGTAGAGCACGTGCAACATTGCCTGGTCCCGTAGCCCCAGTGGCGAACTCTCATCCGTCGCGGTGAGGAGGCGCTGTACCGAGGCTCGGCTCAGGGCCTTTGGCAGCTTCTGTTCGATCCGGGGTCCGAGCAGCCCAGTGGCGATGTCCTCCTTGCAGTGGCCTTCGGCGTGCAAGAACCGATAGAAGCCGCGGATCGCCGCCGCTGCGCGCGCCACCGACGCCGGCGCATGGCTTGCGGCCAGGTCCGCAAGGTGTGCGGCGATGGCCTCGCGGTCGGGCAACGAGGCCGTGGTCGAGAGGAAGCGACTGACGTCGCGGCGATAGGCGGAGACGGTGTTCGGCGACACTTGTAGCTCGACGCCGAGGTAGACCAAGAAGTCCGCTAGGTGCTGCTGGGGGCTCGGTGCCATCGCGGGGTCGTGCTGGGGAGAGGTCGGTAGCGCGCGGCGGCGCGGGCATCGCCACGTGGGATGGCGCACAGTAGTGGTGTGCCAGAGCGGCGAAAGCAAGCGTCGGACTCGCGCCGAACGTCGGTGCCGGGGACTTGCGGGGCGCTTGACCCCTTTCGCGGCAGCGCCTAAGGTCCCCGCCCCAATCTGGCCCCGCGCGCTGCGCCAAGGGCCAGGAATGCGCGGCTCCGGCCGCACGACCTCCTTCGCTCGACAATCCTGCTCATGCCTAAGCCGACCAAGACGGAACTGACCAAGTATCGAGCCGTGCTCGAGCGTCAACTCGCTTCGCTGCGGGGCGACGTAGGTTCCATGCGTGACGAGGCCTTGCGCGCGTCCGAGCAAGACGCGTCCGTCGACCACATGGCCGACCAGGGCACCGACAACTACGACCAGGGCTTCATGCTGGGTCTGATCGAGAACGAGGAAGAGACCATCCAGCACATCGTCGAGGCGATCGATCGCATCGAGGAGCGCGGCGAATGGGAGTTCGGCATTTGCCCGCTGTGCGTCGAGGAAGCCGAGGGCGGCGCGAAGAAGAAGGAATCAGCGGCCAAGAAGGCGGCTGCCGCCAAGAAGGCCAAAGCAGCACCGGCAGCAAAGATTGACCCGTGGATCCCGAAGCCCCGACTCGAGTACCTGCCGTGGGCGCGCTACTGCGTTCGCCACCAGGAAGCCGAAGAGCGCAACCGCGAGATCGCGTGAGCGTGGTGGCCGGGAACGGCGACGCTGCGGCGGGGCACCCCCCGCGAGCTCCCCGACATTGGTTTGCCGGCAAGGCTTGGTTCTGGATGCCCTGGCCGTTTCTCGTCCTGCTCGATCTGTGGAGCAAGGATGCCGCGTTCTCCTGGATGGCGGAGAACTACGGTGCGGGCGACCACAACCGGCATCTCGTGTTCGACAGTCAGCTCTTGCGCTTCCTGATCGTCACCTGGGAGAACCCCGGCACGATCTGGGGTTTGTTCCAGAATGGCACTGTCGTGCTGATGGTGTTGCGTTGCTGTGCCGTGCTCGGACTGGTGTGGTTCGTCGCCGGTACGCCGAGGACGAAGCGCTTCCAACTCGCGGTACTGTCGCTGATCTTCGCCGGTGCCATCGGCAACTTGTACGACAACTTCACGCGCGCAGATGCCCTGCCTGCGCGCTCGGTTCGTGACTTCCTTCGCTTCGAGGGTCACTGGCCGGTGAGGTGGGGTTTCCCAGCGTTCAACGTCGCCGACTCGTGCATCACCGTCGGTGCCATCGGTCTCTTGCTATTGATGCTGCGCGAGGATCGGGAGTCGCACCGGAAGGCCAAGGCGGTATCCTCCTGAGCGTGGCGGAACCCAGCGGCTCTGACTCCTTGCGAACTTCCCTCGGTTCGCTGCAACTGGCGAACCCGGTGCTGAGTGCTTCGGGTACGTTCGGCTCCGGTTGGGAGGGTCGCGACTTCTCGCCGCTCTCGCGTGTCGGTGCGCTCGTGTCCAAGACTGTCACGGTGCGTCCGCGCCACGGTAACCCGCCCCCGCGTCTCGCCGAGACGCCGTCGGGCATGCTGAACTCGATCGGGCTGGAGAACAAAGGCGCCGACTACTTCTTGGCCGAGACGCTGCCGCGGATGCGGACCCTGTGCCGCCGCATCATCATCAACATCGGCGGCGAGGCGGTGGACGAGTTCGTCGAGCTGGCGGAGCGCTTCTGCGAAGCTGGGGTCGATGCGCTCGAGGTCAACCTGTCGTGCCCCAACGTCCAAGAGGGGCGCCTCTTGTTCTCGACCGAAGCGCGCATGTGCGAGCGCGCGGTCACTGCGGTCAAGCGGGTCGCGACCGTGCCCGTGTTCGCCAAGTTGTCGCCCAACGTCACCGATGTGACGGCGATCGCGCGGGCTGCCGAACAGGGCGGCGCGGATGGCATCACTGCGATCAATACACTGATCGGGATGGCAGTCGATTGGCGTCGACGCCGGCCAGTGCTCGGGCGTGGCATCGGCGGTTTGTCGGGTCCCGCCATCAAGCCAGTGGCGTTGCGCATGGTTCACGAGATCAGTCGCGCAGTACGCATTCCTGTCATCGGCGTCGGTGGTGCTCGCACTGCTGAGGACGTGCTGGAGTTCGTTTGCGCCGGTGCGCGTGCGGTGCAGGTCGGGACTGCGGCGTTCGTCGATCCGGCCGTTTTGGTCAGCATCGTCGAGGAACTTGCGCGTCTGCTCGCCGCCGCCAAGACCACGATCACCGAACTCTGCGGCAGTTTGCAGGCGCCGATCCCCGTCGCGCCACAGCCCGCTGTGGCGCCGATCTCCTTCGCGCCACAGCCCGCTGTGGCGCCGCGGCCGGGGCCGGCGGGGCAAGCGGAGGGCCGATGAAACTCACCGCCTTGCGCTCGGAGACCGTGGCGACCGCTATCGCGCTGTATCAAGAGATTGCCTACGGCACGCACTCTCGTGCGCGGCGTGACCCAGACTTCAGTGCCATGGCCAGCAAGGACCCGGAGAGTGTGCTGGCGATGTTTCAGAAGGAGTGCATCGAGCCCGAGGCGGGGCATCCCTGCGTGCGCTACAGCCTGCGTTTGGGCAATCGCAACTACCCGTTCATGAAGTTGGTGCTGCAGGAACACATCGTGCCTGGTGAGTTCTTTTTCGCGGTCGACAGCCATGACCAGATGGAGATCAAGCCCGATTTCCCGGACTACGAGTCTTGGATGGCGGTGCGGCGCTTCAACCGCGATCTGAAGCAACAGATCGAAACCGCCTTTGACCGCCATGGCCTCGACACTGCTGCCTGCTTGCGCCGAAGCGTCGAGGCGCGCTGTGCCGGGTCGGGCGCTGCGAGTCTTGACCGCGGTACGGTTCTGATCGTCGACGACGAGGTCGACTTGGCTGAGGCCATCGAGTTGTTGCTCCAAGCCCGAGGGTTTCGCACCGTCAAGGTTCACGGCGGCGGCATCGCGGCCGCAACTGCTGCACACTTGTTGCCTAACCTGGTGCTGTTGGACTACGAACTACCTGAGATGGACGGCCTGCAAGTGATCGCGCAACTGCGCAGCAACCCGGCGACGAGGAGCATTCCGGTGCTGCTCGCCAGTGCGGCGCAAGTGTCACTGGCCGACATTCGGATGGCCGACGGGTTTCTGGCCAAGCCGTTCCAAGAAGCGCTGCTCTATGAGATGGTCGATCGGGTTCTGCGATCGCGAGAGGTGCGGCTGTGATCGGCGTCCTCCTGGCACTGGTCCTGATGGTGGGTGGCCCCGCCCTGGTCCGATGCATGGACGGAGTCCCGTCGGCGGTCGCCTGCTGTGTCGAAGCCCCGGCCGCGACTAGCACAGTCGGCATTCGTTGGGCCGGAGTCGAGGATCGCAGTGCCGCGCCGGTGCGACCGTCCATGACGCGCCGGATTCCCCGCTGGCTCGATCGCACCGCCGGGGGCTTGCCGCCCTCGCGCGCGCCTGACCGCGTTTTTGCACCGAGCTGCTGAACCGATCGCGGTCTCGTGCCTCAGAGGCGCACGACCCGGGCTCGGCAAACGTGGCGAAGGTGAGCGTGGTGGCGCAGGTCCGCGGCCGATGGCGATCGGCCGACCGCGGATCGCTGGTTGTGCATTTCTGGTCGCCGCGCGGGCACGCTGCCCGCAGATCGCAGGTATTCCGATGAAGATCGATTTTGGTTCCCTTCCAGCCCGCATCGGCAAAGCGCTGCAGGGTGTCTTCGGCTCGGCCAACAAGCGCTTGCTGCTGCGCTACCAGCCCGTCGTTCGTGCCTGCAACGCACTGACCGAGGAGGTGCGGGCTCTCAGCAAGGAGCAGGTGCAGACCCAAATCGCGACCATGAAGCAGAAGGTCATGGCTGGCGAGACGACGCTCGACGACTGCATGCCGCGGATGTTCGCGCTGACGCGGGAAGCGGCGACCCGCACACTGGGTATCCGACACTTCGACGTGCAACTGATCGGCGGTGCCGTGTTGCATGGCGGCAACATCGCCGAGATGGCGACGGGTGAAGGCAAGACGTTGGTCGCAACCTTGCCGGCGGCGCTCAATGCCCTGGCGGGCAAGGGCGTTTTCGTCGTGACGGTCAACGACTACCTCGCACGTCGCGACTGCGAGTGGATGAGCCCGGTCTACGAATACCTTGGCTTCGTCGCGCGTTCGATCCAGTCGCAGATGTCGCCGCAAGAGCGTCAGCCTGCATACGCCGCGGACATCACCTACGGTACCAACAACGAGTTCGGGTTCGACTATCTGCGCGACAACATGAAGTGGCGCGTCGAGGACCAGGTACAGAAGAACCTGTACTACGCGATCGTCGACGAGGTCGACTCGATCCTGATCGACGAGGCGCGCACGCCGTTGATCATCTCCGGCGAGGCCGAGGGCAGCACCGAGCGCTTTGTCTTTGCCGATCGCATCGCCCGCCAGTTGAAGGATGGCGAACACTTCGAGATCAAGCTCAAGGAGCACCAGTGTCTCCTCACGGAGGCTGGCGTCGAACGCTCCGAGAAGCTGGTGGGGGTCGATAGCTTCTACAGCAACCCACAGCTGATGGAGTGGCCGCACTTGCTCGAGACCGCGCTCCGTGCGCACCACGTCTACGAGAAGGACAAGCACTACATCGTCGCGCAGCGATCCACCCAGGACGGTCAGAAGAGCGATCCCGAGGTCGTGATCGTCGACGAGTTCACAGGCCGACTGATGGCCGGTCGCCGTTGGAGTGACGGCCTGCACCAAGCAGTCGAGGCCAAGGAGGGGATCCGCCCGCGCGAGGAGAACCGCACGCTGGCGACCATCACCCTGCAGAACTACTTCCGCATGTTCGGCAAGCTCGCCGGTATGACCGGTACGGCGATGACCGAGGCGTCCGAGTTCTCGCGCATTTACGACCTCGACGTGGTGTCCATCCCGACCAATCGGCCGATGGTTCGCAAGGACGAGAACGACCAGATCTACCTCGACGACGACAGCAAGTTCGCGGCGATCGCCGAAGAGGTAAAGCGCGAGAACGCGCTCGGGCGCCCGATGCTGCTGGGCACGACCTCGATCGCGAAGTCGGAGCGCATCAGCCAAAAGCTGACGGAACTCGGTGTTCCGCACAATGTGCTCAATGCCAAGCAGCACGAGCGCGAAGCCGAGATCGTCATGCAAGCTGGCCGCAAGGGCATGGTGACGGTTGCTACCAACATGGCTGGTCGCGGCACGGACATCGTGCTTGGTGGCAAGGCCGAGGCGCTGTGGCGCGCGGAAATGCAGCAGAAGGGGCTGAGTGAAGAGCAGAGCGAAGCCAAGGCCCGACTCGCCGAACTCGAAACCCAGTGCAAGAGGGAGCACGACGAGATCCTTGCACTCGGTGGCCTCTTTGTGATCGGCACCGAGCGCCACGAGGCGCGTCGCATCGACAACCAGTTGCGCGGCCGCTGTGGTCGCCAAGGGGATCCAGGAG
>CAMBXM010000079.1 GCA_945871815.1 Singulisphaera sp. GP187
TAGGTGGCACCGCCAACTGGCGCGCGGCAGCGAACGAGTCGCAGGTCGCGAAACCGCAGCCAAGGAGCTCGGCGAGGCCGTCTTCCAATTGGCTCGGCAGCATGCGACTCCAGGTCCGAAGATCCGTTGGAAACGATGCGCCGCGCTGCTGCAGCAAGTCGCGCAGCGCGCTCGCGTGCGAGCCGAGCGCCGTCGCGTCGGGCGGTTCGAGCGGGAGCTCGAGCCAGAGGTGCAGATCCTCGCGCGGTACGATCGACAGCGGCGCCTTGCTCAGTGGACCGCGCCAGCTGCCCCACAGACGGAGCCAGACGAACTCGCCGGCGAGCGTCAGTTGGTCGAGCACCTCGCGGGTGTAGCCAGAAAGCCGTTGCGGCAGGATCTCCTCGTCCCACGCTTCGACCGGCGCGCTGTGCCCGGCGAGTTGCTGCAGCGTCAGCCGCAGTCCGTGTGGACCGTGCCTGCCCGGCTCCTGCTCTTGGCCCTGCCAGCGGCGCAGAAAGTCGGCGAAGTCGGCTTTGCTGACTGGCTGGATCGCCGCGCGCAGGCGTTCGAGCATGTAGCGCCGGACTCGGGCGAGCAGCCGGCGATGGCAGAAGATCTCGCGGCCAAACGCGCGCGCGCGCATCGCCGAGCCCGCGCTTTCCAGGTGCAACAACGCCGTGCGGTCATCGTCGGCTAGTTCATCGACGAACACCGGGATCACAGCTTGCAGGCGCCCCTCCCAGAGGACCTTGGCTTCGCGCGACTGTCCGGCGGCAAACCAGCGCGTGCCTTCGGCAACGGCGCGACCGTCACCAATCAGCGTCTCGAGGAACGGGCGCCACTCCGGGCGTAGCTCGTCGTTCTCGAGCCAACCCATCCAGCCGAGTGCTTCGTGCAGTTCCTCCGGCGAGCAAGGGTCGGGCCAGGCTTCGTCTTGGACCAGCCCCAGAGCGTGCGGGTCGAGGTCGTGGTCGGCTGCGGCCGCTGGCCGAGCGCCTCGCTGCGCAGTGATGGCGGCTTGGGTGCGGCGCTCTTCGAGCGGCGCGTCGTCGAGAAACGCATAGGGCATCGCGTGCAGGATGCCTTGAGCGAATGGCGACGGCGTGTTGGTGTCGACGGCGACGAGACCGATCGCACCGCGGCGGATCCGTTCGAGCAGACCGAGAAGGCCATCTACGTCCATTGCTTCGTGAAGGCAGTCCGAGATGGTCTGCAGGACCAGCGGATGTTCGAGGGGGACATCGATCGGCCCAGGGGGCAGAGTCTCGGGGCACGCCTGCGCAGCCGGGAATGCGGCGACGAGCGCATCGTCGGCGCGGAAGCGCAGCAGCGGCGCTGGCACGCGCTGCCCTGAACGGCAACGTTCGACCAACAAGGACCGGGTGACATTCCAGCGCCAGCGGGTCTGAAACATCGGCGCCGGCAGCAGTGCTTGCGTGAGCACGTCGCGGGCCGAGTTCGGATGCAGGTAGGAGAAGACATCGGCCAACGGAAAACTGTGGACCGGGCCGAGGGAGATAACGATGGCCTCGTCGTTGGCGGCGGCCTGCAGTTCGAAGCCGAAGCCGACGCAGAAGCGCTTGCGCAGTGCGAGGCCGAAGGCGCGATTCAGCCGCGCACCAAACGGCGAGTGCACCACCAGTTGTTGGCCACCGGACTCGTCGAAGAACCGCTCGAGCACAAGGCACTCGTGCGAGGGCATCGCCGACAACGCGCGCTTGCCATCTTGCAGCCAGGTCGACAGTTGTTCGGCGGCGTCGCCGCCGATGCCGCAGTGCTGCATCAGCCACGATGAGTCCTCGCCGTGCGTGCGAACGTCACTGAGTGCGGCGGCGAGTTCGTGGCTGCGCGACGGGGCCTCGCCGAGCCAGAACGGCAAGCTCGGCGGTACGCCGTGGGCATCGCGAACCCGCAAGATGCCTTGGCCGATGCGGACGACTTGCCAACTGGTGTTGCCGAGTTGGAAGACGTCACCGATCGACGACTCGATGGCGAAGTCCTCGTTGACGGTGCCCACGAGGCTGTCGTCGTGATCGAGCACGACGCGGTAGTCGGCGACATCCGGGATCGCGCCGCCGCAGGTCACAGCGCACAGGCGTGCGCGTTTGGTCGCCCGCACGATGCGATGGATCGGGTCGCGATGCAGCAAGGCGCTGCGCGAACCCGCGTGCATTGCCAGGACGGCATCGAAGCGGGCGCGCTCGAGGTTGCGGAACGGGTGCGCGCCGCGGACCAACGCGAACAGGTCGTCTTCAGGGAGCGCCTCGTCGCAGCACACGGCGACGATCTGCTGTGCCAGGATGTCGAGCGGTGCGACCGGTTGCACAGTGCGGTCGAGGTCGCCACGGCGCACGGCGAGCAACAGCGCACTCGCCGCGGCGAGCTCGTCGCGCGTCAGGGGCACGATGCGGCCCTTGGGTGTGCGGTGCAGGCCGTGACCCGCCCGGCCGACGCGCTGCAAGAACGTGGCGATCGATGGCGTTGGCCCGATCTGAATCACCAAATCGACCTCACCGATGTCGATGCCGAGTTCGAGCGAAGCCGTGGCGACCAGAGCCTTGAGCTCGCCGCGCTTCAGCCGTTGCTCCGCATCCAGGCGCCGCTGCTTGGACAGCGAGCCGTGGTGACTGGTGACGTGCTCCTTGCCTAGGCGCTCCGCGAGGCGCGCGGCAATGCGCTCGGTCATCTTGCGCGTATTGGCAAACACCAGCGTCGTGCGGTGTTGCAGGATGAGTTCGGTGGTGCGCGCGAAGATCTCGTTCCACGTCTCGGTGGAGCAAACGGTGTCCAGTGGCGCCGAGGGCAGTTCGAGCGCCAAGTCGAGCTCGCGTCGGTGTCCGGCATCGACGATCGTGCAGGCTCGGTCGGTCCCGCACAGCAACGCCGCGGTCGCGGCGATGGGGCGCTGCGTCGCCGACAGCCCGATGCGCTGCAGGCGACCGCCGTGCTGCTGCACGAGCCGGTCGAGTCGTTCGGCCGACAGGGCGAAGTGGCTGCCGCGCTTGTCGCGCGCGAGCGCGTGGATCTCGTCAACGATCAGGGTGCGGACGGTTGCCAGTTGCTGCCGTCCGCGCGCCGTGGTCAGCAGGAGGTAGAGCGACTCGGGTGTGGTGACAAGGATGTGCGGTGGTGTGCGCAGCATGGCTGCCCGTTCTCGTGCCGGAGTGTCGCCCGTCCGCACTTGCACCGAGAGCTCGGGCAGCGAAGGGTCGAGCGCCCGCAGGGCTGCGAGTGGGGCTTGCAGGTTCTTCTGCACATCGTTCGACAGCGCCTTCAGAGGCGAGACGTAGACGACGTGTGTCGCGGTCGTGAGCGCTGGGCCAAGCTTGAGCAGCTGGTCGAGCGCGCACAGGAAGGCCGCCAGCGTCTTGCCCGAGCCCGTGGGCGCAGCGAGGAGCACGTGGTCGCCGCGGGCGATGGCCGGCCACCCCTCTCGCTGCGGCGGTGAGGGCTTGCCGAGCTCGAGCCCGAACCAGCGCTGGATTGTGGGGTGGAAGTTGGAGAGAGGCACGATCCGCCGCCGAGTGGGAAGCGGTCGAGCATAGCGACCGTCCGTCAGCCCGCTTGCTGTCGCCGTCGGCATGCCAGATGCTGGGCACCATGAACCCAATCCCCGCATGGCTTGGCGCCGCGGTCTTGCTCGGTTCGCTTGCGGCGCAAGACGCCCCCGTGAGCAAACCCGACATCAAGACTCGCCTCGTCGAGCTGCAGAAGGAACAGCAGCGCATCGTTGCGGCGTGGCGGCAGGCCGCGGTCGCAGCCCAGAAGGCCGCCGAGACGGCGGCAGCGAGCGGCACGCCAATTCCGGCGATGTCGATGGAGCCCGATTTCGGGGCACTCCGCAGCACGACCCTCGCAGCCGCCAAGGACTACGTGGGCGATGAGCAGTGTTCGCTGCTCGTGTTCGCCTTCCGGACCAGCAAGGGCGAGGCGGAGTACGGCGAGATCCTCGATCTGCTGCGGCAGTACCACGTGAAGAGTGCGGTGCTCGCGGAACTCAGCCCGTCGCTCGCCTACCTGCCACAACTGGCGGGCGCGAGGAAGGCCACCGAGTTTCTGACCGCGCTCGAACGCGACGCGGTCGATCCCGGGGTGCTCGGCTGGGTCGTCTACGCCAAGCATGGCCCGACACTCGAGACCGCGGACGCGAAGTCGCCGGAGTTCCAGAGCGCCAAGGCAGCGCTCACCAAGGCCGCGGCGTCGAGTGGCGACCCGCGCTTGCAGAGCAGGATCCAAGCCACACTGGTGGAGAAGGAGCACTTCGCGATCGGGGTCACGGCGCCCGAGATCGAAGGCTCCGATCTCGACGGCGTCGCGTTCAAGCTCAGCGACTACCGCGGCAAGGTCGTGTTCGTCGACTTCTGGGGCGATTGGTGAGGTCCTTGCCGGGAACTGTACCCGCACGAGCGGTCGCTCGTGGAACGCATGAAGGACAAGCCGTTCGCTCTGATCGGGGTCAACAGTGACACACCAGCGAAGGCGAAGCAGGCGATTGCCGAAAACCAGCTGAACTGGCGGAGCTTCCAGAACAAGCGCGAAGGCAAACCGGAGATCTCCGCCGACTGGGCGGTCAGTGGTTGGCCGACGATCGTGGTCCTCGATGCCGAAGGCAAGGTTCGCTATCGCGGCCACGACGGTGACGCGGCGACGGCGGTTGCCGAACAGTTGGTCCTGGCGCTGGCGAAGGCGAAGTAGCGCCGCGCGGCGGCGAACGCGCGCGTTGCCCGGTCGCCGCCGTGGGGTTGCTGGCGCGAGGCGCCAGTCGCCGGTCCGATCGGTCCGTGCCGTTCGCGGCGCAGCGCAGCACGAAGCTGGGGAATCAAGCCACCTGGCAATCCCGCTCTCCGCACCATTCCCGCGGCCGGATCCTGCCGATACACACGTCCTGCATGGACCTAGGCTTCGAGACGATCGGTAACGCCTGCCTCATCTTCCACGATGGTGGCCCTGTGCTGGCGACGGACCCGTGGTTGTTCGGGTCGGCCTACTTCGGTTCGTGGATGCTGTCGCACGAAGTTCCGGCCGAGCAGCGGCAAAACGTGGCGCACTGCCAATTCCTGTGGATCAGCCACGGTCATCCTGACCACCTGAGCCTGCCGTCGTTGGAGACGCTGCGCGACAAGGAGATCCTGCTCGCTGACCACCACGGCGGGCGCGTTGCTAGCGACCTTCGCGGGCTTGGCTTCAACGTTCGTGTGCTGAAGGACGGCGAGTGGACGCAGTTGTCGCCACGCCTGCGGGTTGCATGCATCGCCAACTACAACCAGGACGCCGTGCTGCTCGTCGAGCTGGACGGCAATCTGATCGTCGACGCCAACGATGCCGGTGATCGCGGCGCCCGCCACTTCTTGATGCGCGAGATGCCGCGCTTCCACAAGCAGACCTTCCTCGCCTGTTTGCTCGGCTATGGCGATGCCGACATGATCAACTTCTTCGACGAGCAAGGAGATCGCATTCCGCCGCGTGCGATGCAGCATCTGCCAGTCGGGCCACAGGTTGCCGAGGTGTTGCACGCCTATGGCATCAAGAACTACCTGCCCTCGTCGAGCCAACATCGCTATCAACGCACCGACAGCATGTGGGCCAACGAGTGCGCCACGCCGGAGGACGAGTATGGCAGAGGGTTCGAGTCGAACGTTGCTCGATGCCTGCCAGCCTTCATTCGCTACGACCTCGCGCGAGACGACTTCACGCGGATTGAGCCCAAGTCCAATGCGGGGATCACGGCGCCGCCCGAGGCGTTCGGCGACGATTGGAGCGCACCGATGCAAGCGGGGGACTTCGAGTTGTTGCGTGAGTACTTTGGGCGCTTCGAGCACCTCAAGTCGCACATTGGCTTCGTCACGTTTCGGGTCGGTGGGCAGGATCACACCATCGACATCGCACCGGGCATTCGGCGCGGCGTGACGTTCGCAGTGCCGCGCAATTCGTTGCGCAATGCCGTCGAGTGGAGTGCATTCGACGACCTGCTGATCGGCAACTTCGTTCGCACCACGCTGCATGGCGACTGGTGGGGCAAACAAGGGACGGATGCGCTCTATCCACACTTCACGCCGTTCGTGACCAAGTTTGGCGACAATGGCAATGCGCGGTCGGCGAGCGAGTTGCAGGCCTACTTTGCCGAATACCTGCGGCGCGGCTTCACCAGCTTCGACCTGGGCCCCTCGGACTTCGAGATGTACGAGGCGCTGAAGCCGTACCTCTAGTCCGTACTACCACGCGGCGCCTCCGTTCCGTATTCGTGCGGTTTCCACCAAGAACCGCCGGGTACCCATGCTCCGACTTTTGCCGCCGTCCGTGTTCCCGTTCGTCCTCTGTCTCCATGGTCTGCTCGGCGCCCAGGCACCGGTAGCAGAGGCACCGGTAGCAGAGTCCACCGCCAAACCAGAGACCCTGATCCGCGAAGCCGTGCTCGACGAAGCGACGGTCGCCGAGATCCGCCACCAAGGCATCGACAACTCCCAGGCGACGCGCATCCTGCGCGACATGACCGGCAAGATCGGTCACCGGCTCACGGGCAGCGACAACTTCACCAAGGCCTGTGCGTGGGCCGCTACCGAGTTCCACGCGATGGGCGTGCCGGTGGTCAAGTTGGAGAAGTGGGGCGAGTGGAACCTCGTCTGGAACCGCGGCGCGTGGAAGGGTCGGATCACCAGCCCTGTGCCGATGGAGCTGTACGTCGCCACCGAGGCGTGGACCGCAGGTACCAACGGGCCGCGCGAAGGCGTGATCGTCAAAGCGCCTGACAGTCTCGAGGCCGCAACCCGCGAAGCCGTCGGCAGCAAGTGGCTCTACTACAAGAAGCGTCCGCCGGCAGATGTGCGCGAGGCGTGTGAGCAGCTCGGCATCCTCGGCTGGGTCTACCGCGCTGGCGATGCGGACGAGAAGTTCCCGACGCGGGTGCGCGTGTTCGGCAATTCGCGCACTGCCATGCTGCCACTTGCCGGCGTGCCGACGATCCCGCAGATCGCGGTTCGTCCAGACCAAGCCGACGAGTTGGCGAAGTTGCTCGAGCAGCCCCAGGCTGTGCATGCCAACTTCGACATCGAGAACACGTTCCGCGAGGGGCCCATCCCGCTCTACAACGTGATCGCCGAGATTCCTGGTAGCGACAAGCCGGATGAGGTGGTCGTCGTCAGCTCGCACCTCGACAGTTGGCACCAGGCGCAAGGTTGCACCGACAATGGCACCGGCTCGGCGACGACGATGGAGTCGGCGCGCATTCTGATGGCCGTCAAGGCCAAGCCTGTGCGCACGATTCGCTTCTGCCTCTGGGGCGGCGAAGAGCAGGGCCTGCTCGGCAGTGCCGGCTACGTCAAGATGCACCGCGTCGAGATGGAGCACGTCTCGGCCGTGTTCAATCACGACAGTGGCACCAACTGGGCCGGGGCGATGACGGTGGCCGAGACCATGTACGAGCCGATGTTGCGCGTGTTCCAGCCGGTGTTCGCGCTCACCTCGCCGGATCCGAGTCACGTTGGTTCGGTGTTCGAGCTCAACAAGAGTCCGACGATCAGCGGTGGCGGTGGCAGTGATCACGCCTCCTTCCTCTCTGCCGGCGTCCCCGGCCTCAACTGGGGTTTGAAGGGTCGCGCCAACTACTTTGCCTACAGTTGGCACACGCAGTGGGACACCTTTGAGGTGGCGGTGCCGGAGTACCAGCGCCACACGGCGACGGTGATCGCTCTCGCGGCTCTGGGCACCGCAAACCTGCCCGAAATGCTGGACCGGAGCGGCATCATCCGCGGTGGCAGCGGTCGTCAGGCCGGGAGCTACGCCGAAGCGCTCTTCGACGCCGAGATGGACGGCTTCAAGTTCACCAAGATCACGGCTGATGGCCGCGGCGCGAAAATGGGACTCCAGGTCGGTGACGTGTTGACCAAGGCCAACGGCCAGAAACTCGAAGCCATGCACGAGGTGTTCTCTGCCGCTCGCGAACTCGGCGACGAGGCCAAGACCATGGAGCTCGAAGTCCAACGCGGCGACACGATGGTCAAACTGCTGCTCGACCTCGAGGCCATGCGCGAACGTCGTGCACGGCGCGACGCGAGCGGTGGAGCCGGCGGCGCCGCACCGAGCAAGCCCGCGTCCGGCCGTAGCGGCGGCAACTGACGAAGCCCGCGCGCACCGATCTCCCCCGGAGTCACTGACGCGCGGCGAGCAGTGCTTGCACGCGCTCGATCTGGAGCTTGGCGACGGCGGCCGGCGCCAAGTGCTGCTGCGCAAAGGCGTGCGCGGCGCGGCCGGCGACTGCCGCGGCGTTCTCGTCGCGCAGCAGCGCCACGGCTGCCGCCGCGAGGTCGTCGTAGCTCTCGGCGACCACGCGCGCCGGCATCGGCACGCGCAACCCCCGTGCGCCGAGCGCGTTCGTCACCACGGGGACTCCGTGGGCGAGGGCCGACAGCGACTTCATGCGAAAGCCGCCGCCTGAGTACATCGGTGTCAGCACCAGTCGCACCTGCGCGAGCATCGCCTTGAGGTCGGGTTGGAAGCCGACCACGCACACGCCGGGCAAGTCCGCGAGCACGGCAATGCGATCGCTGTCTGGACCAGCCAACCAGAGCTCCGCCGTCGGCAGGACGGCGCGGATGCGCGGCAGAATCTTGCGTGCCACGATGGCTGCAGCTTCCGGATTGGGGTCGTGGCGGTAGCTACCAAAAAACAGCACTCGCGGTGGAGTGCCGAGTCGGGCTACCGGGTGCTCGGGCACCTGGACCACCGGCGGGCGGACTTCGACGGCGCGGCCGAGCATGGCGGCGAGTTCGCGAGCGTCCTCTTCGGTGACCGCCTGGAGCAGGCTGGCGCGGGGGTAGTAGCGCTGCACGTAGCCGCGCCAGAGTCGGCGGTCGCGTTGATCGGCCCATGCCCCGAGGTCGGTGCGGGTGTTGGCGGGCACACCGGCCTCGTGGTCAGTCAGAATCGTCGGCAGGTTGCCGAGGTCGGGCAGGAACTGCGCCGACTGCGCCAGTTCCAACAAGGCTGCATCGGGTGCGAACTCGGCTACGGCCTTGCGCACCGCAAAGTGCATCCCGGGCGAGTTGCTCTTCGCTGCGACTAGCGGTTGCCGAAGGAGGCCCCACCGGAGCAGCATGTGCGCCTGGTGTGCGAGTCGCTGCGCGCCGCGCGGGCGCTCTCCGGCCTCGACCGGCGCCACGTAGCGGTAGGGCCAGGTTCTGGTGCGGAGATGGACCATTTCGTCCGGCCGAACGTGCGCGACCAAGCCCAGCTCGGCGTGGTGCTGCAGCGCTTCGCACAGCGTCCCGACGTAGCTCCCACCGCCGTGCGCGGCGCTCGGGTCAGGGAGGAAGGGGGCGACGATCAGCAGGCGCAAGGGCCGGAGAGCGTAGGCGGGCGGGCTTTCCCCGCAATGCCGCGGCCGCCCTTCGCAATCGCTCCACACTGGCTTCGCTGACGGTTACCCAAGCTCGTATCTGGTTTTCCGTTCGGCGACCACGAGGCTACATCGCCGGATCAGGCTTTCTTCGCGGACCGTGGACACGTCCTTGGCGTGGTCGCTGGCCTTTGTCATAATCCCCCCGCCCTCGACCTCCTCCGTCCGTGCCCGGGTGGGTGGGGAGAGTGCAATGAGCTGAGGTCACTGCATATGAACGATACCGTAAAGGCAATCGTCAGCATCTTGGATACGGGTCGCCCGGAGTTGCAGGTCGCTGCAGCTCAGATTCTCGGCGAACTCGGCATCAAGGAGCCTGCGGCGGTGAAGTCCTTGAGCGCTGCGACCGCGCGCTCGCATGTGTTGGCGCGCTTTGCGATTGAGGCCTTGGCCCGCATCGGCACCGCCGAAGCACTGCGCGTGGTGGTCCGCTCGCTGGTGGAACACGAGGGGTTGGTCGATCAGGCATCGCACCTCCTTGGCGAATCCGGCGTCGCGTCGCATCCAGCGATCGTCGAAGCGGTCGACGCGGCTCCGGCAGATCGGCGCCTTCGGCTGTTGCAGGTGCTGGCCCGCCTGTTGACCAAGGACACGGTGCAGGCCTTTGTTCGGGCGATGGCGGCGCCGGAGCTCAGCGCCCAGGTCGCGAAACTCGTGCTGGATGCGGCTCCAACGATGACCGAGCCGGTGCGCAAGTCCTTGCGCGAGGGGCTCCTCGCGGCAATGAAGGAGCCGATGCCGGACGCCGCCGTAGCGAGTGTCATCGGCGTGTTGGCGGTGATCGATGCTGGCGGCGCCAAGACGATGTTGCTGCACCACGTGGGCGACAAGTCGGCGTTGCCGATCCGCCTCGCGGCGCTCGCGGCACTTCGAGGCCAAGAGCTCACCGTCGTTCAAGTGAAGGCGTTCCTTGCCCAGTTGGAGGACACAGCGCAGCAGCCAGTACACGATGCCGTTCGCGACGTGCTGGCATCGATGTCGGTCTGGCCCGATGGCCTCGATGCGCCGCTCGAGAAGATGCTCGCCTCGCGCAACGTCGAGCAGCGACTGTTTGCCCTGCGCGCGTTGCGCGGCCACGCGTCGGCAGAGACCGTCAAGGTGGCGCTCAAGCTGCGCGACCATGAGGATTCGCGGTTCCGCGCCGCGGCGGAGGAGTTGCTGTCGTCGAGCAAGCTGGCGGTCGAGCCGCTGCTGCGTCAGTTGCAACTCGCAAGGGATCCGGTCGAGGCCTCGGCCCTGAGCGGTCTGCTGGTCCGACTGGCCGCGCACATCCAACCGAAGCTCGCCAAGTCGATTGCCGAACGAGCGACCAAGCTGCTGTCGCAGAAGGCGCTGGTCGCCGACCATCTGCAAGACGTCGCACTCGCAGCGGGTGGCCAGAAGCTGGTGCCATTCCTGCTGGATCGCGCCCTCCGTTGGCGCAAGGCGCGTCGATTCCCTGAGGCTCTCCATGTGCTTGCGCGCCTTGCGGCCAAGGACATGCTGGACGTCGAAGGTCACTACCAACTCGCCGTCACGAGGCTGATGCAGGACACGGTCCGGCCCGGGGGCGACGGTGCCGCGCCAGGCAACGCCGCGATGGGCTTCTTCACGGTGCTGCTCCGCGATGGGTTTCCGCTGTTCGAGCGCGTCAAGAAGGACACGACTCTGCCACCCGAGCAGCAACTCAAGCTAGCGAGCTACTTCTCACAGACCGTGGGTGCCGAACGTCGTTTCGGTCAGGACTTGCTGCTGCACATTGCCCAGCGCCACAAGGGCCGCATGGGCGAAGAGGCCAAGCTCGCACTCCGCATCGCCGGATCCTGAGCCCGTCCCGAGTCTTGGCCGCAACGGCGGCGACTCGTCGTGGTCCCACCGCCGAGGACGGCCTCCCGGTGGCGCGCCGTGATGCCGGTGAGCCATGCTCGGTGGGGTGCGCGATCCTCCCGTGGCGCTTTCCGGTGCCCTGCTCTTCCAGCTACCTGCCCTCCAGCTACCTGCCGCTTCAGCTCGGGCGAGATTGCGCGGCAGCGCCCATCCATACGCGCGTCGACGGCAACAGGGTCTCAAAGCCTGGGCCGCCTCCAGCTACGACCGCGATCGCCGTCGAGCCGAAGCCGAAGCGGCCTAGCTCACCGCCGCGACCCAGATGTTGGCCTGCTCCCGCCGTGACGCTGGTGCCGCCCACGTTGAAGGCGCCGACCATCACGACTGCGGCCCGGCGCCCGTCCTGCAATCGACAGTGGAACACGTGGCGGCTGTTGCGTGCGAACAGGTCACGGATGCAGGCAACCGCCGGCGGGTTGACCGGAAACAGCGTGCCGGGCACGGCCACGACCCGTTCGACCAGGAGATCGAAGGGGGCATGCACGCGGTGGTAGTCGCCGGGGGCTAGGTAGACCGTGGCTTGGGTGCCGTTGGCAAACGCCGCTGCGGCATCGCCATCGGCAAGCAGGTCCGCCAGCGCGTAGTCATGCCCCTTCACCTGCTCGATGCGTCCTGCACGCACCGGCCCGGTCGTGACGATGCGCCCATCACACGGCCAGACCAACGGTGTCGTCGCGATCGGCCGTGCCTCCGAGCGAAGTTCGCGTTGGAAGAAGGCCTGCAGGCTGCGGAACGAGTCGAGCGGCGCCAGTAGCTGATCGAGGTCTGCGCCGTAGCGGCGGGCGAACCAGCGGTAGAACGGCGCGCGAACGGATCGGGGCAGCGGCAGCGACGCCGCACAGCCGGTCGCTCGCGATACCAGAACCTTGGGCAGCAGGTTGAGCAGCAGGGCGCGCAGCGACACGACGGAGAGTTCTCCAAGATCGCGTCGGGCCGCGCAAGCTCGATCGTTGCTGCGCGGCCCGGATGCCCCGATGATGCGCGGATGCGGTGGTGGCTTCTAGGCGGCGTCGTGTTCGTGTTTGCAGCTGCGTGCGCGCCGGGATCGTCGGCTCGTGTCGCGGGGGATGGAGAGCTCGTGCTCGAGCTCGGCGGCGCCGCTCGCTCGCTCGCGGGGTCGTTGCAAAAACTCGGTGTCGAGCTGTTGCCGACACCTGAGCCGCTACCAGCGCCGGCACCGCAATCCGAGCCGAAACCCAACACGGATGCGCCGCAGCAGGAGCCGCAAACGGAACCGATCGCAGACCCCAGAGTGCCAGCGAAGCCAGATCCCTCGCTGGCGACGGACATGGCGACCTTCGAGGTTGCGCTCGGTGCCAACGAGACGTTGATGGACGTCGCCTCCAAGCACCTCGGAACGGCGAAGCGCTTCAAAGAACTGATGACGTTGAACGGCCTGACCGAGCGCGACACGCGGCGGCTGAAGCAAGGCCAGAAGATCAAGGTGCCAAAGGCGCCGCGAGCCGCAGCGCCGCGGTGAGCAAGCCACGCGCGTGGGCTGAGCCGCTCGCGATCGTGCTGCGGCCGATTGGCGTGATGCGTTCGCCACTCGTGCTGCATCACGAGGCGCCGCGCCAGCCGCGGGCGCAAGCCGTGGCGACCGAGGTTGGTCGTGACCCCAAGGCACCGGCGGCGGTCGTACGAGGCGAGATCCACATCGCCGAAGGACTGCAGAACTGCCTTCACGACCTCGGTGGTTTCAGTCACGTGTGGGTGCTGTTCGTTTGCCACCACACGCGCGGTTGGAACAGCAAGGTCATGCCGCCGCGCGACACCCAGAAGCGGGGAGTGTTTGCAACGCGCGCTCCGGCACGGCCCAATCCGATTGGGCTCTCATGCCTGCAGTTGCTGTCCGTCGACAAGCGCGTGCTTCAGGTCGGTGACCACGACATCCTGGATGGCACGCCGATCCTCGACGTGAAGCCCTATCTGCCGTACTGCGACAGCGTGCCCGAGGCGTCGATCGGTTGGGTCGCGACGTTGGCTGGCGACGCGCGCGACCACCGCGATTGGTGGCAGCAGAAGGACGTTGCGCCGCCGGCGGTCTATCGCGCTCGACAGCAGAAGAAGCGCACGCCGGAGTGAGCGCCGATCACGAGCGGTAGTCGGCGTTGATCTGCACGTAGTCCTTGGTCAGGTCGCAGGTCCAGATATCAGCGCTTGCGGTGCCGCGGCCGAGGTCGACGCCGAGCACGACTTCTTTGTTGTTCTTCAAGTGCGCGTGCGCGACGCCTTCGCGTTCGGGGTGCGGCACACCGAGGTGGTAGACCTCCGCCTCGCCGACCCAAACCCGGGCCTTGGCCGCGTCGAACGGAACGCCGGCACGGCCGGCTGCCGACAGGATGCGGCCCCAGTTCGGATCGAGGCCCGCCACAGCCGTCTTGACCAGCGGGCTCGTGCCGATCGTGCGGCCGACGTGGTTGGCTTCGTCCTCCGTCGCTGCGCCGCGCACCTGCACGGTGATCAGGCGCGTGAGACCTTCGCCGTCGGCTGCAATCAAGCGGGCCAACTGCTGACTCAGCGACGTGACCGCGTCCTCGAACACCGCTGCCGGCACCTCGGTGCCTCCGCCCCAGACGACAAAGGTGTCGTTCGGCGATGTGTCGCCATCGATCGTGACGCGGTGGTAGCTGCGATCGGCGATGCGCTTCACCATCGCTTGCAGGCCACCGTGCGGAACCGCATCGGCGACAGTGAAGGCCAGCATCGTCGCCATGTTTGGATGAATCATGCCCGCGCCCTTGCTGAAGCCGGTTGCACGTCGCTGACTGCCGTTGCCCGCGAACGTCGTCGTGCGCGCCTTCGGAAACGTGTCCGTCGTCATGATCGCGCGGGCGAACTCGTGCGCCTTGCCGGTGCTCGCACCCAAGACCAGAGCGTCGAGTTTGGCGAGGATCTTGTCCTTCTGCAGTGGCGCGCCAATTGGTCCGGTGCTCGCCATCAGCACGTGCTCCGTCGGGCAACCAAGGCGCTGGGCCAAGGCGGCGCAGCATTCGCGGGCGTCGAGCACACCCTGTTCGCCGGTCGCACAGTTGGCGTTGCGGGCGTTGACCAGGATGGCGCGAACAAGGCCGCCGCTCTTGGCGAGATGCTCGCGGCAAACCTGCACGTGGGCGCCGACGAGGCGGTTCTGCGTGTAGATGGCGGCAGCCGGACGTGCCGTGTCGCACAGCAAGAGACCGAGATCCGCGTGCGTCGGGTCCTTGCGAAGGCCGCAGTGGAGAGCGTTGGCCGAGAAGCCCTCGGGGAGGGCGATGGGGGCGATCGTCGCGACGTGGTCGGCCATGGGCCGCGCAGGATAGCGAGCGGCAGGTCCGTCGCCATTGCCTCTGCCCGCCTACTAGCGGCAGGCGATCCGATTGGGCGAGGTGCCAGCGCACCGGGCAGTGAGTCCGCCGCGCTGCGTCGTGGCTTCGGCCATCAGCGCAGCGGGTAGATCGTCGGATGGGTCAGAGAGATTCCGCCCGACGCGACGCCGCGGTGCAGTTCGAGACGAATCGCACCCGATGGCCAGCCGCCCCCTGGGGGAGTCAGCGTGATCGTCGATCCGACGACGCTGATGCCCGCGGCGATGGTTGCATTCGAGGTGTTGACCGCGCGCACGCTCGTGTTGGTCACCGAGCCGCTGGTCACCGCATCGGAGAACCGCAAGGTCACGGCCTGGCTCTGGCCTAGCGCCACGTTGGGAGCAGGGGTGACTTGGTCGAGCCAGAAGAACGGGTCCGGGATGTCGAGGGCGACGCCTGGCGTGACCACCAGTGGCGAACCGACCGGACCGGCGTCGACGTTGGCCCCGCCAGCTTCCTGCATACCCTGAGCGATCGCAGCGGAGCCGCCGGTCAGCGCGAGGTTGTCCACGACCGAGGTTGACGGGAACGCCGCGACACCCACGGGCAGCCGCAAGAGCGTCGGCGTCGAGCCGAGGACGACGCTGTTGCCGACGACTTGCGAGACGCTCAGCGCCGTCGAGTTGTCGCCGAGTTCGACTTGCGCGCCCGCCGTGAACGTCGGAGCCGCGGACATGGTCAGCACGCCGTTGGCGTGCGCGGTCGCGCGGCCGTAAGCGTTTGGCGCGTTGACGAAGATCGCGGCGGTCGCACTGCTGGCCGTCACGTTGCTGAATTGGCGCACTAGGCTCGTCGGGTTCGACTGCAGGTCGAAGATGCAGTTGGTGGCGGCTGACTCGCGCGCGGCACTGGCGCTGAGGAAGCCACCGGCCTGATTGCCGGCGAAGACGCAGTGCGAGGCCAGCACGATCTTGTTGCCCAGCGAGGTGCGGATACCGGCGCCCAGATTGCCGGCGAGGTGCGAGGCCGAGACGACCGCGTGGCCTGGATTCACCTCGGAGGTGATGAGGATGCCGTCGGTGCCGTTGGCCGTCGAGCGGATGCCGTGCAGCAGCACTTGCCCCTGCGCGTCGAAGTCGACGTGGACTCCGGCGAGCGCATTGTTGGAGGCTACACAGTCGCGGACCACGGCCCGCATCGTCCACCCGGCCGCGGCTTCGTGCTCCTGGTCGATCAGCAGGCCATCGAGCGCGTTGCCCGAGAAGGTGCAGGCGCTGATCGCGACATCGAAGCTGGCGCTGCCAGACGTCACTCCGAGCGGTCGGTCAAGGCTCGCGTCGAGGCCTTCGGCACCGTTGTTGGCGAAGCGACTGTGCGTGATCGCCAGCGTCGACGACAGGCCGGTCAGCGCGATCAAGGAGCCGCAGTCGATGCCTTCTTGGGTGTTGGCGTCGAAGGCGCAGGCGTCGATCGTGAGATCGAACGGGCCGAGCACGTTGATGCCGTCAGCGCCATTCGATTGCACGGTGCACGCAACGAACTGCGCCTTCACGTTTTCATTGGCGCTGGTGTTGCGCAGGCGCACGCCGCGGTCGACGAAGCTGCGGATCGAGACCGAACGCACATCGAGATCGATGTTCTGCTGGTCGATGCCGTAGAAGCCGACGCTGTTGCCGGCGAGTGCGAAGCCGTCGAGGATGATGCGGGTGCCAACCGTGTTCGCTGCGAGCGCGGCCTGGAACGAGCCGGCGGTCACGATCGTGTTGCCAGCGCCCGGGTCTCGATCGGTGATCGAGAAGGTGGCGAAGCCGCCGTAGACGTTGGCGCCGGACGCGAGCACACCGCTCGAGTAGCTGCCGTCACGCACCCAGACGTTGGCCGCCGGGTTGGAGCCCGCGGCGGTCAGGCCTTCCTGCAGCGTGCGGAAAGGCGTCGCCAGCGAGCCGTTGCCGCCTGGGGCGGCGCTGGCGTCGACGTGGATCGTGGTGGCCGAGGGACGCGCGCGCAGAACCTGCCCGGCTTGGGTCCAGGTCGAGCCGCCGGTCGGCCGGATTCCGAGGGCAAAGAACCGCTCGGTGCCGTTGGTCAGGCTACTGACCGTCGCCGCGGTGCCCGTGAGCCCCGACTGGGCTGGTGCGCCACTGACGATGTTGGCACTCGTCGCGCTGTGAAACAGTGCCGCCTCGAAGCCTGCACCGGGGAGTCGCCAGTGCACCCGTACTGCGGCGTTTCCAGCTGCTGCCGACAGCAAGCCGCTGTGATTGGCACTGACGGGAGTCGTGGGGACTGGGCCGCCGCCGCCGCCGCTGCCGCCGCCACCACCGCCACCACCGCCACCGCCGCCACCGC
>CAMBXM010000080.1 GCA_945871815.1 Singulisphaera sp. GP187
TGGGCCGGCAGGCTGAGTGCATCATGACCGCAGCGAAAGGTGAACCAGTCATGCCACGGACAGTGCAGTGCTCCCTTGCCGCTCAGGCTATCTCGCTCGTGTGGGGTGCTCAGCGCTTCTTCTCTGGCCCCGACGTTGTCGTTACGGGACCGGTCCTATTTGGGTTCGGCTTCTCGGCAGTCCTGTTGCTCGCCATGGCCTGCCGGCGCAAATGGGCACGGATCGTGTGGGTGATGCTCTATGTGTTTGACTCAGCAACTGAGCCGTTCCGCAGCTGGATCCTGTCGAGCCATCGCCCCTCGTCCCTTGTGCCCGCCTTCGGGGCGGCTGACGCCATCATCGTCCTCTTGGACGTGATCGCTCTGGCGCTTGCCTTCCTGCCCGCCTCATCAAGGTGGTTCGCTGTTGGAGCACGTCATTCTGGTCGCCACTCTGCCGCGATCGCAGGGTAGGCTTGCGGCCCAACAAGCCGCAGCAAGCGACGAGGCGCGCGGAAAGCAACCGAGGTTCAAGAGCAACCGACCGCGCGCCTCGCGCATGAGCGGCAAAGACGCTAGGCCAACGCCAACCCCGCCGCCGCCGCCACAAGCAGTCATCGCGTGAACCCAAAAGCAGCGCGATCCGCCACCAACGACGCGGATCCTCGCGGCGATGGCTGCCGTCGGTGCCAAGTCGGAGCTGCGCGACCTGTAGGGCTGAGACCGAACGCTCCGCTGCTTGGCCGCCGATGACCGAGGATCGCCAAGCGCGGTTGCGCTGACCAACGAGCGCGCATCGCAGCGCGTGTGGCCGGGGCGCTACTCCTCGATCCCGTGGGCGTCGGCGGCCTTGCTCGCGGCCTCCGCCACGTAGTCCGGCTCGTCGTTCAGGCGCTGCTTGATGAGTGCCACGATCGAGGCGTCGATCGCACCGATCGGCAGTTCGGCCACAGCTTCGCACGCCGAGCTCCGCACGTGTGGGTCGTAGTCGCCGAGCGCCGTGCGAATCGAGGCCACGGCACCGGGCGTCGCGAGGCGACCGAGCCAGCGGACGATGCGGCCGTACTCCGTCCCGCCGCGGTGCTCGCGGCCGTGCACGTTGGTGGTCGAGAACGGCATTTTGGCGCGCGCTGCAAGGTCGACGAGGCGCGGGATCGATTGGCGCAAGGTCTCGAGTTCGAGCGTGGCGCCGAGGCGACCGAGCACGTCGATGGTCTGGCAGTCAGGATTCTGCGTATGCGTCGCCCGCACATCGGGCAGCAGTTCGCGCACTTCGTAGTGCTCGACCAACCGCAGTGCCATCCAGCGTTCGTCGGCATCGCGCACGCCAGAGCGCAGCGCGCCGGCAGTGAACTTCGCCCCCAGCATCTCCGCCACGTGCTCACGCTCGGACGCCTTGCGTTCCCAGTCGTTGGCCTCGTCGTCGAGAAAGTTGGCGAGCATGTGCAGCGACCAGAGCACCCGCGTTCCGGGCGGCAGCTTGTGCAGCAGCGCGAGCCAGGCGTGCCAGATCCCTTCCCAGCCGTCGAGATCGCGCAAGCCGCCGAGTGGGCTCGGTTCGTCCAGCAGCGTGGCCATCAGGTCGACGACGGCGGTGAACAGCCGTGGGTCGTCCAGGCTCCGAGTCAGCAGCCGGCGGAGATCGACGGCCTTGGCGATCGTGAAGGCGACCTCCATGGGGATGCCGTCGTTGTTGTGCATCCCGTGCACCAGCACCTGGCGCTGCACCTCCGGGTCCGCGATCAGCGCGTCATCGAGGACGATGTAGTCGATCAGGCGAACGACGCCCCATTGCCGTGCGCGTGGCAACAAGTCGACGAGGTGCTGGCGATAACGCGGCTCGCGCGACCCTTCGCGATACAGCGCGTGCGCGGCATAGAGCGTGAACTCCGCGTGCGCGGCGAGAGTCAGCAGCGTCTCTGCTACCTCCTCTTCCATGCCAATGCTGCCGATCGCGAGGCCCCATTTGACCGCTTCGGCGCGCCGGCTCTGCCGCGCGAGCTGCCAGCAGATCGCACGAACCTGCGGGGTCAGATCGCGCGGCTCGAGCGCTTCGAGCAGGTCGTCCACGCAACCGCTGGCTGGGATCTCGGCCGTGACCGCTTCGAGCGACTTCCAGTCGCTCGTGCTGACGGCGCGCAGCGAGCGCAAGGCCGCGAGCACTTCGTCCCACCTTGCATTGCCCTCACGCTTGCCGAACAGCGCGTCCATCGCGCCCGGGGCAAAGCGAACGTCGCCGTCCGGAGGCGGGTCATCCGTCGTGATCGATTCGGGCTTCAGTGGTTCGGTGGGAGCCGCCTGCAGTCGCGCCAGGATCTGCTCATAGATCGACGGCGGTGCCGCGGGTGCAGGCGCAATCGCGCTGGATGCTGCCGGGCGCGGTCGCCTTCGCAGCAGATACCAGCCGAGGCCGAGCGCGCCGCCGATGGCGGCAAAGAGGAGGGAATCGGACACGGAGTGCTGCGGGATGGTAGGAGTGGTTTGCCAAAGCACCAGCGGCTGCGAGGGGCTTCGACGACCGAGGCTGCGGCGCAGGCTCGCAACAGCCTCCCCAGCCTCCGTTCGGAGTAGACTCCTGCCTTCGGCCGCCGTGGTTCAGTTGCACGCGCTGGCGCTTTCTGAAACCCCGTCAACGCAATGATCCGAGGTGCGGCTCGCCCATGATCCTCCAGCAGGCAACCACCGCCGATGCCCCCGCCATCAGTGCCCTGATCGCCAGCGTGTCGCACCACTGCACCATCGACCCTAGTGGCAAAGGCGCCGAGCGCTTCTTCGCGACGGTCGCGCCGACAGCGATCGCGGGTTACATCGCGGATCCCAGGTATTGTTACCTCGTCGCCATCGACGGCGACGCGCTCGCCGGAGTTGCGGCATTGCGTGATGGCCGGCATGTCTATCACCTGTTCATTGCGCCTGCGTTTCAGCGCCGTGGTTTGTCGCGGATGCTATGGCTCGCTATGCGCGACCGCGCCGAACCCGGCACCCCGTCATTCACAGTCAACTCGT
Source organism: Singulisphaera sp. GP187 (assembly GCA_945871815.1). Lineage (GTDB taxonomy): Bacteria > Planctomycetota > UBA1135 > UBA1135 > UBA2386 > SXPK01. The sequence goes on from CAMBXM010000080.1 coordinate 2,985, forward strand.
CCCTCTATGCAGTGTCCGTCTACGAGCGATTCGGGTTCGTGGCAACGGGACCGAAGGTCGAGATGGATGGCGTTGCCTTCGTGCCGATGCAGTTGGCTGCCAACGCGCCAGCGGATTGAGGACCGCTGCAGGCCGCTGAGCATGAAAGCGACGGCTCCTTGTCAGCCTATTGCAGAGCGCATCCTGCCTGCGGGCGCGGGAGCCGGTCGGATCTCTGCGCCGCACGAACTGCGTTGGATCTGCGGATTCGACGGCGCTTGCACTCCTGGATCGGAAACCAGCTCCCGAGCCCTCGGCGACGGAGCCGTTGCGCGACAGGCTGTTGTCCTCGCCGTCGGGGCGGGCGGCGATTCAGGTGGGATTCAGGTGGGGTTGGAGTGCTCGCGCCCAGCGCCGCAGCGTTGGCGTTCTTGCTGGTGGCAAACAGCGCCAGCTCTCCCGAACGCGGTAGCGGCCGGGTCGCCGCGGTGCCGGACGGGCCGCGTCCAGCCACTGCTCGACGGCGCCGCGGGCATCCGAGATGGGCAACTCGGCAAGAACCCCTCGTCTGGTGGCCGCAGTTGCGCTGCGAGGTAGGTGGGAGCGAGGGCGGACGTGCGGCATGGTCGGATCGGTCCGACCGGCTCTGCTGTCGACAGGAGTTCATCACCAACTTCGAGGCCGCCGTTGAGTCGCGTGCGATCGGTGTGCATCATCTTTGCCGCTCGGCGAGTCCTCCGGGCGACGGTTCCGTTCCCTTGGCTGCAGGTTGGTCTGGTGTACCGGCGAGACAGTTCGCGCACTCCCTGAGCATTCATGTCGACGACCACCCTCGTCATCGCCAGCTACAACCAGCCGAACGCGCTCACCTTCGTCTTCGAAGGTGTGCTGTGCCAACGGCACGCGATCGACCAGATCGTGATTGCAGATGACGGCTCGACGCCCGAGACCAAGGCTCTGGTCGACGCGCTGCGCTCGCGTACAAACATCCCGCTGGTGTTCACCACGCAGGAAGACCGGGGCTTTCGCAAGGCCAAGGCGCTCAACAACGCGCTGCGCCAAGCGACCGGTGACCTCGTGCTGTTCCTGGACGGCGACTGCATCCCACCGCCGGATTGGGCCGCGACCTTCGTCGGCCTGCTGGAGCGCGGTGCAGATTTCGTGACGGCGGGGTATGTGCTGATGGATGCCGCGCGCACCCGGTCTCTGGCGATCGAGCGGGTCCGGCAGGGCAGCGTCAACGACTATGTCACCGCCGACGAGGTGCGAGCGCTGCGCTGGCGGCATTGGAAGGAGCGGCTCTATGGCCTCGTCGGGCGCCAGCGGAAGCCAAAGATCCTGGGCGGAAACTGGGCGGCAAAGATGTCGGCGCTGCGCGCGGTGAACGGCTTTGACGAACGCTTCGACGGCTTCACCAAAGAAGACTCCGACATCCGCAACCGTCTGCGCAACGCGGGCTTCTACGGCGTGTCGGCGTGGGACCGCAACTGGGTCCTGCATTGCAGCCACGACATCGATCCGGCGCGCACGGCTCCGGGCGTCTGGCGCCGCAACGCGGACATGACCTACTACCGCGCGCAGCAGCAGGCCGCGCGGTGTGACATGGGGCTCATGATCGAGACTCGCGACCGCAGGCGGTCAGGGGCTGGCTGATGCGCCTCCCGTTCAAGATCGTGTCGCGCGCGCGCTGGCGCGGGTTGCGCGAGGAGTCCCGTGACAGCCGCGACAGTCGCCTCTTGCTGCAGCGGTTGCGCGAACGGTTTGACGCGGAGGGCGCCGAGCCCAAACTGCTCCGGAGCGATCTCCTGAGAGCGATCGCCGCGACCGAGCCTGCGGCGATCCTCGACATCGGTGCCAACGTCGGGACCTGGTCGCGCTCCCTCAGCGAGCGGTTCCCGTCGAGTGTCGTGCACGCCGTGGAGGCCGATCCGAGGACGTGTGCGCTGTTGCGCGAGCGTGTCGGCGGCAGTGCCCGCATCGTGGTGCACAACCTCGCGATGCATGCTCACGGCGGCAAGGTGACCTTGCATTCGCATGCCAACAACCTGCTCAGCTCGTTGCTGGCGTTGGCGGACGCGGAGGGGGCTACCACAGCCGTCGAGGTCGACGCGACGACACTCGACGACTTCGTCCGCACGCAGATGCCCACGTGCCCGACGGTCATCAAGATCGACACCGAGGGGAACGATCGCAACGTCCTCGACGGCGGTCGCCAAACGCTCGCGGATGCGCGCCTGAAGGCGCTGGTGATGGAGTTCGGCTTCGATCCTGAGGATCGTCGACATGTCGAGATTCGTAGGCTGGTGGAGTTCCTCCTCCCGTTCGGATTGCTCGTGCACGAGATCGACCTCGCCGGTGTCGACGACGGGCGGCTCTACGGAAATGTCCTGTTCGGGCGAGCCTGACCCCGTGCGCGACGTGGCTTGCGCATGACGATCTCGGTCCTGATCAACAACTACAACTACGGCCGCTACCTGGCGCGCGCCGTAGCCAGCGTGCAAGCGCAGACGCGACTGGCGGACGAGATCATCGTCGTCGACGACGGCAGTACCGATGATTCGCTGTCGATCGCGCGCGCGCTGGCAAGCGCCGACCCGCGCGTAGTGGTGGTGAGCAAGGCGAACGGCGGCCAGTTGTCCGCGTTCCATGCCGGACTCGCGGCTGCGAGCGGCGAGATCGTGTGCTTTCTCGACGCCGATGACGAGTATCTGCCGGGCTACCTGCAGCGCCTCGAGCAGGTCTATGACCAGAAGAAGGAGATCGACTTCGTCTACTGCGTACTCGAGTTCCTGTTGGCGGACGGGAGCACGCGCCTCAGCAGCGACGCGACGGAGTCGTTCGACCATGGCATCTCGGTGTTCCGCACGTTGGTCCTCGGCGACTGGGTCGGCGCGCCGACGTCGAGCCTGTCGGCGCGCCGCCGGCTGCTGAACAAGTTCCTGCCGTGCTCGCTCGAACCCCTGTGGCGCATGCGGGCTGATGATGTCGTCGTCATCGGTGCGGCGATGAGTCTGGGGCGCAAACTGTTTCTCGCCGAGCGGCACGTGCGCTACCACGTTCATGGCGACAACCACTGGTTTGGCGTGAAGCTGGACCGGGCGCGTCTGCTGCGCGAGAAACTCGAGCGCCGGGCCTTGGTCGGGCACTTCGGCCGCGACCTGATTCTGCAGTTGGAAGGGCAGGCGGACTGGCTCCGCTGGGTGCTGCAGGAGTTTCGGGCGATTCCTGCCCCAGGACGCAAGGACGCGCGGATCTACGCGCGGGTGATGTGGCGCGCTCGCGGCCGCTGGCGCTGGCTGTGGGCGTTGCGCGTGCACTGGGCCTGGTTCAAGCACTGGGCCCGGTCGCGATCCTGATGCTGGGCTAGAGCGGCAGCGCCGAAGTCGGTGCTTGGTGCTTTGCTCAACTGAGGTCGAGCATCCGCTGCAACGGCTTCAGCGCGCGCACGCGCAGCTCCTCCGGCATCTCGATGCGTGGCTTCAGGTCGCGCAGCGCCAGATAGATCTTCTCGACGGTGTTGAGCTTCATGTGCGGGCACGTGTTGCACCCCTGACATGCCGCTGTGCGGTCTTCGTACGGCACCGCGATCAGTTCCTTGTGCGGCGCCGCCTTGTGCATCGTGTGCAGGATGTTCGCTTCGGTGCCGACGATGTACTTCGGGCTCGCGTCCTGCTGCACGAACTCCAGCAGCTTGCTGGTCGAGCCCACGTAGTCCGCGAGTGCCAGCACATGGTCTTCGCAGTCTGGGTGCGCGATGAACTTCGCGGTCGGGTGCTTCGCCTTCAGCGCCGCGATCTTCATCGCACTGAAGGTCTCGTGCACCATGCAGGCACCCGGCCACAGGTCCATCTTGCGACCCGTCTTCTTCATCAAGAAGGCGCCGAGGTTCTTGTCCGGACCGAACAGGATGGGGCGGCCTTCGGGCACCGCGCGAATGATCTTCTCGGCGTTGCTCGAGGTGCAGATCACGTCGCTCTCGGCCTTCGTCGCCGCCGCGCAGTTGATGTACATCACCACGAAGTGATCCGGGTGCTTGGCCTTCCACGCGCGCAGCTGATCGGCGGGGCACGCATCGGCCAGCGAGCAACCGGCGTCGAGATCCGGCAGGATCACGGTCTTCTTCGGGTTCAGGATCTTGGCCGTCTCGGCCATGAAGTGAACGCCGCAGAACAGGATCACCTCGGCGTCGGTGTCGCGCGCGCGCTTCGCCAGTTCGAGCGAGTCGCCCAGGTGATCGGCCAGGTCCTGGATGTCCGGGTCCTGGTAGTAGTGGGCGAGAATGACGGCCTTCTTCTGCTGGCGCAGACGGTCGATCTCGGCGAACAGGTCGAGGCCCGGGTCGATGGCGGAAGTCATGCGGAGGCGCAGATCATGGGCTGCGGCCCGGTCTTCGCCAAGCGGCCGGGGTGGCGGTTGGATTTCTGTCGCTACGATGCATCCGATCCGGCGGTCGCGGGCACCAGTCGGCAGCGATGACCATGGACCCGATCCAACGTACCCAACAGCTGCTGGCGCACGCCGACTGGGTGACGCGTCTGTCGCGCTCCCTCGTGACCGACGGCTCTGCTGCCGGTGACATCGCCCAGGAGGTCTGGGCGGACGTGTTGCGCTCGGATGCCGCCAACGTCGAGCAGCCGCGAGGCTGGCTCGCGACGATCGTGCGGCGGCGGGCGAGCAGGATGCGGCGCACGGAGCAGCGGCGGCAGCAGCGCGAACGCGCGGTGGCACGGCCCGAAGCCGTGCCGTCGGCGGCGGAGCTGTCGGCAAAGCTGCAGACGCACCGCGAACTGACCGAAGCCGTTCAGGCACTCGACGAACCGTATCGGGCGACGATCCTGCTGCGGTTCTTCGAGCACCTCGAGGTCGACGAGATCGCCGAGCGAACGGGCACGCCGCGCAACACCGTGAGGTCGCGCTTGCAGCGCGGGCTCGCGCAGTTGCGCGAGCGGCTCGACCGCAGCGGCGGTCGCGAACGGTGGCTGCCGGCGGTGCTCCTGTTGGCGCAGCGACCGCTCGCGGTCGAAGCGGCGGCGGTGAGTGCGACCGTAGCCGTGGGAATGGTCTCTGGCATCGCGCTGCTGACCATCATGAAGAAGACCCTCCTCGTCGGCGCAGCGCTCGCTGCCGCCATCACCCTTTCCCTCCAACTTGGCTCGGGCCCTGAGGCCGCCGCTGTGGTCGCCGAACCCGGCGCTGGTGCTCCTGCTGTTGCGGTGGCCTCGTCGCCACCGCCCTCCTCGGTGGCGCCTTCGCGAATCGATGCACCCGTCCGTGATGCCGCGCGCGTCGAAGCTCCGGCCGTGACGGCGGCGCTGGCCCCGGTCGCGTTCGCGGTTGTCGACCTCGACGGCAAGCCGCTGCCAAACGTGCGCGTCCGCGCCGAGACCGAGTTTGCCGTGCACTGGCAAGGCGGCGATCGCGGTTGGATCAACGGCGGCGGTGACGGGCTGCGGCTCGACGCTGCAACCGAGCAGCGCGTCCGCGGCGACGCGGCGTTCGCCGCTCTGTTCTTTGCCCAGTTCACGCACGCGGACGAATGGCGCGCGACGGTGCTCGACGAGTCGCTTCCGGCCCGGGACTCGACCACGGGGGAGGACGGCACCTTTGCGTTCGCCCCCGGGATCGAGGTCGGCGACGCCGAGATCGCGATCGTGGGCTTCTACCACGTCCTGGTTGCTCCCGGACAGCGCGGTCGGGCGCCGTGGATCGCCGGTCGGCGCGCGATCGTGTCGGGCACCGTTCGCGATGCCAACGGCAGCCCCCTCGCTCGCGCTCGCATCGACGCGATGTGGCCGGCCGCGAAGGGGCTGCAGGAAGTGGCCGGGCAGATGCAGACGAACAGCGACGATGACGGCACCTTCATCGCTCGCTTTGCCCTGGCTTCTGGCGTCCTGCGCGTGCAGCGCGACGGCTACGAGACTGCGATCGTGGCAATCGCGGCGCCCGGGCCGCAGGCAATCGAAGTCACGCTGCGCCCTCGCCCCGCCAGCGAACGCCTGTCCGTCGATGGTGTGGTGTGCGACGGCGCCGGCCGACCGATCGACGGTGCCCGCGTCTGGTTCGGGCGCGAGTCGATGAAGTGCGATGGCAGTGGGCGCTTCTCGTTCGCCGTCACCGACCCGCAGGCTCAGTATGCGTTGACGGCGGTGGCGAAGGGCTATGCGCTGGCCCAAATCGATGCGCTCGGCGGCGAGTTGTTGCGCGATGCGGCGGCGGGGCGCGATCTCGTGCTGATGCTGCGCGACAAGCTGCAGACGATCCGCGGCTTCGTCCTTGGCCCCGACGGCCGACCTCTGGAGGGCGCTCGCGTCGGGCTCCTCGATCCAACGTTGCTCGACATCACGTTCCAAGGTGTCGAAGCCGGGCTTGGGGGCTTCTCCGGCGGTGTTGCCTGCGGTGCCGATGGTGCCTTCGAGATCGGCGGGCTGTCGCCGCGCGGCTACCGGCTCGCTGCGATCGATCCCAGCACCGGCGCGGTGGTACATGGCTCGTCGGTCGCCGCCGGCAGCACGGGCGTCGTGTTGCGGCTGCCGACGGATGTGCGGTTGGCAGTGCGCGGGCGTGTGTTCGGCAACGGCGAGCCACTCGCAGGCGCCGAAGTCGAAGTGCAGTACTGCACGCACGTGACGAAGGGCGGTGGCAACCAGTTCGACGGCACCAAGGTGGTGACCTCGGGCGCCGACGGGACCTTCGTGCTGCCGGCGTTGCCGCGGTCGCGAGCGTGGCTCGTGGTTCGCGGTGGCGGCTTGCGCACGATGGTGCCGGTGGAGGAGGTTGCGGTCGACGACAGCACGGGCGAGCTTCGTGTCGAGGCCGACTCGGCGCGCTGGCTGCAACTGGTGGCCGGCGCGCAAGCGACGCCGCGAACGGTGTCCTTCGAGCTGGCCGACGGCTCGATCGTGAAGGCGCTGCGCGGCGGCGTCGCGGTTGCGATCGACCGCGACGGCAACAGCCCGCCGCTGCGCTTGCCGGCGACGGTCGCGGCGATCCTCATCGATCACCAGCTGGCGACGGAGCAACGATTGCAGGCGACCGAGGATCTCGCGATGCACCTGCGCGTGCGCTGAGCGCGACGCCTGCGGGCGAACGCTACTTGCCGGCCTTCGAAGTGGCGCGCTTGCGGCCCTTCTTGGGCTTCTTGGGTGCGCCCTCGCGCGAGGCGATCAGTTCGACGGCGCGCGCCAGCGTCAGGTCCGCCACGTTCTCGTCCTTGGTCAACGAGGCGTTGGTCGTGCCGTCGGTGACGTAGGGGCCGTAGCGGCCCTCCATCAGTTTGATCGTTGCGCCCGACTTGGGGTGCGCGCCGAGTTCCTTGAGCGGCGCCTTGCTGGCGCCCTGCTGGCGACCTCGGGCCTTGGGCTCGGCGAGGAGTTTGAGCGCGGTTTCGAGGTCGACCGTCAGCGGCGTGAATGCCGCTGGGATCGAACGCGTGTCCTTGCCGCATTTGAGATAGGGGCCAAAGCGACCGTTCTGCGCCAGGATCGGCTCGTTCTCGCCGGTCTCGGTGTTGACGCGGCGGCCGACTTCGCGCGGCAAGGACAGCACCGCCAGCGCTTCCGCCAGCGTGACCGTCTCGGGCTCCATGCCCTTCAGCAGCGAGGCCATCTTTGGCTTGTCCTCCAGCTTGTCTGGGTCGCCGAGCTGAAAGTACGGACCAAAGCGGCCGACCTTGACGAAGACCTCGAGCCCGCCGACGGGGTCCAGTCCGAGGGACTTCGGGCCGTCGCCGCCCTTGATCAAAAGTTCGATCGCCTTCTGCAGCGTCACTTCGTCCGGCGGGGTCTCGTCCGGCACGCTGACGCGCTTCTCGCCCCACGACAAGAACGGGCCATAGCGGCCAACGCGGATCTCGACCAACACGCCGTCGTCGCCGTTGCCGAGCGGCAGGCTGCAGATCTTGCGCGGGTCGATCTCGGACTCGACGCCGGCGACGCGTTCGCGCAGGCCAGGTTGGCCGTTGCCGAGGAAGAAGTGCTTCAGGTAGTCGTTGCGACGCTGCCGGCCGTTGCTGATCTCGTCGAGGTCATCTTCCATCTTGGCCGTGAACTGGTAGTCCACGAGCCAGCCGAGGTGCTTGCTCAACAGGTCGACGACGGCGAACGCGGTGAAGGTAGGGATCAGCGACGTGGCCCGCTTCCAACAGTAGTCACGCGCAACGATGGTCTCGATGATCGAGGCATAGGTGCTCGGGCGACCGATGCCGCGGGCTTCGAGCTCCTTGATCAGGCCGGCTTCGGTCAGGCGACCGGGCGGCTGCGTCGTGTGGCCTTCGGGCTTCAGCTCGTTGGCCGTCGCGGCCTGGCCCTTGTCGATGTTTGGCAGCACGCGTTCCGACTCGGAGAGTTCGGCGTCGGCGTCGTCGAAGTCTTCGACGTACGCCAGGCGATAGCCCGGGAAGTCGATGGTCTTGCCGGTCGCGGTGAAGCGGGCCTTGCCGAGCGGGCCCGCGTCCATGGCGAGCGCGAGCGTGGTGCGCTGGCCCTTGGCGTCCTTCATCTGGCAGGCGACGGTGCGCCGCCAGACCAAGTCGTAGATCTTGCGCTCGTCCTCGCCGCAGTCGGGGCCAAGAGCGTCGGGCATGCGGAAATCGCTGCCGGCGGGGCGAATCGCTTCGTGCGCTTCCTGTGCGTTGCGGACCTTGGTCTGGTAGGTGCGGGCGGCGTCGGGCACGTGTTCGGCGCCGAACTCGCGGCGGATCAGCGTGCGGGCGGCTTCGACGGCCTGGGCGCTGAGCGTCGTCGAGTCGGTACGCATGTAGGTGATGTAACCGTTCTCGTAGAGGCGCTGCGCCGCGCGCATCGTCCGCTGCGCCGAGAACTTCAACTTGCGCGCCGACTCTTGTTGCAGCGTGCTGGTCGTGAACGGTGGGTACGGGCGCTCGGTGTAGGGCTTCTGCTCGCGGTCACTGACCGTTGCGGTCTTGCCGGCCAGTGCGTTGGCGAGTGCCAGCGCCTTCTTCTCGTCGACGAGCACGAGGCTCTTTGCGGTACTGCCCTTAGTGTTGAGCGTGCCCGTGTCCGGATCAAAGTCGCGGCCGGTGGCGACGCGCGCATCGTCGAGGCCGACGAGGTTGGCGACAAACGCGGTGCGGTCGCCAGCGGCGGCTGCGAACGTCGCCGACAGGCTCCAGTAGTCGGCGGCGTGGAAACGGATGCGCTCGCGCTCGCGTTCGACGATCAGGCGGATGGCGACACTCTGCACGCGGCCGGCGGAGAGCTGCGGCTTCACCTTCTTCCACAGCAGTGGTGACACCGTGTAGCCGTAGAGGCGATCGACCAGACGGCGGGTCTCCTGCGCTTCGACCAGCGCCATGTCGATGTCGCGCGGGTGTTCGAGTGCTTCGAGGATCGCGGACTTGGTGATCTCGTGGAACACCAACCGCTTGATCTCGCACTTGGGCTCGAGTTCTTCGAGCAGGTGCCATGAGATGGACTCGCCTTCGCGGTCTTCGTCGGTCGCGAGGTACAGAATGCTGGCGTCGGCGACCGCGGCCTTCAGCTTCTTGAGGTGGTCCTTCTTGTCGCGCGGGACGACGTAGAGCGGCTTGAAGTCGCTCTCGACGTCGATGCCAAGACGGGCCCACTTCTCCTTCTTCAAGCTCGCCGGGATCTCGGCGGCACTCGACGGTAGGTCCCGGACGTGGCCGATGCTGGCCTCGATCTGGTACTCGTCGCCGAGGAACTTGCCGATCGTCCGGGCCTTGGCCGGAGATTCGACGATCACGAGCGACTTGCCCTGCTTCTTGCTCTTAGCCATGTGCGGAGGGGGACTTGTTAGGGCGGACGGGAACAGACTGTCAAGGCTTCGACGCCCATGGCATGGCGGCTTGAGCCAAGTTCGGGACCCCCGCAACTGCGCCGTGCGCAGCGCAGCGGCCCGCCGTAGGCTGCTCGCGCCGTGCGCCGGACCTCTGAGAAAAATCGTCAACCGCTGCTGTTCGCGGAGCTCCGTCGCGAGCCCGAGGGGCGGTCGCCGTTGGCGCGTGAGCTCGCGGAGTTCCGCCAATTCGGCCACAAGACGCGCTACGCGACGACGGTCGCCGAGCTGCCCGCAGGGCGTGTGGTGGTCGATACCTTCCAGAACGAGTTCTGGACCAGCGCGCAGCGACAGGGCCATCCGCTGCACGAAGTCAGCTACCGCGCCTGCTTCAAGCCGCAGCTCCCGGCCTTCTTCGTCGAGCGGCTCAGTGCTGCCGGCGATGTGGTCTACGACCCGTTCATGGGGCGCGGTACGACGCCGCTCGAAGCTGCCTTGCTCGGGCGCGTTCCGGCGGGCAACGACGTCAACCCGCTGTCGGCGATGCTGCTGCGGCCGCGCCTGTCGCCGCCGTCGCAAGCCGAAGTCGCCGCGCGGCTGCAGGAACTCGACCTCTCGACGGCGCGCGATGTTCCCGACGAGTTGCTGACGTTCTACCACCCGGAGACGCTGCGTGAGCTGTGCTCGCTGCGCGAGTGGCTGCTCGCACGGCAAGCGAGCCGTGCGCTCGACGCGACCGACGACTGGATCCGCATGATCACGGTCAACCGGCTGACCGGGCACTCGCCGGGCTTCCTCTCGGTCTACACCTTGCCGCCGAACCAGGCGGCTTCACTGGTGGCGCAACGTCGGATCAACGAGCGGCGGAACCAGATCCCGCCGCGCCGCGACCTCCGCAGCGTCGTGCTGCGCAAGTCGAAGGCGCTGCTCGATGCGGTGCGCGAAGTCGATCGGCAAGTGCTCGCTGCAACGGTGGCTCGCGCGACGTTGCTGACGGCTGGCGCCGCGTCCACGTCTGCCATCGCGACGGCGAGCGTGCAACTGGTCGTGACCTCGCCGCCGTTCCTCGACGTCGTTCAGTACAAAGACGACAACTGGCTGCGCTGCTGGTTCTGTGGCATCGACCCCGCCGCGGTGGCGATGACGATGGCGCGCACGGTCGAGGTGTGGGCTGCAGCCATGGGCGAGGTCTTCACGGAGTTGCACCGCGTGGTGCGCCAAGGTGGCTATGTCGCGTTCGAAGTTGGCGAGGTTCGGCGCGGGACGGTGCGCCTCGAAGAAGTCGTGATCCCGGTCGCGATCGCGGCGGGTTTCCGGCCGGACCTGGTGCTGATCAACGCGCAGAAGTTCACCAAGACCGCGAACTGTTGGGGCATCGCCAACAACGACAAGGGCACCAACACGAACCGAGTCGTGGTACTCGCGCGCGACTGACGGGTCGAGCGTTGGGCGTGCCGGTGTGCAAGAGCGAGTTGCGTACTGGCGGTTGCAGGAACGGCCCAAGAGCTCTCGTTCTTGCGACGCTCAGCCGCGTGGATGATCGTCGCGCAGCTTCCGCTTCTGGATCTTGCCCGAGCCGGTCTTCGGCAGTGCGTCGACGAAGCGCACGGCGCGCGGGGCCTTGTAGTGGGCGATGCGTTCCTTGCAGTGCGCGGTGATCGCAGCCGCGTCCGTCTGATGCCCCGGCCGCAGCACGATCGCCGCCGCGACGACTTCGCCCCAGAGGGAGTCGGGCACGCCGTACACCGCGCATTCGAGGATCGCCCCGTGTTGGTAGAGCACGTTCTCGACTTCCGTCGAGAACACGGTCTCGGCACCCGTCTTGATCACGTCCTTCTTGCGATCGACGATGTTGACGAAGCCATGGCGATCGAGGGTCGCGAGGTCGCCGGTGCACAGGTAGCCATGCTGGTCGAAGGCCGCGGCGGTCGCTTCGGGATCGCGCCAATAGCCCTTGGTCACCGTGGCACCCTTCACGCGGATCTCGCCGACCTCGCGGTCGTCGGCGCGGATCGCGGTGCCGTTCTCGTGCACGACGCGGAGATCGACGCCGCGGAACGGACGCCCGGTGCGGCACTGTAGTGCGAGCTGCTGCGCCGGCGGCAACTGGCGCAGCGTGTCGTCGAGCAGGCTCAGCGTCAGATACGGGCTCGTCTCGGTCATGCCGTAGGTCTGTACGTAGGTGCAGCGAAAGGTCGCAATGACCTGCGCAACGACCTCGGGTGCGATCGGCGCACCGCCGCTGAGCATCGCGCGCAGCGAGAACGTGCGGCTGCCAGCGCCTGGCTCCTTCACCATCAGATTGAGCATCGTCGGCACCAAGTTGGTGATCGTGATGCGATGGCGCGTCAGAAGATCGAGCGCAGCAGCCGTGGCGAAGCGCGGCAAGAAGACGTGCGCGCCGGCAACCTCGGTGATCGCGAACGTCGCCCACGCATCGGCGAGATGGAACATCGGCGCGATGTGCGCCCACCGATCGCGGGCGTTCAGCGCGAGCTCGAGCACTGCCGAATGCGCGTGGGTGCCGACGTTGCTGTGCGTCAGCATGACGCCCTTGGGCCGACCGGTCGTGCCGCTCGTGTAGTAGAGGTGCGCGATGGCGTCGGCATCGGCGCGCGGCATCGGTGCGGCTGCGAGCTCTGGCGCCTCACCCAACAACGCTTCGATCGGCAGCGCCGTCGTTGCCTGCCGCGCCGTGAGCGATCGTGCCAGCGGCGCGAACTCGGCTTCGAACAGCAGCGCCTTGCATTCTGCATGCTGCACGACAGCTGCCATCTCGGCGTCGCTGAGTCGCCAGTTGAGCGGGACGAAGATCGCGCCGAGTCGCGCCGCGGCGAAGTAGGCGACGAAATGCGCTGGCGTGTTTGCGCACAGACCCGCGAGCCGATCGCCGTCGCCGATACCGCACGCGTGGAGCTGGGCGGCGAGTCGCTCGACCAGTTGCAGCGCTTCCTCGTAGGTGACGACCTGGTCATCGGTGACGAGCGCTGGGGAACGCGGAGCGATTGCGGCTGCGTTCGCAAGCAGAGAGAACAGGTTCACGAGGCTTCGTGTAGCGGCTCGCGCCGGCTCGCGGCAAGCGGCATCCCGACGCGCCGGCCGTGCTGCAGATCGTGCGCGACCAGCTCGGCAGGTTTCTGTTCCCGGTGCATCGCCTCGATCGCGCGACGTCGGGCATCCTCGTCTACGCGTTCTCGCGTCCCCTCGCCGCGCAGAAGGAGTATCTGGGGCTGCAGTGCAGTCTGTTAACCCGACGTTGAACCTGACGAACATCTACATCGCTGTCTCTCCTGCGCGCCATCGCGGCGGCCGCAATGGCGGACTCCGCACGACCACGTGACGCCGCCCCCGTCTCGCTCGCAGCCAGTTGCCACGCACCCGCACCACCCGCTCTCAACCCAGCCCGTCTTCTGTGGACGGCATCGCCCGAGTAGGCATTCGAGCACTTTCGGTGACGTGCTACGGCGTGTGGCGTAGTGAGGCAGCATCGATGTGCGAAGCAGCCCGCTGCTCTTCGTGCGCAGCTTGAGCGGCCCGCGCGATCGACAGGGCCGTGTCGAAATTCAACCGACGCTAGACCCTTGGTCCGGTAAGGGAGCGCGAGGTCCCGAAGGATCGAGTGCCCCCTGACACATGGCAGGAAGTCGCTAGTCTGGGCAACGCACCATCATCCAGTTCATCATGAATCCTCTTCGCCTCTTCATCGCACTCGCGTCTCTCACTCTCGCCGCGACCGCCCAGTCGGGCATCGTCGGCAGCGTCCACGACTTCTCCGCCGCGTCGTTCAACGTCAGCAAGGCTGGCGAGATCTGCGGCGTGTGCCACATCCCGCACGAGAAGGCGCGGCCGCAGACGCAGTTGAACAACCCGCTGCTCTGGGGTCGTTCGCTGTCGCAGCAGACGTTCACCGTCTACGCGAGCCCCACGCTGAACGGCACGATCAGCTCGCCCGATGGTTCCGCGAAGCTGTGCCTGAGCTGCCACGACGGCACGGTTGCACTCGAGCACTTCAACGGCCAGACCAGCGGCGGCGCGACGTTCATCTCGCAGGTTCGTGCGTCTGCAGTCGTTCCCGGCCTGCCGAACGG
>CAMBXM010000081.1 GCA_945871815.1 Singulisphaera sp. GP187
CGGCAATGACGTGATCGGGTTTTCGTGCCAGGGCGGTGCGGTTGCGCGTACGACGCTGCAGGAAACGGTGGTGGCGTTTCGTGCCAACAGCGAGTCTGCGAGTCTCGTGACCGCGCACTCCGTCCTCGGTCTTTCAGGGACTCCCGAGCCCGAGTGCCTCTCGCAGTTTCCGGATTTCCGTCGCGTCGCGGTAGTCGGCGCCCCGTTTCGTTTGCATTTGCGATTGCTGGCCACCGACGTCGCCTTGCTTGGCTACGGCCCGGTGCTGCCGACGCCCGCGGTGTTGCCACCGCTTGGGACGCTGCTGCTCGACACCCAGGCTGCGGTGGTGCAGTTCTTGGCGCCGGAAGTCGATGCCGACCGCGCGGTCTTTGCGGCGCGGATCCCCGAGGACCCGGCGCTGCACTTTGCCAGCGTGTGGTTTCAAGCACTGGTCGTTCCCGCAGTGGGTTCGCCGTATCTCACGGATGCCTCGGTGCTGTGGATCGGTTGAAGCGGCGCTGACTCTGGCAGTGCTGCGAGTCCGCATGGTGCGACCGGGGGCGGGCTCGCTATCCTTCGCCGCGTGACTGCCCCTCGCCTCGAGGATTTCCCGCCGCTGCGCCGCCGCCGTCGCCTTCGCGACTTGAAGACCGTGCCGGTGTTGCCGAGTCTGGTGACCCTCGGCAACGTCTTCTTCGGCTTCCTCGCCATCGCCAAGGTCGCCGACGCCTTGCGCCTGTCGACGCCAGGTTCGCCGTTCTCGGCGGTGGTGTCGCTGTTCGAGATGGCCGCGATCCTCATTTTCGTAGCCATGGTGTTTGATGCGCTCGATGGGCGCATTGCGCGCATGACGGGCCAGACGACGCCGTTTGGCGCGCAACTCGACAGCATGGCCGACATGGTCACGTTCGGCACGGCGCCGGCGTTCTTGGCCAAGGTCCTGATCGACTGGCACGCACAAACCGACGCCAACAGCATCTTGCCGCGGCATCCGAAGCTGTACTACGGCGCCGCTGCCATCTACGTGCTCTGCGCGGCGATGCGGCTTGCGCGCTTCAATGTCGAGAGCGGCCCTCAGGAAGAGGATCACCGTGAGTTCCGCGGGTTGCCGTCGCCTGCTGCCGCGGCGGTAGTTGCCTCGCTGGTGGCGATGTACTGCACGCGCGATGAGGTGCGGGGTCGCCTCGGCGAGAGCTTGTTCGCCGACCAGCACTTCGACGCCATCGTCGTGGCGATGCCCATGGTGATCGTGGCCCTCGGTCTGCTGATGGTCAGTCGCGTGCCGTACCCACACGCGGTGCACGCGATCGTCAAGCAGCGTCACAGCTTTCCGTTCCTCGCCGGCCTCGTCGTGTTGATTGGCATCGCCGCGGTCGAGTGGCAACTCGCGATGGTCGTCGTGACGTGCGGCTACGCCATCTGGGGGCTCGGCCTCGGCCTCTATCGATTGCTGACGCGTGGCTCGCTCGAGCGCCAGCGCAGCGAGGACGGCGACGACGCGGAGCCGTTCGAACCGCCCACGGACCCGCGCAACAACTGAGTCCGCGACGATGCACAAGGTGCTCTCCTATCTCGGACTCGGATCGAACGAAGGTGACCGCGAACGCAACCTGCGTACAGCGATCGAGCGTCTAGGCCAGACGCCGGGCATCCGCGTCCTGCGGACCTCGGCGCTGCGCGAAAGCACTCTGGTTGGCGAGGGACCGAAGCAGGATCCGTTCCTGAACGGCGTGGTGGAGATCGAGACGACTCAGTCCGCCGCCGCGCTGCTGGCCGTGTGCAAGGCCCTCGAGGCCGCGGCTGGGCGCGCACTGCCGGCCAAGAAGAACCACCCGCGGCCACTCGACCTGGACCTTCTGCTCTACGGCGATCTGCGCATCGATACTCGCGATCTCGTCGTGCCGCACCCAGAGCTTCTGGCGCGCGTGTTCGTGCTCGAGCCCCTGCTCGAGCTCGGCCTCAGCGAGGAGCTGCTGCGGGAACGATGTGCGATCGAGCGGCCGTGTCTGCTCACCGCGCAGAGCGAGTTGTCGGCCAAGTGCTCGGAGTGGCTCGAGGGCGGTTGCCTCGTCGGTCTGGTGCCGACGATGGGCGCGCTGCACCAAGGACACGCGAGCTTGTTCGAACGCGCGCGCCGCGAGTGTGATCGCATCGTCGCGACGATCTTCGTGAACCCGCTTCAGTTCGGCCCCAAAGAGGACCTCGCGGCTTACCCGCGCGATCTCCCAGGCGACCTGCGCATTTGCGCGGCAGCTGGCGTCGATGCGGTGTTTGCCCCCTCGCCCGGAGAAATGTACGGCGATGGTTTCTGCAGCACCGTCGCGGTGGGCCGCGAGGCGGAGACGATGGAGGGTGCGCTGCGCCCAGGTCACTTCCAAGGCGTTGCCACCGTGGTCGCGCGGTTGTTCGCGCTGGCGCGGCCGCACCGAGCCTACTTTGGCCAAAAGGACGCGCAGCAGGTCGCGGTCATCCGCCGGTTGGTCAAGGACCTTGGCTTCCCACTGCGCTTGGTCGAGTGCCCGACGGTCCGAGAGCCGGATGGCCTCGCGATGTCGAGTCGCAACGTCTACCTCGACGCCGCGGACCGTCGCGCAGCGGGTGTGATCTCCTTGGCCTTGCGCACGGCGCAGGAGGCGTTTCGCGGCGGCGAACGCGACCGAGACGCGATCGTGCGGGCCGCGGTCGCGGTCATTGCGGCTGAGCCGCGCGCTCAGCTGGACTACCTGGAGTTGCGCAGCGACGGCGACCTACTGCCGCAGCCTGCCGGCGCAGTCTCGGGTGGCCGGTTGGTCACGGCGGTGCGATTTGGTGCGGCTCGAGTGGTGCGGTTGCTCGACAACATGCCACTGGTGGAGAACTCGGAGTCCTCGCAGTCGTGAGTGCCGCCGCGCCCGTTTTGCGGCTGTTCTGCCCGGCGAAGCTCAACCTGCATCTGCGGATCACGGGCCGCCGCAGCGATGGCTACCACGGGCTCGAGACGGTGTTCCACACGATCGATCTCGGCGACGACCTGTGGGCCCGACGCACCGATGGGCCGATGACGCTCGCCATCACCGCCGACGACCCGCGCGAGGCCCTGCCGGTGCAAGACGACAACCTTGTGTGCCGCGCCGCTCGAGCCTTTGTGCGGCAGGCACCGAGCTCGGGCGCATTCGCGTTTCATCTGCACAAGCGGACTCCGCATGGCGGCGGGCTCGGCGGCGGTAGCAGTGATGCCGCGGCGGCTCTGCGCTTGTGCAATGCGTTGGCCGGTGCGCCGCTCGACCACGCCGCGCTCCATGCCCTCGCCGCCCCGCTCGGCGCCGATGTGCCGTTCTTCTTGCTCGGCGGTTCGCAATGGGCCACGGGTATCGGCACCGATCTCCAGTCGTGTGCTCACGCGCCGCAACTCTACGTCACGTTGATCGTGCCAGCCTTTGGGTGTCCGACTGCAGAGGTCTACAGAATGTATGCGGCGCACTGGCAGGCTCCGTTGCACGTAGCTACAGTGCCGCGCGTTAGGGATCACCTCGATGACTTTGCCGACATCGCTGTGCGCGGCGAGATCGTGAACGATCTTGCGGTTGCTGCAGAGTTGGTTCGGCCCGAGCTGGCGCGACTGCGCGAGCGGGCCGAGGGCCTCGGTGTCGGCCGAGTTGCGATGACTGGGAGCGGCTCGACGTTGTTCGTCGCCGCCGCCTCTGCGGACGAAGCCGCAGGCCATCGGCGCCGCTTGGCGCCACTCGCAGACCAGGGTGTGCGCATTGTCAGCGCCCGTTCTCTGGTTGCGACGCCCTCGCCCGCAGCCTCGGTCTGGCCGCGTGCGGAGCATGGAGGTGGTGTTTGAACATGCAGTGCAACTTGCACATCAGCACCTGGGCACACGGGAGGACAGCATGCAGTTGGACGGCGAAACCAGCGGCCAGACGTCGCGGATCCAGATCACCGAGATCCGGGTCAAGCTGACGGACGACCCGCGCAACAAGCTGAAGGCGTATTGCAGCGTGACGATTGACGACGCCTTCGTCGTACGCGATCTCAAGATCATCGAAGGGAGCAAGGGGCCCTTCGTCGCGATGCCGAGTCGCAAGCTCGCGGACCATTGCGCTCGCTGCGGTCACAAGAATCACATGCGCGCGAGCTTCTGCAACCAGTGCGGTGGTGGGCTCGACCCGGATCGGGCGCCGCGCGACGACCGCGGGCGCGCCCGGTTGCATGCGGACCTCGCGCACCCGATCAACAGCCAGACGCGCATCGAACTGCACAAGGCCGTGGTGCGCGCCTACTACGAAGAGGTCGAGGCCATGAGTCGCGCTGGTGCCAACTACCGGCCGAAGAGTTTCGACGACTTCGACCACTTGAGTGACATGATCGACGTCGACTACTTGGAAGAACTCGAACGTCGCCAGGAGGAGCGCGAGCGTCGTCGTCGCGAGGGCTCGGCGCCGGCGGAGCGGACCGGCGGTGCCCACACCGAGGGCGCCAGCTAGCCAGAACCTCCGTGCCGATCCGTCTCGCCATTGTCGGACCTGGCCGCGTCGGGCAGGCTTTCGGTCGCCGCTTCCACGCATCAGGCATGATGCTGCTCGGCTACCTCGGTCGGTCGCGGGCCTCGGCCGAACGCGCCTGTGCGTTCGCCGGTGCGGGGCAGCCGCTCTCGTTTGCGGACCTCGGATCGGCGCACGTGATTGTGTTCGCCGTCTCGGATCCAGAACTCGAGGCCGCGGTCAGGAACGCCGTCTTGGCCGTGCCGCCGCGACCTTGCAGCCTCTGGATCCACACCAGTGCGCGCTTTGGCCTTGAAGCGCTCTTGCCGCTTGCTGGCAAAGGCGTGCGCCTCGGTGCACTGCACCCGTTGATGCCGTTTGCCGATGCGGCGAGTGCCGAGGCGCAGCTCAATGGCAAGCCCGCTACCCTGATCGCTGACCCGCGGGCGCGTCATCTGCTACTTGTGTTGTGCGAGCGCTTGGGACTCGTTCCGGTGTGGGCCCAGCCTGGCGGGGAGCGTGCGCTTTACCACGCGGCATGTGCGTTGGCGGCCAACGGGCTGACGGCACTTCGGTCCTTGGTGGACACGGCGTTTGCTGCGAGTCAATGCCTCGATCCGAGCGACGCTGCTCGTGTCGCTGATTCGCTGATGCGCGCCGCCCTCGATGCATGTGCCGGGCGCGGACCGACGGCGGCCTTGTCTGGGCCGGTGGCTCGCGGCGACGCCGAGACTCTGCGACTCCATCGTCGATCGCTGCTCGTGGCGGCGCCAGAACTCGACCCAGCCTACCGCGCGCTGATGAGCGCTTGTGTGCCACTCGCACAGCAGCGCGGTCTCTCGCCAGTGGCCACCGCTCTGGTGCGAGAAGCGCTCGCCGACGAGGCTCCCTAGCGCCATGGCGCAAATCATCGCCAGCATCTTCGCCGAAGGACGCGACGCGACGTTGCAGCGAGCCTCGCGTGCGGCAATGTCCGGTGCGGACTGGATCGAGTTGCGACTCGATCGCTGGCCGCTCGACGCCGACCTGCGGCCACTGATTTCCGCGATCCGGCTGCCCGTCTTGGTGGCGATTCGGATGCCCGAGGACGGCGGTTCGTTTCGTGGCACGGCTTCGGAACGGCGTGAGTTGTTCCATCGCGCGTTGACCGCGGGCGCCGCGGGCATCGACCTCGAGCACTGGGAGACTTGGAGCCCGTCGGTAGGGCTCGGTCGTCTCCGGCTGCTGATCCGATCGTTCCACAACCAGAGCGGCGTGCCGCGGGATCTTGCCGCGATCCACGAGCGGCTCTTTGCCCAACAAGGTACGGTGGCAAAGATCGCGGTCACCGCCCACGACCTGGCGGATGCGGCGCCGGTGTTCGACCTGCTGCAGTCGATCGATCAGCGAACTCGTCCGACGGTGGCGTTTGCCATGGGCCGCACGGCATGGCCGACGCGGATCCTCGCCGCCGCCATGGGGGCCCCGTACGTCTACGCCGCGGTCGACTCGGGTGAGGAGACGGCGCCAGGGCAGTTGCCGGTAGGCCTTTGTCATGGGCTTTATCGCGTGCACTCATTGACGCCGCAGACACAGCTGTACGGCCTCCTCGGCAATCCGGCGCTGCACTCACTGGGGCCGGTGCTGCACAACCGCGCATTCCGGCGCCTGGGCCAGGAGAGTCTGTACCTTCCCTTCGAGACGGCTCGGCCCGAGGCCGTGCTGGCGATGTTGCCGCGCCACCGCCTGCGCGGCCTGTCGGTGACAGCTCCGTACAAGGCGACGATGGCGGCGCAGTGCCATCAGCAAAGCGACGAAGCGGCCGCCGTTTCGGTGGTCAACACCATGGTGTTCGAGGCCCATGGTCTGATCGTCGGTCACAACACGGACATCCAGGGTGTTCTGGGAGCGTTGCGTCGTGCGGGCATCGGGTCCGTTGAGTCGCAGAGTCGTGCCGCCGCGGTGCTCGGCACCGGCGGCGCGGCGCGGGCCGCGGCCTTTGCCCTACTGCGCCTTGGCTACGCAGTCACAATGCTCGGCCGTAGTCTCGACCCGCTCCGCCCCTTTGCCCTGCACCACGCGATCGCCCTGGCGTCGATCTCAGCCGAGACACTCCACGCCCTGCGACCTGCCGTGGTCGTGAACGCGACGCCGCTAGGTGGTGCACGCCTCGGCGCGGTAGCCGATCCCGACGAGCGTCCCGTTCCGGGCTATGTGCCCCTACCCGGCACGGCCGTGCTCGACATGGTCTATCAGCCGCGCCTGACCCGCTTTCTTCGCGATTGCGAAGCCGCCGGCGCCACTGCGATTCCCGGTGCTGAGATGTTCCTCACCCAGGCAGCGGCGCAGGTCGAGTTGTTCACGGGCACCTACTTGCCCGAAGGCGAGCTGCGTGCCTTTCTCGCCGGCACTGCGGTGGGGATCCCGTGAGGTCTACCTTGGCGACCGCGACGGTCGCTCTGGTCGGACCGCGCGCTGCCGGGAAGTCGACGGTCGGCGTGCTGCTCGCGCGCGAGTTGGGCTTCACTTTCTGGGACGCCGACGGCGAGCTTGCGGCTCACGTCGGCTGCACCGCGGGGGCATACCTTGCCGCCGCGGGCGAGGCGGCCTTTCGGCGCCAAGAGGTCGAAGTCTCGTTGGCGCTGCTGTTGCAGCAAGGGGCCGTCGTCGCGCTCGGCGGCGGTGCGGTGGTATCGGCCGAACTACGCGCGCGGCTCGTGGAGTCAGAGGTCTACGCCGCCTTGCTGCTGGCCCCAGTCCCGGTGTTGGTGGATCGCTTGCGCCACGCGGCCCCGTTGCGACCGCCACTCACCAATCTGCCTCTCGCCGAGGAAGTGGCGCAACTCTTGACCCGACGGCTGCCGCTCTATCGCGAGGTCGCACGGACCGAACATGACACGGGGTCGGAATCGCCCGCCGCGGTCGCGCGTGCCTTAGCGGTGTTGGTCCGGGCCGCATTCGCCGACTGATCTGCGCGGCGCTCGACGCGGAATGTCGAGCGGCTCTCAGTTGCAGCGACACGGATCGCCGATGAACGCGCTGCGGCGCGCCCTCACGCCGGGAGCATTTCTCAGCAGGCATCCGTCAGGGCCCTGGCTATCATCCCCGCGCTGGTGGTTGCGGGCACAGCCGTGGCGGTCGGCTTCGGCGCAATCAAGGTTTGTGGACCTGGAATGACCTACTTCGGCACCTTCGTTTGGATCCTGCTCGCAAGCTGGCCTACCGCTGCCATTGCCCAGACCAGCCCCACGCGTACTGCGCCGACCCAGATTGGTGCTCGCCCCGACGGGGAGGTGCTGAGGTTGCAGAACACGGGCGAACCGGCCCTGCTCGAGCGTCTGCGCGCAGAACTGGCCCAGCCCGGCAGCGAAGGCGCGCGGCAACGAGACGCCGCGATCGAACATCTCCTGTCGCAACCAGAGGACCGTGCGCATGCCATCCTGCGTGCGCGCCTCGCCACCACCGAGGACCCGGATGAGGTGCGACTCCAGGTCTTGGACGCGCTCGCGCGTCATCTCCGAAACCCAGTGGATCCGGTCTTCGGCGAACTGGTCCCGCATGCAGACCTTCGTCTTCGCCTCGTCCGCGGCTACGCCGAGACTCTGGCGAGCTTCTGGTTCGATGAGGGCACGATCGAGGGCGTCCCTGCGGGTGCGCTCGGTGCACTCGCGCGCGAGTGCATTGTCCGCATGCCTGCCCGCGTGCTGACGCAAGCGTTTCGGCAGATCCTGGGTGACCAGGGGATGCCCCTCGCGATGCGCGTAGCGGCCTTGCGCGCTGCCGGGGACACTCAAGATCTGCTGTTCGCCGATCTGCTTGCCGACTTCATCGAGGCCGAAGAAGTGGAGGTTGCCGTCAGTGCTCGTACGGCGCTGCGCTACTTGACGTTTCACGAGGCCACGTTCGATTCGAAGGACCAGTACGTCGTTTGGAAGCGGCAGAACGCCTATCGCACCTACGTCGAACTTGCAGAAGACGCGGCGCGTCGCGGCGCCCGCCGCGATCGCCTTCACGGCGAAGAACTCGCCCAGATCCGCAAGCTCGCAGCCACGGATGTCGTGCGCACCCTGACCGAGAAGCGGAAGGGGATCGACTGGCCGTCGGTCCAGGCTCGCACGCTGGGTGACGAAGTCGAGATCTTGCGCGCTTGCTTGGAGCAACTCCGTGCGACGCTCGCGGATGTCTCCTCGACGGACGAGGGTGCCGGGAGGCAGCAGTTTGCGCGCGCCTTGCTGCAGCGCTACCGCGCCGATGCTCCTGCAGAACGCACCGTGCGGCCGCTGCTGATCGAGGTGATCGCTTCCGTGGTGCGCGCCTCGGACTCCGAACTGGCTGCCCAGGTGGCCGGCGAGTTGATGGCGCAACTGGCCTCCGGAGACCCGGCGATGCAGCTCGCGGCGCTGCGTGGATTGCGACGCTATCCTTCTCCCGAAGCTCGCGCCGCCGTGGTCACCCTCGCAGTCCAGGCGCTCAGTCGCGGTGGCAGTGATCCGCTGCTCGCGCAGTCGCTCCAGACGTTGTCGACCAGCGGGGACACGCCGTGGCGTTCGCCCGTCGAGAGCGCTCCCGAACGAGGCGAGTGGCTGCATCTGATTCGGACGATCTGCACCGGGGACTTCCCGCGCGAACGCAAGAACGAAGCGATCTCTGCAGCGTTGCTGCTGGACCGCGACGGCAAGCTTCAGGTCGAGTCCTTCGACTTGCTGTTGGAGATCGCCAAAGATGGTCGCCGCGATGCCGATTTCCGGACGGCGTGCCTGATCCATCTGCAGGTGTGGCGCGATCACCCAACGCGCGCGAGCGTGTTGGTCCAGGCTCTCGCGCAACTGCTGGGTGACCCCGAACGAGAGGTCCGGCTGTTTGCTGCGGACTCACTGTCGCGCTTGCCTGAAGCAAGCGAGGAGCAGAAGAAGAGCTGGCTCAACACGATTGTCTCGACCTTGCGAGAACGCCTGCAGGACGAGCGCAACCCAGCGGTTCTGCGAGCGATGCTCGCCTGTCTCGTCGCGAGTAGCCGCGAACCGGGCTCGCCAGAATCCGCAATCGGTGCGCTCAACGTGGCTCTCGAAGTCGTAGGTCTGCCGGTCCCGGAAGATCAGCAAGTCCGCACCCTGGCCATGCTGCAGACGCTGACGGAAGTGGCGGCAGACCCTCGCGCGAGCCAGGGACAGTGGTTTGGTGCGTGTGAGATGCTGCTCAAACACGAGCGCCGACGCATGCTGCGGCACGTGTTGGTCAGCCACAACGCGGTGCAGCTGGCCCGCGAGGTTCGTAGCCAAGACACCAGCCTGGCCCAGCGCGCCCGTTCCGCCATGCGCTATGTGCTGTTGGTTGCGCTGCTGAAGCCCGGCAACGAGTCCTGGGACAGCACCGAGGAACTCAGTCGCGAAGCGACGGACGTGCGCACTGCCTTCGAGGCACTCCCGCCGGGCACCAAGTTGCCGGAAGAACTCGACGATCCACCTTTCCGCCTGCTGCGTTTGGACGTGTTGCTCGCCACGGACGACCTGGGTGATGCAATGGCACTCGCTCGCGCGTGGCTCGACGAAAAGGAAGTCAGCGACCATCGGTCGCTCAGCCTCGCCGAACAGGACTCCGTGCGATTCCTGCTCGCAGAGGCCTATGCGCGCAGCAGCAAGCTGGCCGATGCGGTCAACGTCCTCGCCCGCCTGCAACAGGCCTCGCCGATGGACCCACGTATGGTCAACATCGCCGATCGTTTGGGGCGTGCCTTTGCCAGCTCGGATCCGGGCAGGGCGGTGGAGTGGCTCACCGTGGCCGTTCGCGGCACGGCTGAAGACGCGGTCCCGTTCCGTTCGCGGCAAGTGGCCCTGTGGCAAGTCCGTGTGCAACTCAACCCAAGTGATCGGGCTACTGTGCTCGCCGAGATCGAACGGCGAAGTGCGCTGTTCGACTCGCCGGGGTGCCCCGAGGAGTTGAAGCAGGCTGTCGTCAGGTTGCGGGGTGAGAAGGGCGGCTAGTGCAGCCCTGGGTGCCAGGGGATTTGCGCCTAGGAAAGATCGCGCTTGCTTGTGCGAAGAACGTCGCTACCTTCTTCCCCTCACCCAACGCGGGGTGGAGCAGTCCGGTAGCTCGTCGGGCTCATAACCCGAAGGTCGTAGGTTCAAATCCTGCCCCCGCTACCAGTTACCAGGGCGGATCGGCATGCCGGTCCGCCCTGTGTCGTTTCTAGCGGTCGAGAGTAGGTCTGGCGGACCCGGTTGCCGTTCAGGTTCCGTCTCCGAATGCGGACGACGACCAGCCATATGAGAATGGCGCCACGGGGGGGGGCTTTGCGGCTCTTTCGGCTGGTTCGCGAGGACGCGGACTCGTTCTGCCAACGGCCCCTGACCTCGACTTCTTTGCTCCTTCGGAAGGCTCGGAAGTGGGAGCCGCCGCACTCGCGGTTCCGCGGTTCCGCGGTCCCGCGGCCCTGGGCGCGGTCTGCAGAGATCCGTCCGCGTCACCCAGGGGTTCTGCGGGTGACCCATCCGAGGTGGCCAACACGCCGCGGATCGCGGTGGGCACCTTGTTGGTTCGCGGTCTTGTTCGATTTGTAGGCGCCGCTGCCAGCTTCGTCGCCGAGTTCGCGGCCGGCCGGCGTTGCGACCGAAACGGGGATGTCTCCCTGCTGTGTGCGGAACTCTGCGATCGACGCCGTCATCACGGCGCCCGCCGATGTGCGGCACAGCACCCTCTGGGGCCGTGCTCTCGCCGCCGCGCCGATGCCCCAAGCAGTCTGTTGCAGAACGCATCCTCCCTGCGGGCGCAGTAGCTGGTCCGATCTCTGCATCGCACGATCTGCGTCGGATCTGCAGAGTCGGCTCCGTTCGCGCTCCTTGATCTCGAACGAGCTCCCGAGCCCTGGGCGACGGAGCCGTGCTTCAACAGGCTGCTGGTGTGGACATCCGCGGCGAGCGACTGGCCCCACGAGTGGCCCGACGGGTGGCGACGAGATGGGCGTCTGCGGGAGCTACTTCGACGTGGTTTGCGGCCCGGTGGTATGTCGACGCTCGAGGTGCTCGCGTGCGATTGCGGCTTCGACGACGCGGCGTTGCGACACATATGTCCTGGCGCTTCCAATCGCCATTTCCTCGCCTTTGCGGCCACGTGTGGGGCGGCTGTTCAAGGTGGCGCCCTGGGCTAGCATCCAAGGTCTCACGGAAATCTCTCGCGTCGCGTCAGTCCTCGCTGCTGCGCCGTCCGTCGTAACCATGCCACCACGGAAATTCGATCCCGCACCCGCACTGGTGTCGCCCAGTGCTGCACTGGCCAAGCGGCTTTTGAGCATAGGCGACCGGCTGCGCGACGCGAGAAAGGCGGCAGGGCTCTCGCAAGAAGAGTTGGCGCACCGCCTTGGCACCGTCCAGCGCTCGATCACGCGCTGGGAGTCCGGCCACTGTGATCCTGGCTTCGCCGCCGTCAGCGAGATCGCGCGGATCTGCGGTGTCTCACTCGATTGGATCGCCGGGGTCATTCCGACCCGTCCAATTCTCCTACCCGGAGCCGTGCTCCTAGACAGAGATGTCATCGACACGATCCGGGATTTGGCGGAGAACGGTGCGAAGCCAGAGGACATTCCCGAGGCAATGTGGCGCCGCCCGGGCATCGACTACGTCTTCGTGATGCCGAAGCGGCTTGAAGTGTTGCCGATGGCAGAGGCCGAGAAGCTTGACTTGGACGTGCGGCAGTGGCTGCGGACAATCTCGAAGGAGTCGAAGTGAGCACGACACGCAAGCTTGGTGACATTCCACTCAGCGACTACATCCGGATGACTCGTCGTCCGAAGAGCGGCTTGCGTTGGTGGAAGCCCGGCGCGCTGGCGGTTCTCTGCGTGGTGGCCTTCGCTGCCGGCCAAGTCGCTCCCAGGATTGGCAAGAGTTCACAGGACCTCAGTAGCGAAGAAGCCAGGGCGATCCTCGCGGAATCCACCTCGAAGCCCACGGATCGGGTGAATGCGATCGTGGCCTTGACTATTCAGGCGCATGCGAACCTCGAGGTGCTAGGCGCCTGCGCGATCGAGAATGACACGGGGGACGCAGAGTCTGTGCGAGCTCGCATCAACGCCGCCTTGGGACTGAGAAACCTCGCGATCAAGGCCGCGAGGAAGCTGCGGGGTGCGGCGGAGTCTCGGGGCGATCCGGATGCCACGAAGTACTTCGGCGACCTTCGCACCGAAGTTACGAAGTCCAACTGATCGTCACTGCGGGCCAAACATGCAACGAATCACCGTCGTTCCTTCTCCGCCTGTCGGCGGCAAGTCGTGCAAGATCTGCTACGACTTCTCGGGCTCCGGCATTTCTTCGACCACGCTGAAGGTGCTCTACAGCCCGACATCGGCGGGCACGAACAGCGTCAATGTGACGGTCGCAGCGAACTGCGAGGAGATCACGTGCGCCATCGCGGAGTCGTTGGTGATCGAGGATGCGGCGGGGCCGAGTGACAGCTACGCATCGTCGATCCTGTAGCTCGATTGTCGCGCCCAGGGCAAGACCGGAATCGCGCGCGAGATCGAGAAAAGGGGAAGAAGGAGAGTCACTCAACTCCGGCAGTTCCTGCGGCGAACCTCACCCGCTGGCAGGAACTCTCGACGGCTGGGTGCGAGATCCGCCGAGATGATGTGGCCTTCCGGCTGCGTCATCTCGGCAAAATCCCGGGCACTCGGCTGGCGTTGCCGGCGGCGTGCCATGAGTTCTGCCCCAGCGTCTCCCCTGCATCGGATCGACCGATCCGTGGTGGTTGCGATCGCGACGTTTGCCATCGTTGTCGCGACGTCCGTGGTCAGCATCTTCGCGTTCTACTTTGGCCTGCCGCCGGACGACGCTGCCTTTGGCAAGGACCAGCTCGCGTTCCCTGTTGGCATGGTTGCCATCCCTTTGTCCGTGCTCGCCTTCGCGGTCGCCTGGCCGCTGATGCACTTCGGTTTGAAGGCAGCCGACCTGCGCCTTGCACTCCCGGTAGTCGCCGGCACCGTCTTGGTGGTGACGCCATTGGTCGCTCTGGTGCAACCCGTGCTGGCACCCGTTCTCGGACTTGCTTCAGGCGCGGCGGCCATCCTGCTCTGCCGCAGGGCCTTTCGTCAGTAGGTGCTCCTGGAGTCGCTGCCCGGCGTGCAAATCGGCGATGGCTGCGGCATCGTTCCAAGATGCCCACTTGCCGATGGACTCACCCTGCCGCGGTAGCCGCGGTGTCCGCGATGGCGGCCTGTGCGGGCTCGCCGCTGCCCGAGAATCCGCACTTCTCGTCGCAGACCGTCACTGTCACCGACCGAGGTCTGCAGCCCGGTGCAGAACTCGCCATCGCCGACTTTGGCACGGTGGTGTTTCGCAACGGCCGCAGCGCCGGTGACGTAGCGATCGCGATCGCGCGGCCGTTCGAGCCGAGTGCTCAGTGCTCCACAACGCTCCAATTCTTCGCGCAAGAATCGCAGTCCGTGTCGCTGCCGCTCTCGCCACACGGTGTGGCTTCGATCTGCTTCCACGAGAGTGGTTCGTTCCCATTCGTGGTCACCACCCCCGAAGGCGAACTGCGCGGCACGGTGATCGTCGGAGGCGCGCAGTGATGCGGGTGCCCGCCCTCGGCGCCGTGCTGCTCGCATCCTGTGGCGGTCTGTCGCACACGCTGCATCCGGATGTGCCGAGGCCGCACCGTCTTGCTGTCCTGCCCGTTCAGGGTGCCGCTCCGTTCGTCGAACGCGAACTCGCGCGGTCGCTGCTCCGAGCGCGCTTGCAAGAACGTGGCTACCTCGTTGCCGAACTGGAGTTCACCGATCGCGTGTTGTCCGAGCGATCCTGGCTCTCGGATCCCGAGACGTTCTCCCCGGCATCGCTGCCACTGTCCGAAGTTGCCACTGCCATCGGGGTCGATGGGGTGTTGGTCGTTGACCAGTTCGACGAGACGCGATGGAACGCTCTGCTGGTGCGCCGCCACGCGCTCGGGGCTCGCTTTCGCATTGTCGAGAAGGACGGCGGTGAGTGGTGGCAGGCGAACTACACCGTCGGCGTCACTGGCGGGTTTTTGTTGAAGAGCGGGCAGCTGCTCACCGAACTGCTGTCGCAAAGTACCCACGGTGCGGGCGCGGCCTCACTCGATCGGATCGATGAACTGGTCGAAGGCGTGGCGGAAGTGCTGCCGGTGGACGAGGATCGTGCCGAGCATCACATGCCGCCGGGTATCGCCGCCCCCGTGGTCGCCGCACCTGTGGTGCATGCAATCAGCGAGGGCCTTGCGCGCGTCGAAGTACGGGTCGAGGCCCCGCCCGGTTCGAGTGTGTGGCTTGACCTCGGCGACCGGCTGCGCTCGATGCCAATGTCCGGCGCAAATGCTGCCTATACCGGCGCCGTCGATGTCCCCGCGGATTGGCCGCCGCTGGCGGTCCGCGTGCGCGTGCGCGGCGCCTTTGGGCAGCAAGCGGAGGCGACGCGATGAGGCTCCTCCGGTTGGTTTTGCTCGCGCTCTTTGGCCTGCTGCTGCTGGGTTGCACTGGTTCCAACGTGCGGCGCCGCGAGGATCCGCGCCTGCCAAAGCTGCGGGCGATGGGCTTTCGCATCGTCGTAGTTCCGTTCCGCACGAGTGCACCCGAAGAGGGGTTCTTGGCGACCGCGCTCGGTCCGGTCGGTGAAGTGCTGGCGCTCGAACAGAGTGGCAGGGAGCGCGGCCGCATCGAGGTTGCTGACTCACTGCGTGGCGACATCGTGGCGTGGCTGCGGCAGAGCCCCTTTGAAGTAGTCGAACCGTGGGTCAGTGACACGCAGCTCGCGCACGTTGGCCTGGATCGAGCGGGGATGGCGGATCCGCAGAACGCCGCGCGCATTGCCGCGGCCTTGCAAGTCGATGGGGTGCTGTTCGGCGACGTGGAGCGCTGGAACCGGTCGTACTATGTTCTGCAGTCGACCGCGGAAGTCGGCTTGCACCTCGAGCTGCGCGATCGAGATGGAACGGAACTGTTCGCGACGACGAGGACGGAGACGCTCGGATCGGGCGTCACCGGCGGCCCGACGGGATACGGCTCACTGATCAGTGCTCCGGTCCAGGGCTTGAGTGGGAATACCCTGCGCGAGCTTTCACGGCAGATCGCCCGCAGTGCCGCGCTGGATCTTGGCGGGGCGCAGCCCGACGCCGAACCCTCGCCGCTTTTGCCTCGGCTGTCTGTGGTCTCGTTGGTGCGTCGTCACGACGGCCCGGTGCAACCGGGGGAACGTATCGACGTCCTAGCTGTCGGAACGCCGGACTGTGACGTTCGCTTCGATGTCGGGCGGCTGCGCAGCGGCGTGCCGATGCGAGCCGTGGCCACGACGGACGATGCTCGCGGCGCGCGGACGACCTACGAGGGTCACTACGTCGTGCAGCCAACCGACCCCGTGGCCGAGGTTCCGGTCTACGTCACCATCGAGCGAACGGGCCAGCGCGGCACCCGCAGTCGCTATCGCTGGGATGGCAGTGTGCGCATCGCGACCGACCGTGGCGCCAAGCCGGGACGCTGATCGCGGCACACGGGAACGCGGCATTCCAGTCGCGGCATTCCGGCGCGCCCGGGCGGGGGCGCGCTTCGTCCAGTTCTCACTGGGGCAGTGTCGGCGCCGTAAAGGTCACCTCGCTGCTCAGCGACTTCAGGAAGGCCACGAGGGCCTGGATCTCGACCTCGCTCAGTTTCCGATCCATCAGTTCGGGCGAGCGCGTCGGATTGGCGCGGCCACCCGAAGCCATGAACCGGACCGCGTCCTCGAGCGTGGCGATGCTGCCGTCGTGAAAGTAGGGCGCCGTCTTGGCGACGTCGCGCAGCGATGGGGTCTTGAAGTAGCCGTCCAATGTCGGGTCCTTCAAGTGGGCACCGCGGCCCTTGTCCGGCTCGGCCGCGTCCATGCCGATGCCGGTGTTGTGGAAGACCTTGTCCGTGAACAGCGGCGGTGCGTGGCACACGGCACAGCCAGCCTTGCCGAGGAACAGGTCGTAGCCCGCGCGAACGTCGGCATCGACCGCCTTCTCATCCCCGTTCTGCCAGCGATCGAACGCGGAGTTGATGCCACGTGGCATCCGCGCGAAGGCCGCCAGCGCCATGCCGATCGTCTCTTCGTCGGGCGATCGACCGAAGGCCTTCTGGAACAGTGACGCGTAGGTCGGGATGGCTGCGAGCACCCCGGCGACCTTCGTCGGGTCGGCACCCATCTGGTTTTTCCACGCCGCGACGACGTTCTTCTCCATGCTCGGCGCGCGGCCATCCCAGTAGAG
This sequence comes from Singulisphaera sp. GP187, assembly GCA_945871815.1. Classification (GTDB taxonomy): domain Bacteria; phylum Planctomycetota; class UBA1135; order UBA1135; family UBA2386; genus SXPK01. The sequence continues at coordinate 16,656 of CAMBXM010000081.1, forward strand.
ATTCTCGCAGTAGCCGCAGTTGACCAGAGTGGGCGTGTGGCGCTTGTTGAGGCTG
>CAMBXM010000082.1 GCA_945871815.1 Singulisphaera sp. GP187
AGCACCAGAGTTCAGCGCGGCCAGGCTTTGACGGCGGCTTCGCAATCTGCGAGCGACGGCACCAGCGCGACCCGAACGTAGCGATCCTGCCGCGCGCCGAACCACGTGCCGGGCACCACGAGGATCCCATGCTCGCGCAAGTGCGCCGCGTGGTCGACGCCGTTGGACCCGAGCGGCACCTGCACCCAGAGATACATGCCGGCATCGGTGGCGTGCACGGACAGACCAAGGCTCTTGAACAGACCGAGCATCAGTTCGCGCTTCTTCCCCAACAGCTGTCGCCGCACTTCGACATGAGCGCCATCGCGCCAAGCCACGACGCTGGCAGCCTGGACGAAGTCTTGCGGGGTCACGCCCATGGCCGCGCGGAACTGCCGGTAGTGCGCGATCGTGTCGGCGCACCCGGCGACGAAACCACTGCGATAGCCCGCCATCGCCGATCGCTGGCTCAGCGTGTGCACTGCGAGGCAGCCCTTCCGACCGAACTGCAGCAGGCTCTTTGGCCGCTGCGTACCGTAGTAGAGATCCACTTGGCTCTCGTCGCAAACGAGCGTGAAGCCGTACTCCTCGCGGGCTGCGACCCATGCCGTGAACACCGAATCGGGCAACACCTGCCCCGTCGGATCATGGGGTGAATTCAAGAACACCATGGCGGCGCGACGCAGCACGGCCTCGGGCACAGTTTCGGGATCGGCGCAGTAGCAATTCTCGGGTCCGAGCGGAATCGGGTAGGTCCACGCCTCGGCGAACAAAGCCCCCGTCTCACACACGGGATCGGCGGGCTCCCCGTAGAGGACGAGGTCCTTCTCGCTCGGCACCTGCACGAGCACCTGTGGCAAATGGAAGAGCGCTTCGGTGCTCCCCATCGTCGGAAGGATCTCCGTTTCGGCGTCGAGGCCGACGCCAAAGCGCTCGCGAAAGTAGCCGGCGATGGCAGCGCGCAGATCGGGGCGTCCTGCAAGGCGCGGATACGGGCTGGTGGTCGGAACCGCATCCACCAGAGCGGCGCGGATCGCAGGTGCGACCGGCTCGATCGGGTCACCAGCCCCGAAATCGAACACGCGCACCCCACGCGTTTGCATCTCGAGCTTGTGCTGTTCGAGAGCGACCATCGGATAGGTACCGAGTTTACGCAGGCGATCGTTCATGGCGTCCGTGGCGGCACCGCGGCCGCAGCGTGCACCATACGCGACAAGGTGCGGCGAGACCTCATTCGCGATCGCCAGCTAGTTGAACCGCGGCGGCAGCATTTCCGTTTGTGGCGCCGCTGCGCCACACCTACCCTCTCGCGCCAATCGCCATGAACCGGTCCCTCTCGTCGTTCGTGTTCCTTTCCTCTCTGCTGGCCACCTGCGGCACCGCAGCGACGTGCGTCACCGGGCCAGCGGCCGACCTGCAGCGCACGACCAACCCAGCGGCGCGCACCAAAGGGCCGATCTTCCGCACCCAGGTCGATCTGCTGATCGCCCGAATGGCCAAGGCGACCGAGACGCCTGGTGTCGCCGCCCCGTATTCGAACTCGATCCGCGACGCCGCGCAGTTGCTGAGTGCGATGGGACACTGCCACCGCTTCTACGTGGCACTCGACAATCCACGCATCCGCGCCACCCTTGGCCTGCTGATCGGCGGCCGCCGGGACGACGGCAGCTTTGGCGTTGGCAAAGACGAAGACCCCGCAACCACCGCCTGGGTCGTGGATGCCTTGACGGCGATGGACCGAGACCGTTACGGCGACGAGATCGAGATGGCCAAGAGGTGGCTCGCAGACCGCGGGCTTGCGACTTCGATGTGGTCGCATCAGGTCGAAGTGGTAGCCACCAAAGTGCGCAGCGATGTCTTCCCGGAGCACCTCGCCACGGAGGCACTCGCGTTCGTTGCGACTGTGCCAACCAGTCTGCAAGGCGCGCTCGACAGAACGGCAGCGCTCGCGGCGCTACTGCAACTCGTCGCCTGCCAAGAAGCCAACCGCGACCTCGATGTCGCCCAGGATCCCGGCGCCCAGGCCACCACCGCCGCATTCTCGCCGGCGCAGCAGAAGGCATTCGACTTCCTGATGGCGCAGCAGAAAGACGGCACGATGCTCGTCAAGTACGGCGACACGTCGTTCGCCGACCCAGCGATCACCGGGTTTGCGATGCTGGCGCTGCAGACCAAGCCGCTGGCGCTGCGGTCGCAGCAGGAAAGCGCGGTGCTCGAGCAGGGCTTGCGCTGGCTGTTGGCGAACCAGAACGAAGACGGATCCTTCGGTCAGCAGGTACAGAACTACACCACCAGCGTTGTCATCGGCGCCCTTGCCCGCTGGGCTGATCCCTCAGCCAAGACCCCGCTCGACAAGGCGCAACGGTTCATCCTCGCCTGCCAGAACGTCGAGAGCAGCGGCTACCAAAGCAGCGACCGCGACTACGGCTCCATTGGTTACGGCGGCAGCCAACGTGGCGATCTCAGCAACGTCAACTTCGCGCTGCAGGCGCTGCGCGAATCCGGTTTGCCAGCCGAACACGAGGCGTTCCGCAAAGCCCTGGTCTTCTTGCAGCGGTCGCAGAACCTCAAGAGCGTGAACGACTTCAGCGGCAAGGTCACAGACCCCGATGCCGGCGGCAAGCTGATCGACATCGTCCCCGGTGAAGACGGTGGATCGGCCTACTACCCCGGCAACTCCGCCGCCGGTTACGACGAGACGCCCGACGGAAAGTCGAAGCCTCGTAGTTACGGCTCGATGACCTACGCGTTGCTCAAGGCCTACACGCTGTGCGGAGTCAGCAAGGACGACCCGCGCGTACAGGCTGCCGTCAACTGGATCGCGCAACACTGGACGCTCGACGAGAACCCGGGCTTCGTCGTCCCCGCCGGCGACAAGGCTCGCTATGCCGGCCTCTTCTACTACTACATGGTGTTGGCGCAGTCGCTCGACATGGCCTCGGTCGACACCGTGACCAAAGTCGTGGAAGCAGACGCGAAAGACGCCCCGAAGCCGGTACCGATCGATTGGCGCAAAGCGCTCCGCGAACACCTGCAGGGTCTGCAACAGCAGGACGGCTCTTTCGTCAACGCGAAGAACCCGCGTTGGATGGAGTCGATGCAGGTGCTCTGCACCTGTTATGCCATGCTCGCACTCGAACGCTGCCGCTGAGTAGCGCGGCCGTCGCCACAGCAACCTTTGCGCCCACTTCCTTGACGCTCGTGCTACCTCACGCCCCCGCTTGGTTTCGTTTTCATCTCCCCGGCGCAACGCACCTCGGCGCCTTCGAACCCGGAGCAACCGCGCAGGATGCACGCTGGTACGACCTCGGCCCACAGGACGTACATGCGCTGCTGGCGCAAGGCGCCTTGCGGCTGCAGGACCTTTTGGCCCGCATGCGTCAGGGGCGAGAGATGGCCGCACCGAGCAGCTTCGCTCTGCCAGTGCCGCGGCCCGGCAAGATCCTCTGCGTCGCCAAGAACTACGTGAAGCACGCCCGCGAGTTCGGGGCCGAAGCGCCGCCGGAGCCCATCTTCTTCGCCAAGCTGCCGGACACGCTGCGGGCTCACGGCGAGCCGGTGGTCATTCCACACTGGCTCGATTCACGAGTGGACCACGAAGCCGAGCTCGGCCTCGTGCTGGGCTTCTCTGACCCGCAGCAGAAGGGCCGGAAGTACGTGAGCGCACTGGATGGGCCCCTTCTCGTCGCTGGCTACACGCCGATGAACGACGTCACGGCTCGCACCCTGCAGGGAACCGATCGAGACCAGAAGTACCCGTGGTTGCGCAGCAAGTCGTTCGACACGTTTTGCCCTACCGGTCCGTTCGTCGTGCCGGCCGACGCCATCGACGGCAACGATCTCGAGGTCGCCATGACGGTCAATGGTGCGGTGAAGCAGAAGGCGCGCACCAGCGAGATGGTGTTTTCCATCGGCAAGATCCTCGAAGCGATCGCGCGCTGCACCACCCTGCGACCAGGGGATCTCATTGCGACGGGAACTCCCGAGGGCGTCTCTGCAATCGCGCACGGAGACTCGCTCACGGTGACCGTCGAAGGCCTGGGCACGCTGCGGAACCCAGTCCTTCGCGAAGCCGCACCGATGGTCTCGTAGCGCGCAAGAACCGGAACGACGGCGTTCACAGCTGGAGCCCGCCATCGACCGGGAGGTCTTGTCCGGTCATGTAGCCGCTGTCCTCGGACAAGAGCCACTGCACCAGTGCGACGACGTCGGCGACAGTGCCAAGCCGCCCCATCGGCACGCGCGGCAGCATCCGCTGCTGGCTTTCTTGATGGCTCTGGTCGTGGTGGATGAGACCAGGGGAAACGACGTTGACCGTCACCTTCGCTTTCGCACACTCTGCCGCCAGTGACCGGGCCATGTGCACGAGAGCGGCCTTGATCGCAAAGTAGGCCGGAGCCCGCAACATCGCGCGCGGCAGACCCGCACCGGCCGCGGCGAAAAACACGACGCGCCCGCGCTGTGCCGCGATCATCGACGGCACGATCGCTTTGGCGACGTGCAAGGCCGACATGAGGTTGCTCTGCAGGAGGCTGTTGAAGCGCTCGCTGTCGGTTGCGAGTAGCGAGGCCTCGAAGAAGTCCCCGACCGTGTGCACCAGACCCCAGGGAGCACCTCGCGCGCGCACAAGTTCCCCGGCTGCGAGCTCCACCGAAGCTTCGTCGGTAGCGTCCACACCGTGGCGGCGGGACCAAACAACAGCTCGGGCACCGAGAGCCTGGACCACGCCGAGGCCGATACCCGCCGTGCCGCCGACCACCAGAACGTGCCTCGAGTCGTTCGCCATGGCGCCAGTTGGAACGCGACGGAACCGCGTTCGCAAGCGCCGCCTCCGACGACCCGGTTGTCAGAACACGGTGACGCGATCGAGCGGCCAGAAACGAGCCCGCACCCGGCCACGCAGCAGCCCCTCTGGGACCAATCCGAACTCGCGCGAGTCACAGCTGATCGGCCGGTTGTCCCCGAGCACGAAGTAGCAGCCGTCCGGCACATCCACTTCGCGGGTCGTCTCCAGGTCTGCAATGCAGGTCCAGTCGTCCGGCGCCATCGCGCCGTTGACCCATAACTGGCCACTTCGTAGCGCCACGCGATCGCCCGGTAGGCCGACGACGCGCTTCACGAAGTCAATCGTCGGATTGCGCGGGTAGCGCAGCACGACGACGTCGCCGCGGTTCACCTCGCCAATGCTGCAAGTCACCCGGTCAACCACCAAGCGATCGCCGTCGTGCAGGGAAGGCTCCATCGAATGACCCTTCACCACCGAGATCTGCACCACAAAGAGATGGAACAACACCATCAGGCTGGCGCCGAACAGCAGGTCGAGCACGTAGCGATGGCGGAGCACCGCACCGAACACGCGGCCGCGGATCGCCGATGGCGCGACCGGTAGCAAAGGCAGGCTGACAACTGGTCCCATTGCCGGCCTTATCGACCCGTTCCTGCAACTGCTTTACCGAGCAGCCGGCGGCAGAACGGCGCCGTCGCCGAGCCCACGGCAGGCGGATGGGGATCCTGGGAGAACGCGCGCAGATCGGAGCCGATCCCCCTCGCGCAGGCAGGACGCGTGTGCCAGCGGCCTGCTTGCCGTGGCCTCCAGGCTTCTGCGCACTCATCCCACCTACGAACCCGTCAAGCGGGGTGCGGCGCACTTCCGACCAAGGGATGGCAATACCGCGAGGCCCCCGACCGCGACCATGACCATCGACGCGACCCGCAATCAGCACGAGCGCAGACGGCGCGAACTCTTGTCGAAGAGTGAGCACATTCCGCCGCTTCCAGAATCGGTCATCAGGCTCCTCGAGGTGCTGAACCAGACGGATACGGAACCGCAGCACCTCGAGCGGCACTTGCACAACGACCCCGTCTTGGTCGCTCGCATGCTGGCGATGGTCAACTCGCCGTTCTTTGGCTTGAGCCGCACGTGCAGTTCGATCAAGGAAGCCATCATGGTTCTCGGCTTCCGCGGTCTGCGCAGCCTCCTCCTAGCGTCCAGCACCGCGAAGTTCCTGCAGAAGGAACTCGATTGGTACGGGCACGATCAGCGGGGACTGTGGGTCCATTCCGTCGCCGTCGCCGCTGGCGCCCGCGCGACTGCGATCGCCTGCAGACTGCCGCCAGACAAGTGCGAACTGCTCTTTGTCGGCGGTCTGCTGCACGACATCGGCAAGTTGCTCCTCGGCCCCTACATGACCGAGGCGGTGAAGTCCGCGAAGACCAAGCCCACGAACCCCAGCATGACGGAGGTGGAGCGGTCCATGCTGGGCCTCGACCACGGCGAAGCAGGTGCTCTGGTCGCCGCCAAGTGGAACCTGGGCACTGACATCCAGGACATCATCGAGATGCATCGCGATCGCACTGCGATCGGCGATCCACGCCTGTCCGCGATCATGCGCGTGGCCGACGCGGTTGCTTGCGAATGCGGCTTCGGCTACCTGCCGGGGCGCGCACCGATCGAACCAATTCACCCCGATGACCTTGGGATGCTCGGCCTCAGCGATGCGGCTTGGCACGCGCTGCGCATCGAAGTCGTGGCAGCCATGGACGCAGCACGTGCAGCCATGGCTCGCATGGGTTGAGCTGCTCCAGCGCCCGAGCCACGCAGCGCCGACGGCACCGGTCAGCGGAGAGTGGCCTGACTGAACATCCACAGCCCCGTCACGGTCGCGACCAGAGTCGCCGCGACGAACGCGAAGACCGCAACTCGATGGGCCCGGCGGGCACCGGGGCGCCGCCAGAGCCAGACGCCGGTGAGGATCACGGGGATCGCAAGCAAACCGCCGATCTTGGCGCACACTAGGTGGATGGACCGGATCGGCTCCGGAAACTCGTAGAGTCGCGCCAGCTGTTCGGTCAGCAGAATCGCGATCGCGAGGCTGACCATTGCGGCGGGTCCAGCGACCAAGTGGGCGCGACGATGACGACGCAGCCCCGACACCAGTGCCAGCAGCAACAGCGCGACCGTCGCCACAAGGGCGACCCAGAACCATAGATCCGGGCCCATGAAGTGGCGCGGACTCTCGCACACGGCTCGGCGGATTGCAACGGTGAGTTGATCGGCGGCCAGCCCATACTCGCGTCGCCACCTTGTTGGCGCCCCGCACTGCGCGCTTGGCGCCGCCGCGCTCGAGTCCTAGCCTCAGACCATGGTTCTCGAACTTCGCGCGCAACCGGATGGCCGTGGCCTCAAGGTTGGCATCGCCGTGGCCCGTTTCAATGAAGTCGTCACCGGTCGCTTGTTGCAGGGTGCGCTAGCGGCATGTCGCGCCTGCGGCGTCGCCGACACCGACATCACCGTGGTCCATGTGCCTGGTGCGTTCGAACTGCCGCAAGCAAGTGCTTGGCTCGCGACCAAGGGGCGCTGCGATGCGGTCGCGGCCCTCGGCGCCGTGATCCGCGGTGAGACCAGTCACTACGACTACGTCTGCAGCGCAGCCACCGACGGTTGCTTACGGGTGAACCTCGACACCAACGTGCCGATCGCATTCGGCGTACTGACGTGCGAAGACCTCGCGCAGGCGATGGCCCGCGCCGGTGGCGATGCCGGTAACAAGGGCAACGACGCCGTGCTTGCGGCCTTGGAGATGGCGCAGTTGTCGCGCGCGCTGGAGGTCGCGATGAGGAAACCACAGCCCCCCCGTTGAGCCCCAGCACTTCCTCGCTACTCTCTGTGTCGCGCCTTCGCGCTCGTTCCTTGCCATGACCCAGCCTGTTCGCCGACGCACCAAAGCCCGCGAAGTCGCACTCCAACTGCTCTTCCAGTTCGACCTCCGAGGACCGAACTACGAACAGGACCTCGGTCAGGATCTCGCTGCCATGTGCAACGAAGCCAGCGAGGGCGATGAGGAGGTCCGCACCTTCGCGCTGCGACTCGTCGAGGGCACGCTGAAGCTGCGCAACGAGATCGACGACCGGCTCAAGTCCGTCACCCGCAACTGGGACCTGAAGCGGATGGCATGTGTGGACCGAAACATCCTTCGCATGACGGTCTTCGAATTGGCCCACTGCCGAGACGTACCGCCCAAAGTCGCGATCAACGAGGCAATCGAGCTGGGCAAGAAGTACTCGACCGCGAACTCGGGCGGCTTCGTGAACGGCATCCTCGACCGCGTTCGCCTGGACCTGGAGAAGGAGCGCGGCGCGTCCGGTCAGGACGCGGCCACCGCGCCCGAGAGCTGAGGGACGAGCGGATGGTGTTCGGCAAACTGCTAAGCGCACTCAAGAAGACGCGCGAAGTCCTCGCCGCCGGCCTGTCGCGGCTGTTCTCGCTCGGCCGCAAACTCGACGAGGACTTCCTCGACGAACTCGAGCAGGTTCTCTACCAAGCGGATCTCGGCAACGTCGGCTCGCAGATCGTCGAGGAGCTCAAAGTCGCCTACAAGAAGCGCGAGATCACCGACGTCGACAAGGTCCCAGCCTATCTGCGCGCACGACTGTGTGCTCTGCTGCAAGGCAGCGCCGAGGCCCTGGCAAAGGCCCCCACGAAACCGACGATCGTGCTCGTTGTCGGCGTGAACGGGGCGGGCAAGACGACGTCAATCGCCAAGCTTGCCCGCCATCTCGCGACCCAGGGCCACTCGGTGATGCTCGGCGCCGGCGACACGTTCCGAGCTGCCGCCGTGGAGCAGCTCGCGTTGTGGGCAGAGCGCTTACGGATCCCGATCATCAAGCAACACACAGGTGCGGATCCGGCCGCGGTCGCGTTCGATGCCGTCACGGCAGCGGTCGCGCGTGGGATCGACTACCTGATCCTCGACACGGCGGGACGGCTGCACACGCAGAAGAACCTGATGACCGAGCTCGAAAAAGTCGTACGCGTGGTCAAGAAGGTCGTGCCCTCGGCACCGCATGAGACCTTGCTCGTGCTCGACGCGACGACTGGCCAAAACGCGATCCGACAGGCCAGCGAGTTCGCAAAGTCAGCGCCGGTCAGCGGCCTCATCCTGGCCAAGATGGACGGCACGGCGAAGGGCGGAGCCATCTTTGGCATCCGCTCCGTCTTGCCGGTCCCCGTCAAGTTTCTCGGCGTCGGTGAAGGACTGGACGATCTCGAGCCGTTCGCCGTCGAAGCGTTCGTGGACGCGATCCTGCAGTTCGACGCCAACAAGCGCGCATGAGCGCATCGCCACGAATGGCCAGGACCTTCGTGCCGGTGTCGCTGATGCTGCTTGCGACCCTGTGCCTCCACCCCGCGTGGCTCGACGCCGAGCTGGCGCGGCGGGCGCTGGCAATGAGCACTCTCGGCGTGCTCTTGTTGCTGCAGCCTCGGGCGTTCGCTGCTCGGCCCAATGGAGACCGCGCCCTGGTCGCCTTGATCGGCTGGCTCGCATGCTCAGCGATTTGGCACCACGACCGCGCCAACTCGGCCGAAGCGGTTCTGAGGATCGGGTGGTGGACGACACTGCTGCTCACCGCAAGGCTCGGCGCGGCATCGAACCGCGACACAATTGCGCGAACGACAGCGGTCCTGCTCGTGTTGGCCGCCGGTCTTGGAATGTTCCAGAGCCTCGGCGTCACCGACTGGCTCGGCACCCAAATGGAGCCGGTCAGCGTCTTCGGCAACCGCAACACCGCCGCCGAGTTCACCGCCGTCGCCACCGCAGTGCTCGCCGCCCGCTTCCACTCGATGCCGCGGCTGGCATCGTTCGCACTGCTGCTCGGCTCATGCTATGCCATCGCCAACGGTTCGCGCTCGGGCCTCGTCGGCCTCCCGCTCGGTGTCGTGATCGCGGCCGCGGCCGCCAGCTTGCCACTGGGACGAAGGCTGCTGCCATGCGTGCCCACCGCCTTGGGACTCTTGTTGGGCGTCGGCTGTTCGTTAGCAGCAGCCGGATCCGCGACCAGCGGAACCGGCCCAGATAGCCTCAACCTACCTGGGCACGCAACGCGTACGGCCACCCTCGAAGTGCGCCTGCAGATTGCGCTCGCAGGTCTGCGGATGGTCGCCGATGCGCCGATCCTCGGGCACGGCCCCGGCCAGTTTGCCGTCGAGTACCCCCGCTACCGCTCGCAACGGGAAATCGAACTGTCCTCGCTATCGCGCACGGAGATGCGGCGAGTCGGCACCGCCCACGATGATTGGTTGGAGACCGCGATCGAGGCCGGCGTCCCCGCGCTGGTGCTGCTCGTGTTGTTCGTAGTCGCGCGCGGTCGTGGGCGAACGGACCGGAGCGGGCTGGCGCCGCTTGCCGTGCTACTTGCGCTGATGATCATCCGCGCCCCACTGGGCAACGCCCCGGCCGCGCTGCTCGCGCTGCTCGCCAGCAGCCCGATCCTCGGCGAGGTGGAGCTTCGCCCCCTACGTGCATGGTGGCTGCGCGTCGTCGGCATCGCCCTGCTCTGCCTCGGCGCGGCCGGCGTTGCGAGTGCGGGCGCCCTTGCTCGCTACGTCGCGAGTCGCGCTGACCAACCACTTGGTGATACGGCTCCGTTGCGCGATGCGGTAGCCATCGCGCCCTGGGACCCGGTCGCGTGGCAGTTGTTGGCGCAAGAGCTGCAGGCCCGCGCGACCGACCTTACAGGTGCACAGCAGGCACTCGCCGCAGCGGACCGAGCTGCCACGCTGCGGCCGTTCGAACCCTCCTACCTGCTGCTGCGAGCCGATCTGCTGCGAATGTGCGGCCAGCTCGACGAGAGCAAACGTCAGCTCGCAGAAATCACCAAACTCGACCCCTCGGAGCCGCAAGTTCAGGTGCAACTCGCCGGCGTGTACTTCACCGATGGCGATGTCGATGGCGCGGTCATCGCCTTGTGCACGGATCCTCCGGCCGTGCTTCGAAAGCAGCTGGCACTACGGCTCGAGGAGTTCGCCGACCTTTGCGCAGCCAGGAACTCGGTCGACGACATGAAGCGATTTCAGGCTGAGGCAGCGTTCGTACGCACGCTGGACGCCTTGGCCACAACCGGCACACGTGCCAATGCGATTGCGAAGGAGCACTTTGACACCATGCGAGGGTCGTTCGCAGTGGCTGGGCTTCGCGACCGTGATGTGCGCGAGCTGCTGTTGCTCGCAGTCCTGAGCTACCGGGTAGGCGATGCCACGTCAGCCACGGCGGCCGGGCAACTGGCACAGAAAAGGGCGCTGCCCCTCCCGGCGTGGCAATGGTCCCTGTTGCGCGACGTCGCGGCGCCACTGCGAGCGCTGCCGGCGTGGCTACCGCTGCTGCCTCGCACCGGGACGTAGACCGCGGCCAGGGCCCGCGCTAGTCGCCGCCACCTGGAGGCGGCGCGTCCTTCGCCGCCGGCCCAGACTTGGACTTCTCCTCCGGCTCGATCCTCTCTTGCAGGCGCCGCTCCATGTCCTTCAGGTCGACCTCAGCAGCGGCGAACGCGCAGAACTCGACAAACGTTCGTTCGGGGAGGCGCTCACGCACCGCTTCCGGAAGAAGCTCGCGTACGAACGGCTGCAGCGAGCAGGCGAGGAAGGCCATGCCAAGTCGCGTAGCGTGTAGCCGGTCTTGCTGTAGGAGGCCCATGGGTTCGGTCTTCAGGATGTGGTCGCCGGATGGCAGGTCGACGCCCCTCTCCTTCATCTGGGCGACCGTCGAAGCCAGTGGGAACACTCGCACCCGCGGCCGCACCTTCGCCCATGCCGCGATTGCCTCGTTGAGCTTCGCCAGCGAAGTTGACTCCGGGATCTGCGCCGGGCGCAGCATGCGCCGATCAGCTCCCCCCATATCCGGGAGGTCCGAAATCAGGATGGAACCTGGGATGCGATCGAGCAGGTCGAGACCAACCTGAAGGCGCTGAAGCCGCGCCTCGGCGTCCTTCAGGTCCCTGACTTTCAGATCGCCATAGGCGAACCAAAACAAGAAGTCGACGGCCACGACCAGATGCGGATCCTGCCGCAAGGCGCGATCGATCTGCAGGCCACCGATCTTCTCCGCGTCGACGAACATGAAGGCATCGGCGCGACTGTGGATCTTGGCATCGATTTCTTCGAACCAGCCGCGCAAGACCGGCAGCAGCGGAACCGAGGAGTTCTCTGCGGCCCCTCCGGTCAGCGGGCCGTCGATGAAACCCGCGCTGACGCTGGCGCCGGCGATCTCGATCCGCAGCGTCTCCGGTTGAGCCTGGGCCCCCAACGGTCCAAAGGCTGGTGCCAGCGAAAAGACGACGACCTTCAGCAACAGGAACAGCAACGCGGGAATGCCTCTGCGCATGACCGCAATGTATCTTCCACCGACGCATGTTCCGCAACCGGACCGTTTCCTTGGTGGTGCCTGCCTACAACGAAGAGGCCACCATCGGCCAAGTCGTCGACGAATTCCTTGGCGAGCCACACATCGACGAGATCGTTGTCGTGGACAATAACTGCAAGGATGCCACGGCGGCGATCGCCGCCGCTCGCGGCGCCCGCGTCGTGGCGGAGACCAAGAAGGGCTACGGCGCCGCGCTCATGGGCGGGATGGCTGCAGCCAAAGGCGACATCCTTGTGCTCACCGAGGCCGACGGCAGCTTCCGCGCGCGCGATGTCGAGAAGCTCTTGGTCTACCTCGACGATGCCGGCATGGTCATGGGCACCCGCACGACCCGCCAGATGGTGCAGCAAGGCGCCAACATGCGGTCGTTTCTCCGCTGGGGCAACGTCGCCATGGCCAAGTTCCTGCAGCTCTGTTGGCTGCGGCCCTCCGAACCGCGGTTCACCGATGTCGGCTGCACGTTCCGGGCACTGTCACGAGAAACCTTCCAGAAGATTCGGCATCGGCTCCGGGAGCCTGGGCCCGCCTTCAGCCCAGAGATGATGTGCGCGGCCCTACAGGAACGCTGCCGTGTCATCGAGGTCCCAGTCACGTATGCCCCCCGCATGGGCGGTGAATCCAAGCACTCGGACACGTTCTCGCGCCAGGCTCGGACGGCCATGAAGATGTTCCGCACGATCTGTCGAAAACGTTTCTTGGAAGCCAGCACGCCAATCTCGAAGGCAGCATCGACCGGGCCATCCACATCGATCTAGACTCTGGGCCCTCGCCACTTGACCACGCAGCAAGACCCTTCGACTCCACGCGCCATGCAGAAGCACGTCGTCATTCTCGGTGGAGGCCTCGCCGGCCTATCCTGCGGCTATGAGCTGCAGAAGGCGGGACACCGCGTCACGGTGCTCGAGCGCGAGCCCTTCGTCGGCGGCATGGCCTCTTCGTTCGTCGAAGACGGCGATGAGTACTGGACCTACGACTTCGGTCCGCACCGCTTTCACAGCAAGGACGAGAATCTCATCGACCACGTGAACGAGATCCTCGGCGACAACGTGGTCACCGCGATCCGCCGGTCGCGCATCTTCCTGTTCGGCCAATTGATCGAGTACCCGCTGGTCGCCGGCGACGTCCTCATGAAGATGCCGAAGTGGATGATGATCAAGGCGATGCTGGACTACATCTGGGTCCGCATCCAAGACCGCGTCTTCCGCCGAAAATTCAACGACGACCGCGACTTCGAGAGCTGGGTGACACGCCGCTACGGGCGCACGCTGTACCGCGTTTTCTTCGGGGAGTACACCGAGAAGACCTGGGGCATCCCGCCGCGCACCATCTCCTCGACGTGGGCGAGTCAGCGCATCACCCTGCTGAACCTCTGGGACACCATCAAGAAGACGCTGCGGCCACCGACGACCAAAGAAGGGCCGCGAACACTCGTGAAGGAGTTCATCTATCCGAAGTTCGGCGGCATCGGCGAACTTGCACGCGGCTACGCGAGGCGTATCGAGGAGATGGGAGGCACCGTGCTGACCAATGCGCCCGCCGTGCGCGTATTCCGCGAGGGCCTCAAGGTCACCGGTGTGGAGTACGGCAAGCACCAACGCGAACTCATCCAGGGTGACATCTACGTCAATACGATCCCGGTGAACTCGCTGGTGAAGGCGCTATCGCCGGTGTCGCCGCCTGAGGCGATCCACGGCGCCACGGTGCTGAAGCACGTATCGATCGTGTTCGTGTATCTCAAGCTGAACCGGCCCACCGTCACGAATGACAGCTGGGTCTACCTTCCTGAGAAAAAACTGAAGGTGCATCGCATCTCGGAGTTCCGCAACTTCAGTCCTCACTGCGCGCCGAAGGGCAAGACGCTCGTGTGCTGCGAGATCACCTGCAAGCGTGGGGATGAAATCTGGCGGGCGTCGGTCGAAGAGCTGACGCGCATCGCTGAGGAAGACCTCGTCAAGGTCGGACTCATCGGCAAGGGCGAAGTCCTCGGCTCGGTCGTCAAGAAGATCCCATACGCCTACCCGCTCTACGAAGTCGGCTACGAAGCGCACCTCGAACCGATGATGGACTTCGTGCGCTCGCTGCAGAACCTGCACACGACTGGCCGCCAGGGCGCATACCGGTACAACAACATGGACCAGTCGGTCGAGATGGGTCGCCGCCTCGCGTGGCAACTCGCGACCGGCGGCAAGACAGGCTTCGGCGACGTCGCCACCGGTAAGGAGTACTTCGGCTGATGGTGGCGGCTCGATCCCCCGCTCCGCCTGCGCTGCCGGGGTCCATCGAGGTCCTTCACTGTCAGCTGTGCGGGAGCGACCAGAGGCGTACGAAACTCCTCGATGGCGCCTTCACCGTCCACGAGTGCGCCCAGTGCGAACTCGTCTATGTCAGCCCCCGCCTGCACGGTGAGGCGCTCGCAAAGGTCTACGGCGAGGGCTACTGGAAAAGCGACAACCCCAAGTCGCGCGGCTATGCCAACTACGCCCGCGAGGCCTCGCTCTACCTCAAGACCTTTCAAAAGCGCATGGCTCTGGTGCGGGAGTGGGTAAAGCCATCAGGGCGGGTGCTCGACGTCGGCTGCGCCGCTGGCTACTTCCTGCAGGTCATGCGCGCGGCAGGCCATCCGGTGCTCGGCATCGAACCATCGGCGTCGATTGCCTCGCTCGCACGGCGCGAGCTCGGCGAAGCGACCGTGTTCGTCGGCAACCTCGAAGACGCCCCACCCTCACTGGGCTACACCAAGGGCTCGTTTGATCTCGTGAGCTTGTGGGATGTCATCGAGCACATTCCGGACCCGCAAGCAGCCCTGCGCACCCTGCGCACGATGCTCGCCCCGGGCGGTCGCATCCTCCTCGAAACCCAGAACGTGGCGAGCCGATGGGCGCGATTGCTGGGCCGACGCTGGCACCACTACAAGCACGAGGAGCACCTCTACCACTTCAATCCGCGGACCATCGAGCGACTGCTGCGCGACTGCGGCTTCCGGGTGCTCCACTGCGGCGCGGGCTACGCCGGCAAGTACGTTTCGTTCGGCTTCATCGCCGAACGCGCCGGCCGCCTTGGCAGAGTAGCGGGACTCCTGGCGAGCCCATTGCGGCTGTTGGGTGCCTGCAATCTCTACGTCAATCCGCACGACGAGATCATCGTCGTCGCCGAGCCTGTGTAGCCCACCGCGCCATGGAACGGGTTGCCTACGAACGCTTCGCCAAGCTCGAGAACACCCACTTCTGGTTCTTGAGCCGACGCGCGATCTTCTTCGATGTGCTCGACCGGGTGCTGACAGGCGCACGCAACCTGCGCGTGCTCGAGATCGGCTGCGGTGCCGGTGGCATGATGGGCCCGCTGCAGCGCTACGGCACCGTCCATGGCATGGACATCGATGTCGAGTATCTGCGCTACTGCAAGGAGCGCGGACTCCCGCGCGTGCTCGCCGGCTCGGGCCATGACCTGCCATTCACAGACCAGGGCTTCGACCTCGTCGCGCTATTCGACTGTCTGGAGCACATTCCGGACGAAGGACGAGCCCTCCGTGAGATCCACCGCGTCGTGCGTCCGGGCGGGCACGTGTTCTTCTCGGTGCCGGCCTACGAGTGGCTGTGGTCCAACAACGACGACATCGCCCATCATCAGCGCCGCTACACGAAGCGGCGGCTGAGAACCGCACTCCGTAGCGCTGGCTTCGAGGTGCTGCGCGCCAGCTACTTCAACGCGCTGCTGCTGCCGTTGATCATCCCATCCGTGCTCATCCAGAAACTGCGCGGCAAGCTCGGGCTCCTGCCCAAGGGCTACAACAACACCTCGGTGGCGATTCCCGGGCCCTTGAACTGGTTGTTCACCAAGCTCATGTCTGCCGAGCGGTTTGCGATCCGCAAATGTGACCTACCGTTTGGCCACAGCTTGATCGCGGTCGCTCGGCGGCCTGCCCGTTAGGCTCGAGACCGCCCCCCGGCTCGGAGCGCGACACCAAGGCTCTGCATCAGGCCGCGGGCAACTCATCCCGCATCGGGCCACGAGCAGTTCCTCGGTTACTTGTTTTGGCCGCTGGGCACATCGCCCTTCGGGGCATCGCCCTGGACGATCTGGCGACCTTCTGGCTCGCTATAGGAGTAGCGCGCCTTCAGCGCCTCCATCGAGAAGGACTGACTCAAAGCAGTCGACATCTCGATGAGCGGGAACAGCAGCTTCTTCTGCGAGTACTCCCGGCGAGTGAGGTCCTCGACCGCGAGCGGCTCGAGCTTGTCACAAACCGCAACTTGGTAGCGGCGGTCCGTCGTGTCTTCGACGAC
>CAMBXM010000083.1 GCA_945871815.1 Singulisphaera sp. GP187
AACGCCAGCAGCGCGCCCGGTGAACCGCTGCGCTTGGGCACGTCGATGGCAAACGCCAAGTGGTATGCCGACGGATCGTGCGGTCGGGCACCGCTGCACGACTCGAGGTACAGCGAGTCCCCGAGCGGCAGGAACACCGCGCTGCGTTCGAGCTGCGTGCGGATGAACCACGGCGCGTCAGCGACCGTCGGCGGGATCCGCGCGGCGCGCTGACCGCGCGTGCTCGGATCGAGGTACTGACCGTCCTGCCAGTAGGCAACCCGACCATCCGCGTCGGCGAGCAGCAAGAGATCGAGGTAGTTGTCGAGCAGGTCGGGGACGAGCTCGATCTGCTCTTCGAAGGCAGCGAGATCCTCGGCACTCTCGAGGGCCCGACGCGCGATCTCGCGCACGACGCTGCAGGACTGGTAGATCTGGCGCAGCCGGGCTTCGATCTTCTGCGCGTGATCCTGGCAGAGGCGCGGGACGAACGTGGCCACGACCTGCGCGTCGATGAGGCCGCGAACGCTGGCAAGCGTGAACCAGCCAAACACGAGAAGCGGCAGGACGCAGGTGACCAGCAGCGTCAGCAGGAATCGGCTGGCCAACGAAGTCGCGCGCACGGGCGCGATCATGGCGCAACAGGCCCGGCTCGTCAGCTACCGCTGTTGCCCGAACTACCGCCGTCGCCCCCCGGAGGCGCCAGTTTTGCTTCGACCTGGGCAATGCGCTGGTTCACGTCGCGATACTTGGCGTAGTAGGTTCGAGCGGTCCGAAACTGGTCGAGCGCGATCGCGAGCTCGCCCTTTTGCTCGGCTTCGTCACCATCGGCGTAGGCCTTCACCGCGGCGTCGATGTCGAGCTTCAGTGCGCCGATCCGCGTCTGTTCGTCGTCGAGCCCAGCCGGCCATTCGGCGGCGATGGCCTCGAATGCCAACAGCGACTCCTGCTTCATGCCCTGCAGCTCGAGGTCGCGCGCCGCCGAATACTGCGTCATGCCGGCGCGACGGCTGGTCTGCAGACGCAGCTCGTTGATCGCCGTGCGCTCCAGGGTCGACAGCTCGAAAGCCTCGTCGAGCAGTTCTCGCGCCTTCGCAAACCGATCGGCCCGGATCTCCAACTGCGCCTGCTCGGTCTTCCAGGTCGAGAGCACCTCGCGCTCCATCTGCGCGATCAGCTCCTCGAGGCCAGGCAGGTCAGCGGACAGATCGCGCGCGGCGCGATACTCCATCAGCGCCGCGCCGTAGCTCTTGGCTTCGCGCGACTGGTCGGCGCGGCGGCGAGATTCTTTGGCCAGCTCCTTCATCGCGCGCTGCTTGACGTCGGCCGCATCGACCCGCGTCGGGTCGCGCGTCAGCGCCGCTTGGGCGTGCCAATCGACCTCGGGGTAGCGGAACTCTGGCAGCTTGCGGATGGCCTCGAGAAACTGCTTCTGGGCTTCGGCGTGCAACCGAGACACCGAGCGCTGAACGCTTGCCTCACCTTCGACCGCAGCAGCGAAGCCGGGCTTGAACTGCTGTGCCCGACGGAACGCGGCGATCGCGCCCTCGAAGTCGCTCTTCATCATCAGATCGGTGCCGATGACGGTCTCCCGCTTGGCGAGCTTGCGCTCGGCACGGTCGATCAACTGCAGCGCCGCCTGGTCCCCTTCGCGCAGATTCAGAGCATCGCGCAGCGTCGCCACACCCTGGAGTTCGCGGTCGGCGTAAATCTCCTCACGACCCCGATCGATCAGATAGCGAAACCGGACCTCGTCATAGATGCGCTGCAAGTCGCTGTCGACCTCGCCACCGCTCTGGATCTGGCGCACCCGCTCCCTCTCGAGCTCTTCGAAGGCCTGCAGCACGTAGCCCTCCGCCAGAAAATCGCTGCTGCGCTGAATGACCGTCCGGGTCGAGCAGGCAGCGGTCAGGAGCGCGACTGACAGGGCGAGAACATTGCGGCGAATCGTCATGACATGGAGGCGCAGGTGGCGCGGAGGCGAGGCTCAGACCAGAATGTCGGGCCTTGGACCGGATCGGTCCAGCAATCTTCCCGCCCACAGCACCGATGTCCACAGCGAGCGGCACTCTCTACGGCCTCCAAGACTACGTCCACGACATCGGCTCGGTGCTGGATCGCCACCCGGCGTTACCCATCATCATTCGCGAAGTCTCGGCCTTCACCAAGCGGCTCTGTGCTGACGACCGCTGGCTCGGCGAACCCCATCGCACCGCCAGCACCGATCACTACACCCGCCACCTGCTGCACAAGGATCCGAACAATCGCTTCGTGGTGCTGTCGCTGGTGTGGATGCCCGGGCAGGCGACCCCGATCCATGACCATTCGTGCTGGGGCGTGATGGGCCTGATCGAAAACTCGCTCGAAGAGGTCTGCTATGACCGACTCGACGACGGTTCGCGCGCCGAGTTTGCCGACCTCAAGCAGTCGCGCGGCTCCGACGTCGGTCGCGGCTCGGTCGCCTACCTGCTGCCGCCCTACGAAGAAATCCACCGCATCGGCAACAACACCGGCAAGCCCACGGTGTCGCTGCACGTCTACGGTCGCGATCTCGACGAGGTCAATGTGTTCGATGCGAACACGGGCAAGGTCAGCCCGATGCGCATCAAGTACTACTCGCCGCAGTGCGGCAACCAGCCCTTCATCATTTGACGGCCCCTCGCCCGCTGGCAGAACCGCATCGGCGGCGAGCGCGCCATGGCCTGAAAGCCGCCGTCGACCACAAGCCGTGCATGAACCGAGCCGGGGAGCGACGGCACAGAAGCCGCACCGCTGGCGACGCCCTGGTGGGGTGACTTCGAAGTCGAGTTGCCATGGCGGCGAGCCCTGCGCGTCGTGCGCGCGTCGCCGCGACGACACGGCGCGGCGGTGGCCAGTTTCTGCAGCGGCAACCCAGCACACAGCATGCAGAGCCAGCGACATCGAGGGCGAACTTGTGCATGACCCCACTAGCTTCGACAGGTCCCTGTGAACGAGAACCAGCCAGAACACAGCGAGACTCAGGCCGCGCCAGCGGCGCCGCGGCGCGGGGCGCTGCGGCGCATCGGCCGTGCACTGCTGTTCGTGTTGCTCGCCTCCATCGTCGTCGGTGAGTCGGTCTGGCTGCTGCGCTGGCCGTTGTTCGATTGGCTCGCGCGCGAACGGGTCGAGGGCCTGCTCGGGGAGGCGTTGCAGGGCACGGCGAAGCTCGGTGCGATCGACGGCAACGTGTTCACGGGCCTGCGCGTGCGCGGCATCGAGATCGAAGGGCGCGGTCTGGTGCAGCGGGTGCGCAACGGCAACCTGCGCGTGCGCCTCGCCCCGCTGGCCCTGCTGCGCGGCGATTTCGCCGGCATCGTCGACCTGCAAGTACGGGTCGGATCGCTGCAACTCGACCTGACGACACTGGGGCAGGAGCAGCAGCACGAAGCGGCCTTGGCAACCTCGGGCGCGCCGCCGGACCTCGGTGCCTTCGCTGCAATGCTGCCTTCGGGCGCGGAGATCGTGATCGACGAACTGAAGGTGCGCGGCCTCGCCGAGCATCGAGACGGCGCCGCCCGCATCACCCTGGCCGCGGCAAGCCCACGAGCGCCGACACGGCGATTGCACGCGCTACTACCCGGCATCGACGCCACCGTGGCGCTCGCCCGCGACGGCGAGCTGCAGTGCGAGTTGGCGGCGCGCGACGTCGCGACCCTGCCGCGCCTGTTCGCAGCGGTCGACCACTTGCAAGGTGGCGAAGCGACGGCCAGCGTAACGTTGCAGCTCGCACCCATCTTCGTCGCCGCTGCTCACGTGCGCATTGACGGCATGCGTGCCAACGGCCGCCGCGTCGAGCGGTGCGAACTGGCGGCGCGCGTGCAGAGCGACGGCCTGACGAGTTTGGACTGCGACATCGAAGGCCCGGGGCTGTCGCTCCGCGCGAGCGGCGGCTCGATGCAGTTCGCCTCGCTGCCGACGAGCCTGCGCGGCGATGTCGCCCTCGCGGTTCGAGACCTTTCCCCCTGGGCCGAGTTCCTGCCCGCGGCCGTCCGTGAGCTGCTGCCCATCGTCGGCTCACTCAAAGCGACGGCGGGCGACGGCCGGATCACCATCGCCGACGGGGCTCTTCGCACTGCCGGCGCGGTGCTGCGACTGCGCGCCGGCAGCCTTCGCATCGATGGCGCACCGTCCCTCGACGCGCCGATTCGGGCCGAAATCGAACTGCTCGATGCCGCGCAGCTACCGCTGCCGACGACACTGCCGCTGCGGCCCACCGGCGGTCGCGCAACCCTCGAACTCAGCCAACGCAACTCGACCTACGCCGCCAGTGTCGAGGTGGATCTGCAGGTTCGCGATGCAGCAGACCGAGACGGTACGCTCCGCGGTCGCGCCACGGCGACGCGCGCATCCGACGGCACGATTGCGTTCGCGCCACAACTGGAGCTGCGCGGCCAGGTGCTGCGCGGCGGCGCCCAGCGCCTGGACCTGCGGGCGCGGGGCGAACTGACGGCGACCCAGCTACGAATCGCCGAGGCAACACTCGACCTCGACGGCGGCGCCAACCTGACCGTGCGCGGCATCGCGCCGCTGGTGGCCGCGGACACAACGGCGCTACTCACACGGCTGGAACTGGATGCGAGCTGGCAGGCGCTGCCGCTCGCACTGTTCACTGCGTTCGCGCCACTCCCTCCAGGCGGCAGCGCACCGGTTCTGGGCGAAGTCGCCGGCTCGTTGTCGGGCAAGGCGGGTGCGTTCGGTCTGCAATTGCGCGCGACCGCCGACAGTGCCCCATTCCTGAGGCCGCAAGAACGCGCGACGCTGGCACTTGACGCCGCCATCGACGATCAGGGTGCGACGCTCAGCCAGGCCTCGCTGCAGACGCCGTTCGTGCGACTCGTCGGAACGGGCGCAGTGCCCGGTGTGACGATGTCCTCGTTGCTGACCGGGGCCCTCGACTGGCCCAAACTGTCTCCGAGCCTCGACCTCGACGTCGACTGTGACGAGGCCTACAGAGCCAGGCTCGAAGCGCTGGCCGGTGCAGCCTTCACCACCTCGCTGCGCCTCCGCGGTCGGTCCTTGCAGGTGGCGGAGCTGCGTGCCTTCGCCCGTGGCCACGAGGCTTCCGCGACCGGCGTGGTGCGCGCGCTCGACTCGGGCTTTGCCATCGATGACCTCGTGCTGCGCGATCAACACGGCAGCTCGATCGCGCTCGCAGGAACGCTCGGGGCGCTCGATCCCGGCGATTGGCGGCTGCTGCTGCGTGCGGCCAGTCTTCGCGCCACCTTCGACAACTGTGCGCTCGAGCCGTGGCTGTCGGCCACCGGTGTGACGGCGGCCCAAGCCCGACTGAACGGAGCCATGATGTGGCAGCCCGCGGCCCCTGTGGGACTGACGCTCGATCTGCGCTGCGCCTGCACCGGCATCGTCTCCGGCGAGCGCACCGTCGACGCCGAACTCGCGCTCGCCGCCGAAGCGGATGCCGCCGGCACGCATCTGCGCCAACTGACCATGACAAGCAATGGCGCCAGCGCCCACGGCAGTGGCACTCTGCAGCGCACCTTGCTGCAACTGCTCGACGATCCTGCCAGTGCGCTCGACGTCCCGATTGAGTTCGCGTTCGTGCTGCCGGCCACGGACCTCGCGCGCCTCCCCGAACAACTCCTCGGCATGGCGCAGTTGACCGGCAAGGTCGCGCTCGACGTTGCGCTCGGTGGCACTCTGCGCCAGCCCGAGCCACGCTCGTTGCTGCAGATCCAAAACGGCAGCCTGTTGACCGGTGACGGCCAGCGCCTCGACGACGTGCAGGCACGCATTGTCGTGACGCCCGCGGCCGCGCGCATCGAGACCCTCACTGCATCACGCGGCCGCGGCCCCCTCTCGGTGCAAGGGAACTTGACTGCGCCCGGCCCACTGTGGGAACGGTGGCGCGAAGCCGAGGTTGATCTCACGGTCGCGGGAACGGATGTCCTGCTCCACCGCCGCGCTGGCGTGAAGGTGCGATCTGACCTCGATCTCCATGTGCACGGCCCACTTCGCGAGATGACTGTCGACGGGCTCGTGACGCTGGAGGACAGCGTCATGTTGCAGCGCATTCCGCTGCTCGATTTTCAACGCACCAGCGGCCGCGCGGCAGTGGAAGGCATCGCCATCCCGGGTCTGGACCTCGGTTCTGACGTCAGCGCGCGACTCGACGTCGGGATCGCCACGAAAGAGCCGTTTGTCATCCGCAACAACATCCTCGATGCCCGCCTCGACATCGCGATGGCGGTCCGCGGCACCCTCGCACGCCCCGTGCTCGAGGGCACGATTTCCGGGCCAGAAGCCCGCATCCTGCTGCCCGGAATCCGACTGCGCGCAAGCACGCTGTTGATCGAGTTCCGCCGCGATGCGCCACGTTTCCCCATCATCACGGTGAACGCCAACGGCCGTCGCCACGGCTTCGACGTCAACGTCGTCGTGCGCGGTCGCTACGATCGCCCGGAGATCTTGCTGTCGAGTTCGCCGCCGTTGCCGCCAGAAGAGCTCATCGTGCTGATCACCACGGGAGCGCGACCCGACTCGCTTCGCGGCTCGGCCGGCGTCGGAACCGTGCTCGGCGCCTACTTGGCACAAGAACTGGCCGACTGGATCTTCGGCTCGGAATCGACCGAGGCCAAGGAGAGCTTCGTCGACCGCTTCACGATCGAGACCGGCACCGAACTGTCGCGCGGCGGCACGCAGAGCATCGTGGTCGAGTTCCGCGTGTTCGACGACATCTACCTGAAGGGCGAACGCGATGTCTATGAAGACCTCAACATGGGCGTGGTCTACCGCCTGAAGTTCCGATGAGGGCCATGCCGCGGGCCCCGCGCCTCCTCGCACTCGCAGCGCTGACCATCGCCCTCGCCGGGTGCAGCAGCGCCCCGTCTGAGGTCACAGCCAAGGTCGACGTCGCGTTCACGGGCACATCGCAGTTGTACTTTCGCCTTCGTCGCCTCATCGAAGACTCGCTGATCGACTTCGAACGGGCGCCGCAAAGCGAAGCCCCGCTCTTCGATGCCGCGCTGGACCTGCAAGACAACTTCGTAGCACTCGGCCATCCCGACGCCATCGTGACCTACCGTCTCGAACGCGAGCCGCGACTGCGGGTGACCTTCGATGTCCGCGAAGGTCCGCTCGCAACCGTGTCGCGCGTGAGCTTCGACGGCAACACGGCGCTGAGCGACGCCCAACTCCTCGCCCTGTGGACGCGAACCAGCAGCGGCGGCCTGGGCCTCGGCGATCCGCTGTTCGTCATGGCTGGCCTCGAGGCACTGCGACTGTCGATGCTCGCGCTCTACGACAGCTTTGGCTATCTCGACGCAGCCGTCGATGGACCTGTCGTGCAACGCGCGCCGAACGCGAGCACGGCGGCGGTCACGTTCACCATCGTCGAAGGTCCGCAGCACCACTTTGCTTTGGTCACCATCGATCCGAGCCTCCCGGTCGATGCAACGGCCCTGGCGATCGCGGACCTGCCCGGGCGGGTATTCGACCGCGCGGCGGTTGCAGCGCTGGCTGCGCGCACGCGCCGCGACCTGCTGAAATCGGGCTACCCCGACCCGCACGTGGAGATCGAACTCACCACCGATCGACACGCACACACCGTCGCGGTGCGCGTGCACGGTTCGCCCGGCCCACGAGCGACGCTTGCGTCGGTCACGATCCTCGGCAACGAGCAGACCGCCGACTACGTCATCGATCGCCATGTCGCCATGGAACCCGGCGACTACTACGACGGCGATGCTGTCGAGCGCACCACCAGCGAGCTCTACCGGACCGGCCTGTTCCGCCGCGTCGAGATCGAGCGCAAGCCCGCGACGGCGACCGGCGAAGCGGTCGACATGGCTGTCCGCGTTGAGGAGATCGAGGCGCTCGAACTCGACTTGCTCGCCGGCTGGGGTAGCTACGAGACGCTGCGCGGCGCCGTGCTGTTCACCGATCGCAACCTGTTCGGCACCGGCCAGCGGTTTTCTGCCGGCGCGCGCGCGAGCCTCAAAGGCGAAGCGCTCACCACGTCCTGGCAGGAGCCATACCTGTTCGGCAGCAAGACCTCACTGACAGTCGGCGGCTATGTACGGCGGCGCGAGGAACCCAGTTACCAGGACTCGTCGCGCGGCCTCGACTCGGCATTCGCTCGCGACCTGTTCGGTCCGGTTCGTGGCCGCGTCGGCTACAGCTTGCAGGCCCGCGACGGCAGCGACATCGACCCGTCGATCGCCACGCCAGACGACGGCAGCTACGAGATCGGCAGCATCTTCACGGAGCTGCTGATCGACCGCCGCGACTCACCGCTCTATCCAAGCCGCGGCAACCGCCAGAGCTTCAAGTACGAACGCGCCGGCCGCTTCGTCGGCGGCACGATCGACCTCGATCGCGTGACCTGGAGCAGTGCGTGGTTCCTCCCAGTCGCGGAACCGTTCGTGCTCGGCCTGGCTGCGCGCGGCGGTGCGATCTGGACCCAAGACGGCGACTCGCTGCCGGTCCAGGAGCGATTCTTCAATGGTGGCGAGTCGAGCGTCCGCAGCTTCCGCGAAGCCCAACTCGGTCCCAAGTCCCCGACCGGCACGGCGACTGGCGGCGCCTACTTCAACACCTTCAACGTCGAGCTGCGATTCCCGATCCTCGCGGCCGTGCACGGTGCCGTGTTCGCGGATGCGGGCAACGTCGGCGCCGAGGTCGACCTGTTCGAGGTGCGAAAGCTCAGCTACGGCATCGGCGCCGGTTTGCGACTCGTGCTGCCGATCGGCCCCCTGCGCGTTGATTACGCGCGCAATCCAAATCCTGGGCCCGACGACGAGACGTGGGTCGTGCACTTCAGTGTCGGCCTGCCGTTTTGAAGCGCAGAGGCTTCGACAACCAACTGCGTGCCGACGGCCCGCCCGAACCCGCTAGCACAGCTTGACGCCCGCGGACCGTCGCGTCACCCTGGGTCGCTCCGGCCGCAAGCGCGCCGCCCATGCACGACAACGCCCACCCCAAGAAGCAGCCGCCACTCGATCTACTGCTCCTTGGCGCGCTGCAGAGAGCCAACCTGGAGGCCGTCGAAAGCGGCGATACTGGTCCAGCACTCCGACAGTTGCTTCAAGGGTTCTTGGCGCTGCTCGACATCGATGGAATCGCCGTCTTCGCTGCCCCAGAAGGGCATCGGACCCTGTGCTTGGCAACCGCGGGCGACAGCGAGGAACTGGAAGCTTGCTGCGACGCAGTACTCGCAGCTCGTGAGCCTCGGAGCCTGCTTTCACCGCAGCCACACCGCGGGTTCCCACTCCTCTTCCGTGACCGCACGATTGGAGCACTCGCGATCGTGCCGAGCGCAGTTCGCCCGGCGAGCTTCGATGTCGAGCGCGTCAAAGCGCTACTGCCAGTGCTGACGGGCTGGGTCCGCCTGCACACTCGCCTAGCGGACCAGAACTCGATGCTCGAAGACCTGCGGGACAGCGAGCGCCGCTATCGCGGGCTCGTCGAGGTCTGCAACGAGCTGATCCTGAGCGTGCGTGCGGATGGCCGCATCCTGTTCGTCAATGCCGAGTGGCGCCGTGCCCTGCATCTCGATGGCGTCCCCTGCGAGGGCCGCTCGATCTTCGACTACTTGCATCCGGACTCGCTCCAGCACTGTCGCGCGGCTTTCGATCAAGCAGCCCGGGGCAAGCCCATGCGCGGCGTCGAGGTCGTCTTTCGCAGCCATCTCGGCGACAAGGTCGTGGTCGAGGGCGATGTGCTGCCACAGATCGTCGATGGCGTCGTCGTGGCGACGCAGGCCTTCTTTCGCGACACGACCCAACAGCGCGCCAGCGAGGCCGCGCGCGTTTGGTCAACGGCATTCCTCGACCAAGTCGTCGAGAGCGCCCCGGAGGCGATCGTCTTCCTCGGCCTCGACGATCGCGTGCAGCGCCTCAATTCTGAGTTCACGCGCCTCTTCCACTACACCGCCAGCGAGGCTCTTGGTCGCAAGATCGATGAGCTCGTCGTGCCGCCGACTCTGTCCGTCGAAGGTCGCGAGTTGTGTCAGCGTGCAGGCCAGTCCGAGGTGGTTAATGTCGAGACGGTGCGGCGGCGCAAGGACGGCAGCGAGCTTGCCGTGTCGCTGCTGGCGACGCCGATCCGCGTGAACGACATCCACGTTGCGACCCTCTGCATCTACCGCGACATCAGTGAACGACGACAACTGGAAGCCACGCTCGCGCAGTCGCAGCGCATGGAGGCCATCGGCCGCCTCGCCGGCGGCATCTCCCACGACTTCAACAACCTGCTGATGGTCATCACCGCGACGACCGACATGTTGCTGGAGAAACTCGAAGCGGGCAGCACCTTCCGGAGCGACCTCAACGAGATCGCCCTGGCCAGCGATCGCGCCGTGAAGCTGACCGGGCAACTGCTCGCCTTCAGCCGCCGGCAGGTTCTCTCGCCCTTGGCCATGAACGTGAACGACGTGGTACACGAGGTCGCAAAGATGCTCTCTCGCCTGATCGGCGAGGACATCCGGCTGGTCGTGCGCACCGCGCCAGACCTCGGCTGCGTGAGAGCCGACCCGACGCAGATCGAGCAAGTGCTCCTCAACCTTGCCTTGAATGCGCGCGACGCGATGCAGCGCGGTGGGCTTCTGACGATCGCGACGCGAGACGTCTGGCTCGACGATACGCGCAGCCGCGAGTGGTCACTGCCGAAAGGCAACTACGTCGAGATCGCCGTCGAGGACACCGGCTGCGGTATCCCACCGCACGAACTCGACCTCATCTTCGAGCCCTTCTGGTCGACCAAGGCGGTTGACGGCCGAGGCACCGGCTTGGGCCTGTCGACGGCCTATGGCACCGTGAAGCAAAGCGATGGGGCGATCACTGTCCGGAGCGAAGTCGGCAAGGGATCGCAGTTCTGCGTGCTGCTGCCGCGCAGCGACCGCGAGGCGGTCGAAACGACGGCGGTCCAAGACGCGCCACCGCAGGGTTCGGCAGAGACGATCCTCGTCGTCGAAGACGACCAGGTCATCCGTTCCCTGGTCGAACGCGCACTGACCAACGCGGGCTACCGCGTGTTTGCCGCATCGACTGCTCCGGACGCGGTGTCGCTCATGAACCAGCACCGCGACGAGATCGCGCTGCTATTCACCGACGTCATCATGCCCGAGACCAGCGGCCCCGAACTCGCAGCGCAACTGCGCGAGATCAAGCCAGTTCTCCGCGTGCTCTACACGTCAGGGCACGCCGACGACCGCGTCTTCAAGCTCACGGGCGCGCTCGACAGCGCGCACTTCCTCGCCAAGCCGTACACGCTTTCGATCCTCGTGGAGAGGGTCCGCCGGGCGCTCGACGCCTGACGGAGCGCGCCACCTCAGGCCTTGGCGATGAAGGCCTCGAGGTCCGTCTTCAACTCGTTGAGCCCGTAGCTCGGCACCGTGATGCAGCGGTAGATGACCCGCTCCAGGTCTTCGGGCGTCTTCGGGTTCAGCGTGTGCGGCTGGCAGTAGCTGAAGAAGTAGCTCAGTGACAATCGCACGGTCTCACCGCCGCTGCGCTGGCCGGCGAACTCCCACGGCACCTCGTCGAACGGCAGCGTGCCGGTCAGGATCTCGTAGATCATGATGCCGATCGCCATCACGTCCGCCTTGCTGTCGGTGAGCAGCAGCGGGTTGTAGTGCGGCGTCGTGGTGACGACGCGCTGCTCACCCTGCCGCATGCCCGGATCGAGCATCACGACCTTGCCGCTCGGCTTGACGATGAGATTCTCTGGCTTCAGATCGCCGTGATAGGCCATCACGCCTTGGTCCTTGAGCGCAATGAGCGCGCGGACCAGGGCCAGGAACCAGTTGAGGTGGATCCCTTCGAGGCTGCGGATCTTCTCGCGCAGCGTCTTGCCGCGAATGTAGTCCATGACGAGGACGGGATTGCCGTCGATCATCAGGCGCTCCCGCAACCCGACGAGGTTCTCGTGCTTGGCGTTGGCCAGCAGATCGCCCTCGCTGATCAGCATCGAGCGCACTTCCTGTTCGTCGAACAGATCGATGCGCACGCCTTGCGACTCGAAGAACACCGCTTCGGCCGGCAGCTCGTCCGGGCTGATGCCATCCGGCGTCCGGCGGGCGGTTACTTCGAGTAGCCGAGTGACCTGACGGCCACCGCCGGACGACTGTCCGACCTTGAGCGCGACCTTTTCGCCCGTCTCTTCATGCTGGGCCAGGAACACCGAGGCGAAGCCTCCGCGTCCCAAGAATCGGTTGATCCGATAGCCCTGCACGATCTCTCCGATCGCAAGCTTCATCATCAGTGGTGTCCGTCCCGGTGGCTGTTGGGCGGCTTCGGACCACCCAGGCGGTATTTCGGTATCCCCTGGAGGGGAGTTGAGTTACGTGCGCCTCCGTCGCGGTGCGGACGGTGCTATCGGGGCTTCTTCATGGCGAAATCACGAAGGCTGCCAGCGGGCTCCGGACTACCCCCTCTGGCTGAGGGGCCTCGACGTACCAGTGGAAGGCGCCACCAGCCCCGAGCACCTGTTCCATGGCATCGTCGACCAGCAACTCACAGCCCTCGGCCCGCAGTTTCTTGACCTCGCGATGCTGCTCGTCCAAGAGCACGAGCGTGAACTCGACGGCCTCCCCCTCCCACAGCCAGTGGAAGGCAGTGGGCATCGCGTGCAACACCCCGCGCGGCATCACGGCGTTGAGACCGCGCGATGTGACGTGGCTACCAGCTAGAGTCCGCAGAACCGACCTTGGCACCGGATAGTCCGGGTCCAGTGCGGCTGCAGCGGCAGCGACGATACAGACGATACCAAAGGGCCGTGTCCAACGAGGGTGCGGTCGCAGCGAGCGAGCATGCGCCACGCACGCGCTCGTTTCCGGACCGGACCGGTACCTGACAGCTCGCGATAGACCCCCAGACACACTAGATGATCGGATGAGCAGGCCCCCGCATCAGTCGTTTCCTACATCGAAGAGGCTCACGCCCCTCGCATTCCTGCTCGGCGCCTTCTGCAGTTGCTCCGGCGGCGGCGGCGGAAGTGGAGCGGATGCGCTGGCTCCGACCCTGGTCGGTGCGGCCTTTGTCGGCGGCAGTTCCCCGGCTCCTGGCGACACTCTGCTGCTGACCTTCAGCGAAGGGATGAGGACGGCAATCGGCGCCACGGTCGGCAGCGCTGAGTTCGCGCTATCGGGAGGCGACACGCTCGGCACCGCGACCACGGTGCAGAGTCAGCCGACCACGACCACCATGGTGCTGCTGCTCGGCACCGGCGTGACGTTCACCCCGGGCACGACGACGCTCGATTTCGCCAGCACCAACGCGACGATCGCCGACGCCGGCGGCAACTCCGGCGATCCGGGCGCGGCCATCACGATCGAGGGATCCGATGGCGCGGCGCCGACGATCGACCGCCTGACCGTCGCCGCCATCGATCAGGCGCTGAACGGCACCGGCCCCGCGGGCGGCACCTTGCAGGTCCCGCAGAACCTGTTCCCGATCGACCTCGCCTTCACGGACACGGGCTCGCCCGGGTCCCCGCTCGGGGTCGATGCCGCGCGGACGCAGATCACCGCCAGCGTCGCCGTGCTGACCAGCGGCCAGAGTCGTCCCGCCGGCACCAACCTGACGCCGTTCCTGACTGCGGGCGCCGCGTCGACGACTGCCGCGCGCTTCTCGGTTCCTGCCACCGTGATCCTGCCGGCCGGGCCGCTGACCTTCACGGTCGTTGTCGTCGACGGCGGGGGCCTCGCTTCGACGGCCGCGACGTTTGACGTCACCGTGCGCGCCTTCACCGACGCGCTACGCCCGTTCGAGACCACCGTCAACGCGCAGCAAGTCTGGTTCCTCGACACGAGCCGCGACGTCGAGTCGTTTTCGACCCTGACCGCAGCTGGCGTCACCTCGATCGAAGTGACGACTGGCGCGAGCGGCCGCTCCGACTTCCTCGACGTCCTCCACGTGATGGGCCTGCAAACAACGACGCCGCAGACCGGCAGCGGCACCGACAGCAACATCGAAGCACTCGACCTACTGAGGAGCCGCATCCTGGCCGAGCTCGCAGGCTTCTATGCAGGCTGCAACGTGTCGTTCACGTGGACGCAGCCGACCGGGAACTTCGGCACCACGTCGAGCTTCAGCTACGGCAGCTTCGGCTACTCGCAGATCTGCCTCGGCGGCGCCTTCGATGCCACCTCGGCGGTCCTCGGCGTCGCCCAGTTCGACCCCAACAACACCCGGCAAAACAACAACTGCCTGCTCGAGGATGGCACCAACCCACGCCTCGGCGTGTTCCTCCACACCATCGCCGACGGCGGCTTCCGATCGTCGGCCGGCACGACCTTTCGCGTGCTGTTCAATCAGCTCGCTCCGGCCCTCGGCGGCAACCCGATCGGCACCGTCGCCAACGACCTGCAGCGCCTTCTCGGCACGCAAAGCGACGGCCGCGCCGCACTCATCGAGGTCGCCGTGGAGGACATCGCGCGCTACCTCGCCGTCGTACTCGCCCACGAGTGCGGCCACTCACATGGCCTCGTGCAGAACGGTGCGCAACCGACCGGCCTCTACGGCAATGACACCGTCAACTTTCCGAGCTCGACCAACGGGCACATCCGGACGCCACTTCTCTTTCCGAATGGCGGCATCAACATCATGAGCCCGTCCTTGAGCTACACGCTCGCAACCGACCCGAACACCGCGTTCAACAGCCTCAACTTGGCCTACCTGCGTGAGCAAGTGTCCTACGGCAATTGACATGACCAGAACGTCCACGTCTGCGGGCCTAGCAGCCCTCCTGCTCAGCCTCGCTGCGGTCCCTCTGCATGCGCAAGAACTGCGATTCGCTCTACTCGACGCCGACCTCGTCACCGTTGCGCGCCAACTCGGCAAGCAGTCCTTTGACGACAACGTCGACCTGCACAAGGTGCAGGTGATCCAGACTCTGCGCAGCGGCGGCGGCACGATCCCCGCGACGGTCACAGTGCTCGACTGGCCAAACCTGTCGCTGCACAACCGCCCGCAACCGCGCCAGAGTCGGCTCTATTGCCTGCACGACGCGACCCGCGACGCGCAGCGCTTGGGCCTTCCGGCTGACCAAGGCCCGTACTACCGAATGAACGGCCGCGCCGGCAGCAACCCGCTCGTGGGGCAAGACCTGACCCGGGACCCGATCGCGCGCTTTGCCCAACTGATCGCTGATGGCGAAGCCGGCCACGCCCCTCTCGTCACCGCGACGGCGCTTCTCGCCACCGCAATCGGCGACGACGCGACGACGCGCCTCGAAGCGGCTCGACATCTCGCCGAGCAGCCCCTGCTGGCCGCACGCATCACACCGCTGCAGTGGAGCGACGTCCTCAGTCGCACGAGCGCCGAGACCGCCGACGCCGAGTACAAGGTTGCGCTCGCCGAGCTTTGCGTCGGCCAGCGTCTTCCGGGCCTGGTCGAAGCACTGATCGTCGGCCTCGACACGATGCACAACGCCGAGTACGCGCGCGCCGTCGGCCGCCTCTGCTCCGTGCTGCTCGGCGAAGACGCTGCAGAACCGCTGCTGAAGCGCCTGGCCTCCAACGCTGACGGCAACACGCGCAAGGCGATGCTGCTAGCGCTCGGCGCCACGCGGGTACCGAAGGCGCTCGAAGCGCTCCTTCAGTGGAAGCAACTCGACAGCAACGATGCGGCCATCAACGCGGCACTCAAAGAGCACGGCGGCAAAGTCGCACGGGAGGCAGCGGAGCCAAAGCCGGACGCCAAGGATGACGGGCAGAAACCCGACGTCAAGAAGCACGAGGCCAAGCCCGACTCGGGCGGCAAGTGACCTTCTGGGGCTCCTGCCGTCGCGTCTTGATTAGCGCTGCGTGCCGCGCACAGCCTCGAGGACCGACGTCACTTCGCGGATGTCATTGCGCAACAGCATGACCTGCAGGCGCGGCACAACCACGGGCACGGCCGTGGCGTCGGTTCCAGACTGCGGTGAGTCGTCGAGATAGCACACGGAGCCCAGATAGCCGAGTCGCCACTGCACGAAGGGCTTCTCTTGGTGCCGCCCGATCTCGACTTGCACAACGCCGTTGACCTCGCGCAGCGTGAGGTCGTAACCAGCGACGAGCAGATACTGCAGGGGATCCGAGCTCGTCCGCGGCGGCACCGGCAGGTCCTGCCGCCACACTTCGGACTCCTTCGCCAAGATCAACCCAACTTCCGCCGCCGCAGACTCGTGCCAACGTGCCCCGCGCGACAGCGCCAGCGCCTGCAGTGACTCGATCATCGGACCGACCTGCAGACACAGGCGATGGCGCGGCAGCTTGCGCCCGAGTGCGATCTCCTTGGGGGCCAGCACGCGCGACAGTGCCACGAGCGGCCCGGCCGCCGCAGCGCGATACAGCACGTCACCGCCACCAAGGCAGAACACGGGCGGCAAGCGACTGTCGCCACGCGCGCGTTCGCGCACCGGACTGCCGCGCCGCCAGAGGCTGACCGCAG
>CAMBXM010000084.1 GCA_945871815.1 Singulisphaera sp. GP187
CAACGGCGACGATCGGGGCCACCACCTTGATCCGGAGCGGAACCGCCGCCACCTTCGAAGTCGTTCTCGATGCTCATGGAGTGCATCCTGGGTGGGTGCCATGTCGGCACGCACCGTTGCTGGGCGGCAATCTGCCACCCGGCAAGCTGCGCACGATGCGAGGCCCGGCCTGCTGGCCAACCTCGCCCCGACAGCCAAACGGTCCGGATTTGCCGGCCTCTTGGCTTCAGAGGTCCCGGGGATCCGGGAGCCATCGCTCTACCTTTCCCCCGGAATCTCGGCTCATCGAGCCTCGACTGCAGGAGGAAATCTAACTGCGAGTCCTTCAGGAACACCCCGAAGGAGCGTCCAACAGGACCATCCCAGATCCTGCTGGCCTCGCCTCCCGGACTCGGAGATCCCGCCATGCGGGACAACTTCTCGAGCCTCGAGACGGCCTAGGCGACGGACGCCTCAGGCCTGGGCGAGATTCGCGGGCGACAAACGCCGCGCGATGGGCAGGGACGGTAGCGAAGACCCTGGGACTACGCAAGCGCTTGGGGCAGATTCCTGTACACCGTTGGAGGACGACGTTGCGCTGCCTGCCGGAATAGGCTACGAGCGCTCGCAGATCGTTGCAGCGCACTCAACCTGCTGTGCTCCGAAACCCGATTTGGGGAGTAGCACCCGCCCCGCGGACGCGACCCCAGCAACTCCACGACCGATGCAGAACCCTAGCGATCCCGATCTCCGCTTCCGACTCGAAGACGATGAGGAAGGCCCTCCCGGCCAGCAACCCCAGGAGAAAAGCCAACCCGGCTATCTCGAACGGTTGATGCTCGACTCGCGGACGCTGCTGCTCAGCGGGCCCGTGAACGACAAAATGCTCAAGGACGCGACCGTGCGTTGCTTGGCCATGGAAGCGCGTGACCCCAAGCGGGTCATCAACGTGCTCATCAACTCGCCTGGCGGCTCGGCCGACGCCGGATTTGCCATCTACGACCTCCTGCGCTTCATCCGGCCGCCCGTCCAGACTGTGGTGAACGGCCTGTGCGCCTCAGCCGGCATCCTCATCCAACTAGCCGCCGAGAAGAAGCGGCGGTTCACGCTGCCGGAGTCGCGCTTCATGATCCACCAACCGTCGACGATGGGCCGCGGCACCGCCAGCGACCTCGACATCACGGCGCGGGAGATCCTGAAGATGCGCGACCGCTACAACAAGATCATCGCCGAGACGACCAACCGGAAGCCCGAGGTGGTGCTCGAGGACGCACGCCGCGACTTCTGGCTCGACGCCGGTGCGGCGCTTGAATACGGCCTCGTCAGCAAGATCATCCAAAAGCGCGACGAATTGCCGGAGTGATGGCTGAGGGCGGCGATTGCCGCTGCCCCCCCTTCCGAACCGGGTCGGCGCGCTCCACGTTGGCGCTTCTGCATGCACCGACTTCGGCTCTTTTGTCACTGCGGGCTGTACGTCGCCGCGGCGCTGTCGGCACAGGAACGTCCGCCCGCAGTATCGGGCTTGGTTACCGATGATAGCGGGGCGGCCCTGCCGTCCGCGGCAGTGCAGTTCGTACCCGACGCGGCACCCGACCTGCCGTCGCTGCGCGAACTACTCCCCCTCCGCAGCGCGCTCACCACGACAACCGACGCACGCGGTGTGTTCCGGGTCTTGAGCAGTGGTCCCGGCCTGCTCTTCGTGACAACTCCTGCGGGACTCGGCGGAGTGGTCCCGCGCGCGTGGCCCCAGCGTGCTGTGCGCATGCGTATGCGACCCATGGCCGAAGTGCGCCTTGCAGACGTCGAGGACATCGAGCTGTGGCCGGCACGGATCGAGGATGGCAACGACGGGGAGCGGCGCCGACTGCCAGCGATGCGCGGGACCGCGATTCGGCTCCCAGAGGGTCGCTACGAGATCTGGTGCAAGACGACGCGCGGATTCCTCTGGCAGAGTCTGTCGTTGCGTTCTGGCGAGCACTTCACGCTGACAATGCCCACCACTGCCGTCGAAGTGCGGACCGAGAAGGGGTCGGGACTGCAGCCCTTGGGCTTTGCTGACGTCAGGCTGCTGGCCACAGAACAAAGCACGGCGCGACTTCTCGGTGCCGCCAGCACAGCATCCCTGCTGGAGACCAATGCACTCGGTGGCCTCGAGGGAGTGCGGCACGGAGCAGCACTGGATCGCACGATCCCGACCTATGTCATGGCCGCCCTCGACGTTCACGAGGCACCCCAAGACGCCCATGCCTACGTGGTGGAGGGCACGGCAGCGGGCACGTTCAGGCCCATTGCAAGTGCGCAACTGCAGGGTGGCAAGGCTCAGTTGCCGCTGCCGGCGGAAGGCGGCAACAACTGGGTCCTCGTCCTAGCAAAGGGGCGGGCAGCACGGGCGCTTCCGTGCGCCAACGTCACCGCGACGCCGTCGCTCGCGTTCGGTCCGGACAAGACCCTCGCATGCACAGTGCGGCATCCTGACGGGCAGCCGGCCGCCGCCGTCGCAATCACGTTCGAACCGCTGGAAGCAGGCCCGATCACCGCACTCGTCTACACCGACGAACTAGGCAATGCCCCACTCGGCCCGATCGCCGGGGCTGGAGTCCTCCGCATCGATCACGGCGGCTACCTGCCGACCTCGATCGCCATCGGCGAAAGCGACGCCGCCCCGGTTTCGATTCGCCTTGATGCAGGCCACACCCTCCGCGGCACGGCGACTCTTGCCGATGGCACTCCGCTCGGCGGGGTCGCGGTCAGCCTGCGTGCGCCCGACGGCACAATGCGCAGCAGGGTGCGCGCGACCTCGACGCACGCCGACGGGACCTTCGCATTTGCGGGACTCGACGACGCGACCCGGCTCGTGGTGTTTGCAACGGCCACGCGCGCAGGCAGGACCTTCAGCGCTCGCGCGGACAGCTTCGGCGGCAAGGACCTGGTGCTGGTGCTCCGCGACGAAGACCCTGAACTGCAGCCGCCTCTGCGTCGCCCCTGAAGGACTCGTGCCGGAAGAACTCGGGCGCACGCAGCCGAGCCGCACCGACTCAATAGAGCAGCGTTGCCAAACGGCGACGGTAGTCATCGACCAGTTCCTCGTCCTCACCAAACAGCTGGAAGCAAAGCAGCATGCCCTTGCGGGCGAGCCCGCCCGCGAACGCCTTGTCCACTGCGACAGACTCGAGAATCTGCTCCATCGCAGACTCGATCTCGCCCGCCACCAACAGCTCGCGAGCCCGCAGCAGAATCGCCCCAGGCCCTGGAGCAGTAGCGGGGAGAGCGGTCTCCAGGAATGCGAGCGCATCCCCCAGTCGCCCGACGCGCTCGAACAGCACATCGTCGTCAGGAAACGTATCGAGCTCGCGACGTGCGCTCGCCGCATCGCCGCGCCGGGCAAACTCCAGCGCACGCCCGAATCGCGCCACCGGACTCTGCGGATCGACGGCAACCGCCGCCACCGTCGGCTCGGCTACAGCCGCCTTGATCGGGATCGCGTTGCGCTGAAGGAACCGACGGACCTCGGTGTCGCGCAGGGCGCCGGTGAACGCGTCCACTGGCTTGCCGCCATCCATCAGCACACAAAACGGGATCCCCTGCACCTGGAACGCCTGGGCGAGGTCCGGCTGCGCCTCGGTATCTACTTTTCCCAACACGAACCCACCACCGTACTCCTCGGCCAACGCCTCCAACAGGGGACCGAGTTCTTTGCACGGACCACACCACTCAGCCCAGAAGTCCAGCAGCACGGGCGTCGTGCGCGAACGATCGAGGACGTCCGCTTGGAAGTTGGCGGCCGTGACGTCGAAAACGAAGCGTTCGATCATGCTGCCTTCTTAGGCGGCCGTCTCGACGCGGTCAAACGCGAGGATCGGCGCGAGCTCAGACCACGGTCGAACTGCCGATCTGCCGCAGCGTGGAGTCGAGCAACTGCAGCACGGCATAGCCGATGCCGCATTGCAGCGCGAACAACAGCGTCGCGAGCACGGAGCCACCGACGGACAGCGGATAGCAGAGTCGGTTCAAGATGACCACGAGCACGGCACTACCGCCCATCGCTACCGTCATTGCTGCCGAATCGAGCGGGACGAACGCCGTCTCAACAGTCGCTCCTACCAACAGGCACGCGGCAAAGCCAAGCGAGGGCCCGAACCCGACGGGATCCGGCGAAGACAATCGCGCCGAAAAATGCGATGCCAGCGACACCAGCGCGAACAACATCGCCGCGAGACTGACCCACTGGTAGCCCTCGGACGGAAACAACCAAGGATAGTCTTGCTGTAGCGCCTCCCGGCGCGCCTGCCATGCACTGGTAAAGCCACGGCCGTTGGCTGCACTGCTGGCGCGTGGATGCTTGGCCACTGGCCTTGCCACCGCGACGACCTCGCCATCCGGTTGGGCAACGGCGCGCGCTTCCGCCTCGCCGGCACTCCCCGTTGCCGGCATCTCGCTTTCGATCGACTCCCCGTCAGCGACAGGCTTGGGGTTTTGGAAGCGGCATGAGCGCCACTGGTTTGAGTTGTAGACCCGACGCTCGCCG
This sequence comes from Singulisphaera sp. GP187, assembly GCA_945871815.1. GTDB lineage: Bacteria > Planctomycetota > UBA1135 > UBA1135 > UBA2386 > SXPK01. The sequence continues at coordinate 4,505 of CAMBXM010000084.1, forward strand.
CCGACTTCTACGACCAACCGCGTTTTGTAGATCTCCAACACCGGACCGTTGATCACGGTGCCATCTTCCAATTCGAGAGTCACGGTGCGCTGCTGTGCCGATGCCGTCGCACAACAAACCAAGCTGGTCAGGAGCAGGACGAGCGTGCGCATGGGCTTGCAATCGGCCGAGCGCTGCCTCGCCTTGAACCGAGGCGTCCACCGGCGGGACCAATCCCAAGCCGACAACGTCACTCGCTTGGCGATCGAACGCCAAACGACCGTGTCAGCAAGCGTTCGTCACCAACTCAGCGAACCAGTTTCCAAGACAGCCACACCGGCCGCCGGGCGTCATCCGCTTCGGCATTGGCGTCAAGCCACTGGATCTGGGCGTCCCGCAGCAGGAGGTGACGATCGCGCTGGCCGCCAGCCGCAGTCGCCTGCACGGCAACATGGTGCACCGTAGCCGCAAGCTGCCGGACCTCGAACACGTTGGGTGCCGACAGCAGCGCTGCGTCGGCAAGACTCATCGCCCGCTCCAGCTCCTGCGCCGAGAGAAAGAGGGCCGCTTGCAGCAGCTGCAACTCGAGCGGAGCGTCATCCCACTCGTTCGCCAGGGTCGTGACAATCTCGAGCGACGGCATCGGCGATCCCTCCTGCTGCAGCGACTCCAGCAGGGCGACAGTACGAGCTTCAAGACTGCCACTCGCATCGACTTCCAGGCCCTGCCTCGCACTGGCCTTCGATTGCCCCGCACCAAGACGCGACGCGGCTTGCCAGCACAGAAACCAGTCCTCGGCAGCGCGGCTCTTCGCTGCCGCCTGCTCGCCGTACGACAGGGCTTGTTGCAGTATCTGTCGCTGCGCGCTCGCGTCGACCGCCGCGGTCGCCTGGTGTCGGAACCACGCCACTGCCGCCGTGCGCAGCGTGAGTTCGCCACCATCTTCGACGAGCTTCTCGATGTAGGCGATTGCTCGCTCGTAGCGCTTCCGCGCGAGTTCCAGCCGAGCCAGCGCGAGCAACGCTTCGTGATCTTCCTCACCGAGTTCGAGCAGACCCGCGACCAGGCGGGAGACATCCGCTTCCTGCCCGCGCGGCGCAGCGAGAGCAAGCGTGACGTCCTCCAACAGCTTCTCGCGAACGGCGGCGGCCTGCTGGGCTTCACTCCAACTCCGATAGACAAACAAACCGACGACGGCAACAGCGAGAGCGACGACGAGCGACAGCGAACGGTTGCGCATGGTCCTGTGAATCCGGTCTCGACTCGGACGGCTCAGACGAGCTTGACAGCGATCATGGTGTAATCGTCGCCGAAGACACCGCCAGTATGACGTCGCAGAGCCTGTTCGACGCCGGCCAGCACACCCTCTGCCGACTCGTCGCGCAGCGAGCGAATCACCTCATGAAGGCGGGCCTCGCCAAAGGTCGCGCGCGTGGGCGACATCGCCTCGTCGACTCCGTCGGTGTGGAAGAACAGCAAATCGCCCTTCTGCAGCGACACCTCCGGGCTGACCGCGTACTGCTGGCCGCCGACGACCCCGAGCACCATGCCGGTCTTCTCCAAAGGCGTCACGGCGTTCCCGCGGCAGTGGATGAGGCATGGATGTCCGCCATTGACGAACCGTACTGTTCCTGCGCGCGGGTCAATCCGCGCAACCAGGAGGGACATGAAGTTGCCGGTCTCGACGGCAGCGACGAGACGTTGGTTGAGTCGCGTCACGACCTCGCTGAGGTCGTCGACGAGTTCCAGGTAGCTGCGCAATGCGGCCTGCGCGGCGTGGCCGAGCAACGCCGCGCCAATGCCGTGCCCCGTGACGTCGCCGATCATCACTGCCATGCCACCGCCTGCTACTGGCACGAAATCGTAGCTGTCGCCACTTGCCTTCGACGCGGCGCCGTAGCGCAGCGCGAAGTCGAGGCCATCGCAGTCTTGCGGCACGTGCGGCATCAAGTGCTGCTGAATGCGCTGCGCGATCTCGACGTCCTTCTGCAGTCGCACTTTCTCGAGCGAGTCGGCATGCAATCGCGCATTCTCCAGGCTCACGGCCAACTGGGCCGAGATCGCCGAGAACAAGGCCAAGTCGCGATCCGAGAACTCTCGACGCGCGGCGCGAGAATCGACATAGATGACGCCGACGATGCGCTGGCCCGCGATCAGCGGAGCGCACATGACGGCGCGCAGCTTGAGGTCATACACGGACTGACCCAGTTCGAGTGCTTCTCGGTCCGAGTTGACCACGGAACGCACCGCCTCGCGATCGTCGAGACAACGGCGGACCAGCGTCCGGCTCCATTGCTGCTCGCCCGGCATCGCCTTGCCATCGCGATCCTGGGCGATTCGGATCTCGAGTTTCGCCTCCGTGTCGCCGAGCAGCAGGATCGCGCGCTCCGCCTGAGTGACCTCGAGCGAGCGATCGACGACGAGCTTCAGCACCGTGTCGAGGTCGATGTTCGCGCTCACCGCGGCGATCGTGTCCAGCAGGATGCGCAGCGATCGCTGATCGGCTCGGGCCTCACCGGTCAAGAACGTCGAACTGTCCCCGAGCCGATGGTCGCCCCCACCCCCCTTGTCGGAGCGGGCACGACCCTCGGGAGGAGTCTGTTCGGACCGCTGCCAAATCCTGTTCCAGAACCGCTTCATGCGAGTCGCAGACTCTACAAGATTGCGCCGCGCGTCCCGCTAGGCCAAAATCCGGTCGCCCTGCGGAGCCCCGGCTCGAGCCGACCCCATGCCCGCCGGTCGCATCCCATGAAGATCGACAAGTCCACGTTCGATGACCACGCCGTCCTCACCCTCAAGGGAGAATTCGACACCTTCTACTGCCCCAGCCTGCAGCAGGAAGTCGAAGCTCTCGTGGATCGAGGTATCAATCACCTGATCCTCGACCTGCGAATGGTCAAGTTCATCAACTCGACCGCGCTGGGTGCGATCATCAAGGCGCACAAGCGATGCCGCGCGGAGGCCGGCGAGCTAGTCGTCTCGCAGCCTTCCAGCTTTGTCCGCGACGTGATCAAGAAGGTCGGGATCGACAAGCTGATCACCATCTGCGACACCGAGCAGGAAGCACAGAAGGCGATCATCAAGCACATGAACCAGCGGGAACTGGCCGGCAACGCACCGGTCGACCACGAGAAGGTTCTGCTCTCCTTCCCAGACGAAACCCGCAACAAGATGCTCGGCCAAAAGCGCGCGACGCTGGTCGGCACCATGGCGAACGTCGACGGCAGCAAGGCCCAGTTTCTGTGGAACGGCACCAAGACGGGGCTGTCCGTGGATCAGGCCAAGACGCTGTTCTTCAAGGATGGCGAGGTCCACCTGAAGTTTCAGGTCAAGATGATCAAGAAGAGCTTCTTCGAACTGCGCGGCAAAGTGACGCAGACAGAGGCGGCTGAGGACGGCGGCATTCGCGTCACCGTGCACTTCGCCGGCATCGATGCCAGCGATCGCGACGCACTGTCGCAGTTCGCCGAGGACATGGCGTTCTTGAAGCGCCAACTTCCCGGCTGAGCAGATCTCGGACGCAGGAGCCGGCTCGCCGCGACCGACTTGTCCGTCGATGCGGTAGCGCCATCGGGGCCGCGACCTTCATCGCGACCCTGCGGCCGGTCGCAACACCTAGCTCCTGGGCGCGCGCGATTGCCCGGCACCGCGGGCAAGTCGGGGCCACGGGCACCTCGCGCGGTCGCGTGCAAGCATGGCAACCGCCGCCGAGCGCGAGCCGTGGCCACCCTGTCCCCTTGGGTGTCGACGCAGAGCCCGATGGAAGCAGCCCACACGACTGCCGGCGCGATGCTCGGCTGCGACACGCATGGGGCGCAGCATCAAAACGGCCTGCCCGTCCGCAGGAACCCTGCCGGACGCGCTCACGACCAAGGCCCCTTTTCGCAAGGGAACCGCAGTCGAAGCGGCAAATCTGGCGGCATCCCAGCCGAGTGCAAGTTGACTACCGCCAGGCGCCGCGCCACCTACGAGTCAGCACCGCCGCCAGAGCGGGGCGCTGCGTCAGCGTCACAGCGATCAGCCGACGCGGAACTTGCCAGCGCGGCGGATCTTGCGCTTGATGACCTTGCGGCCACCAGCGGTCTTCGAGCGGGTGCGGAACCCGACCATCTTCAGACGCTTCGTCTTCGAGCGACGGACCTTGAGCTTCATGAGTAAATCTCCGGCGGTCGCTCACCAATGGGTGTGCGATGCATCGAGGGCGGGGGAAGGTAGCGACCTGACGCCTCGGTTGCAACCACGGCTCCGATCCGGAATTTGGAGCCTGGCCTCCCGACCGGCATGCTGCTTCCCATGAAACTGCTCCGCCGACTCTCGCAGCGGTGCCGCGCCGCCTGTGCCGCTCCGATTCTGGTCACCGCCGCCATGGCGCAAGCCCATCCCGGCAAGGCCGGTGAGGACGTCGCGGCGTGGGTCGCGTCTCGCCTCCAAGAGTTCGAGTCGTTCTACCAGGACCTGCACGAACATCCGGAGCTCTCCTTTCAGGAACGACGCACGGCCGAGTGCTTCGCGGCCGGCCTGCGCCAGCAGGGCCTGGAGGTTACGACCGAAGTCGGCGGCACTGGTGTGGTCGCAGTGCTGGCGAACGGCCCGGGGCCTGTAGTCATGCTTCGCGCCGACTTGGACGCGCTCCCCATCGCCGAGATGACCGGCCTGCCGTATGCATCCACCGTCCGTGCCGAGGCCCAGAATGGCGCGGCGATCGGCGTCATGCACGCGTGTGGTCACGATCTGCACATGACGAGCGCACTCGCAACCGCCAGCTGGTTCGCGAGCAATCGGAACGATTGGCGAGGGACCCTCGTGTGTATCGGGCAGCCCGCCGAGGAGCGGGCCAGCGGCGCCAAGGCAATGCTGCACGATGGACTGTTCGAACGGTTCCCGAGGCCCAACGTTGCCTTCGCACTGCATTGCGAGCCACTGCTGCCCACTGGCACCGTCGGCTTCCGCGCCGGGCCACTCATGGCCGCGGTCGATAGCGTCGACGTCACGATCTTCGGTCGCGGCGGCCACGGCGCGGCGCCGCACCGCACCATCGACCCGATCCTGATTGCGTCCCAGTATGTCCTCGCACTGCAGACGATTATCAGCCGCGAAATCGACCCGGTGCAACCAGCGGTGATCACCGTCGGCTCCTTTCATGCCGGCAGCAAGCACAACATCATCCCCGACCGCTGCGACCTCCAACTGACGGTGCGCAGCTACGACGAGGGCGTCCGCGCGCAAATGCGCACCGCGATTGTGCGCAAGGCACGAGCGCTCAGCGAAGCGGCGGGCGCACCGGAGCCACGTGTCGAGTTCTCCGAACCGACCGGGGCGCTTCGCAACGACGCGGAACTGACAGCAACGACGGCCACGGCCTTGCGCGAGGCCCTCGGAGAAGCACAGGTAGTCGAAGTGCAACCGCAGATGGTCGCCGAGGACTTCGGTCAGTTCGGCGACGCCGGCGTGCCCATCTGCATGTTGCGGCTCGGGACGACAACCGAGGAGCGCCTCGCGTCATGGCAGGACAAAGGCGGCCCCCCGGGGCTGCACACGGCGGGCTACTACCCGGACCTACGAGCCTCGTTGACCACCGGGGTCGTCGCCAGCGTGGCAGCCTTGAAGGCAGCCCTCGCTCGCCCTTGACCCACGGGACGACGAATCGCCAGGGTCCAAGGGCGGTGCACTTCTCAGCAATCGGAGCCCGCCCCGATTCCTTCGAACAGCGCCATCCGCATCCGCGCCACCGGATCGATGGGCACAGGCCGCAAGTCGGCTCCGACCCAGACCAAGACTGCGCTCGATCGAACCAGCGCGGTGCCGTTGCCGCGAACTTCGAAGACCATGTCGAAACTGCTTCGACCGAGTCTGCAGACGCGGGCCGCCGTGGCCATGTCCATCCGCAGGCGACCGGGTAGAAGGAAGGTCGTGCGCGCATCCGCCAGCACGAAGGGCAGGCGGTCCTGCGGCAGCACACCCAGTTGTTCGAAGTAGAGGAAACGCGCTTGCTCCATCAGACTCAGGTAGACCGCGTTGTTCACGACACCCTCGGAGTCGACATCGACCCAGCGCAGCGGCGTCGGCGCGAGAAAACGAAAGGGAACCCCTGCATCAAGTACTGGCGATGGCATTGGTGCTGAAGAAACTGGAGCGAACAGAGCGGCCCGTTCGTAGACGGCCGCAGCTTTTGAAGCGAGGCTGAATCATGTCCGGATCCACCACTGCTGTCGCTGCGTTGTCGATCGCCTTCGCCCTACTCGCGAGGTCGGGCCAGGCCCAGGAGCCAGACAAGGTCCTGAAGGAACGGCAGCCTAGCCTCCAAGTCGTCGAACCCGACGAGCACGACCGGGACCTGCGCATGACACCGGTCGTTCGCGCCGTACAGAAGGCGGCCGACTCGGTAGTCAGCATCTACATCCACCACCAAAGGGGCATCGGCGGTACTGGGCTTGCGTCGAACCGCAGTGTGACCGAAGGCCAGGGCTCGGGAGTGATCCTCGACGAGAACGGCTTCGTCATCACCAACTGGCACGTGATTGCCGCTGCACTGGGCAACGACGCGATGTCGGTGGAGATCAAACTCAAGGACGGTCGCGCCAAGTCAGCGCGCATCCTGAGTCACTCGCCAGAACACGACCTCGCTCTGCTGCAACTACAACTGGAGGACGGCGAACGAGTGCAGCCGGTGTCGATCGGCCGCTCCAAAGATCTGATGGTCGGCGAGACCGTGGTGGCAATCGGGAATCCACAAGGCCACGCCAACACCGTGACCAGCGGGGTGCTTTCTGCGATTGGTCGCTCGATCCGCGTGCAGGCTCCAGACCGCACGATGCGCGAGTACTCCGGATTGCTCCAGACCGACGCGGCGATCAACCAGGGCAATAGCGGCGGCGCGCTCCTCGACATCACCGGGCGCCTGATCGGCATCAACAACGCCATGGCGATGGGTGCCGAGAACATCGGCTTCGCAATCCCCGTCGACACGATGCGCGAGGTATTCGAAACACAGTTGCTGAGCAGCGACAGCCTGACGAACGCAGGAGACGCACCGTGGCTCGGCATGGACGTGGCGGAGAACGGCGGCGCCATCGTGGTCAACAAGGTCGTTCGGGGTGGGCCAGCAGCCACCGCGGGCATTCGCATCGGCGATGTCATCGAGATCGCATCCGGTGAGAACGTTCGTACGCGTCTCGACTTCACGCGCCGCCTGCTGCGCGCCGACCAAGACAAGCCGTTTGCGCTGCGGTTGCGCCGCGAGCGCGAGACCCTCGACCTCTCGCCGCAACCATGGTCTCGAGCCGAGGGTGGAGTTCTCGCGATGACTGGCCTCGTGCTCGAAGAAGTGAGGCCAACTCAGGATCGCCAACTGGTCGAAACCGTCACGCGCACCTTTTGGCGCGGCAAGCGCGCGTTCCGCGTGCCGCTGTTCGCTGCGGCACTGCGCGTGGTCGAAGTGCAGGAAGGCAGCCCAGCGGCCGCACTGCGCGTCGCACCGGGCGACGTGCTGATGGCTGCAGAGCTGCCATCCCGCTTCGGCGGCTCCGGGGAAGAACCTCTGGAGTCGAGACGGACGCTTGCGAGTTGGTTGCAACAACTCCAAGGCCGCACCATCCGGCTCGTCGTGCTGCGGGGCAACGAAGACCTTGCGGGCACCCTCGATGTGCGAGCGGTCGAAAGCGACGGGACTCGCTGACACCTGCGATCTGCCTGTTGATTCCGCGCCGGACCTTGGTCGAGAGCGGTTGCGGACCTGGCCGCCGCCGCCTGGCGCCCCGCAGAATCGCAACCGCTCGTGGTGCTCCTTGCTGGCGCTCGCGGTTTCAACGGTAGACCCACGCGCAACGCGCGATCATCGTGAAGCTGGTCGCGAGGTCCGGGTCGTCGAGAGCTGGCGTCTCGGATAGACCGCGCTGCACATGGCTTCGCTGTAGCAGCTGACGGAGGTCCGCGACTGGCAGAGCCTCCAGCATGAAAAACGCCTTCGGATCCCGCTCCGCGCGATGCTCGGCAAAGGTGCCGCCGCGGACGATTCGCCAGTGGGTCGGCAATCCGCCGCGACCCTGCCCGATGCGCTCGAGCAACGCCGCGGTGACATCATCGACGGCGCGCCGAAGCTCCGGATCGGGTCGCCGCGCCAGATGCGCGCGCAGTGCGGGCAGCACCACCCCAGCGCTGAGCCAGCCGCGCTCGAAATAGCCATCCCCTTCGGTGAATGACCCCTCCCCGAAACAGAACGTGTGCAACTCGGGCCGGTAGCGTGCGGCAATGGCCAGCGCCATCTCGGTGGCAGCAAGCGCCACCACAGGGTCGGGGCGCAACTGCAGGTACGACTCCAGTTCGAGCAGCGGCCAGGCGTAGTCACGCGCCCGTTCGCCGCTGCCTTGCGCCATCGGCGGCGCTGACGCCAGCCCGCGTGCAATCTGAGCGGCCACAGTCAGCATGCGTTCGTCCGCACACAGCGCCCCCATCCATAGCAGTCCCTGTAGCCAAGCGTGCCCCGGGGCGGGGGCATTGATGCGGTGATCCGGACCGTGCTGGAACGGCAGCCCAGTGCGTGAGTCGATGTCGCGATCGCAGAGGTGCAAAGCCGATCGACGAGCCGCCAGCAGCAACGTTTCATCGCCGAGCGCCAGCGCGAGCCGCAAGAGTGCCAAGGTCGTGTCGAACTCGAGGTTGGTGACCACTCCACCACTGCGAGCGTAGTCCCCTGCCCCGCGCCGCCCCGGCAGCTCGACCAGGGCTGCAGCGGCCCGACGTAGATGCGCTCGCACTTCCTGCCCGAGTCGCCCCGCTGGCGGCAACAAGCCCATGCGCTCGAACTGGACGCGCGGCAACGTCAGCAACGACAGGCAGCGGCGCGGCAGTCCCTCACTCTCTTCCGTCAGCATTTCTCCTGCGGTGTACTTCTCGCCGCGCCATTCGACGTCCGACGCAAACGTCAGCACTCGCTGGGTGTCGACCGTCCCGTCTGCGAAGTGCCACTCGCTGGTGCGCTCGTGCACCGCCGTCGTCGCCTCGTCGCGAGCCATCGCGAGGTCCTTGTGCTGTAGCGCCGACAACGGGGCCGGTCCGCCAAGTTGCATGCGGACACGCCGGCCTGTACCCGAGACCGCGACTTCGACCCAGCACTGGTCCTTTGGTGCGCACAACGGCAGCGGTCGCCACGACAACTGCCCTGGCCCCATCAACGTGAGGCCGGAGTCCAAGACGCGCTGCGGCACCGTCGCACCAAAGCGCGCAGGGCCAGGGTCGACTGCGAACGCGAGCACGATCTGGAGGAGCACCAAAGGCATGCCCTGCTCATGCCCGCGCGCCTCCTTTGGTAACGCACCAGCTCGCATCCCCTCGCGACCGAAGCCGCGTTGCTTGCGACCGTCAGTCGCGCCAACCCGAGGCGTGATACCCACCACCCGCGACAAGCCACTGCCGGAAGCTGTCGTGGTACGGCGCGGTCAAGAGGGCGGGGAGTTCCTCGCGTTGCATCCAGCGCACAGCCAGAACTTCGGCCGAGGCGACAGGGTCGCCAACCGTCTCGCAGGCGAAGAAGAACGAGCGCCAGACGTAGCGTCGACATCGCTGCGACTCGCGTTCGCCTTCCTGCACGAACAGAAAGGTCGTCGGTGCACGTAGGACCAGCGCCGTTTCCTCCAGCAGTTCGCGCGCGAGCGCTTCGTGCAAGAGTTCGCCGGGCTCGACTTGGCCCCCAGGAAGGTCCCACGAAAGCACGCTGCGACCGCCGATCATGCGTTCGTTCTGAACCATCAGAATCCGGTGATCGCGCTCGATCACCGCAAACGTGCCGAGAAAGTCGTTCTCTCTAAGGTGCGCGGCGCGGATGTCGTCATCGACCATGGCGCGACGCTACGCGCGACCGCGGTAGATCGCGAGCAACTCAGCGGCGACGACGTCCGGATGGAACGACGAGAGGTGCGCGCGCGCGTCCTGTACCAGCGCCGCGGCGGCAGCGCGATCCGCACGCAGCGCCATGAGCGCCCGCGCCAGACCTGGCGGCCCGTCGCTCTCCGGCACCAAGACTCCACGGCCCCATTGTCCAAGGACATCGCGTACGCCAGGAACGTCGTAGCCCACGACCGGCACGCCGGCCGCGAAGGCCTCGATCGCCACCAATGGGCACCCTTCGCGCCGACTCGACAACACCAACGCGTCGTAGGCCGGAAGCAGCGAACGTGCGCGTTCCGTGCTGCCGCAGAAGCTCACTCGGGAGCTGACGGTCTTCGACAAGCGCCCCAGCAGCGGCCCGCCGCCATGCACGTGCCCGATGCAATCAGGAAGGAGCCCTACTGCCGTGACGAAGTGGTCCACCCGCTTGACGGGCACGAGTCGACCATAGATGGCAACGGCGAACGCATCGCCGGCGAGCCCAAGAAGGCGGCGCGCCTCCTCGCGGCTGTGGAAACAAGGCAGAGGCACGGCCGGTCGCACCACCGCGAAACGACTGCGCGGCGCGACACCCAGATCGACGAGTTCGTCGCGACAACTCGGGCTGACGGCCACCAGCGCGTCGGTCCGCCGAGCCAACCGAGCCTCGAGCCGCAGCAGGCCCCAGGACAACAACGGCCCGAAGTAGTCGCGGAGCACGATGCCGTGAAACGTGTGCACGACCCGCGGCACCCCTTCCTGAAAGGCTGCGTTGCGGCCGAGCCAGCCGGCGGCGCTGGTGTGGGTGTGGACGACATCGGGGGCATACGCGCGCATCGCCCGCCGCAAGGCCGAGCTGGCGGTCAGTTTGCCGAGCGCTGCGAGGCCATTGCCGAGACCGGGGAGTTCGACGAAACCAACGGAATGGCGGTCAATGTGGAGCGGTGCCACGCGCGGCAACCCGTGCGCGACGAGGTCGATTCCCTGCTCTCCTCGTGAACAACGACCAACCACCAGCAGCGTCCCGATGCCCAGTTGTGCGTGTGCATGCCACAAGGCAATGGCCTGCAGCGTCGGTCCGCCGACGTTCGGCCGGGTCAAGACACGCATTACGCGCATTGGCCCTCCCGTTCGCGCAGCCAACACTCGAACGCGACGACCAGGTACAGCGAATGCCCCAGGTTTTGCTTTTCGCTGCGGTGGAGGTCGATCGCACGATCGAGGCCGCCCTTACGCAGGTGAGATCGCTGCCTAGTGCGCGGTTCGCGCAGGAGGTCGAGCCACGGCAAGTCAGTACGGAACCAGCGGTCGAGCGGGAGCGAAAACCCCCGTTTGCGCTGCGCGAACACCACGGCGGGGAGCGCCGAGACAAAGGCATCGCGGAGTGGCTTCTTGCGGTCGCGCTCCCTGGGTGACAATGCCTGTGCCGCGCGCTGCACTTCGCCATCCAAGAATGGGCAACGGGCTTCGACACTCGCAGCCATGGTCGCGACATCGATCTTGGGCAGCAGGTCGTGGCGCAAGTAGAAGTCACGATCGATCGCGCTGGCTGCCTGCAATCGCGTGCTCGACGAGAAGAGTGACCACTGGGCCGACAGCACCGAGGGCTCATCGCCGCGGGCGAGAACCGCGTGGCGGAAGGCTGGCGGCGTCACTTCGAGCAGAGTGTCGTACGGTCGTCGCGAACACAGCGCGCGAAGCAAGCGGGCTCCGTAGCTGGTGTTCCACGATGGCCGCGCGACGGCCGGCAAGCCAAGGCCAAGTGGCCAGCGCAAGGTCCGGTGTCGGGCATAGCCGAGCAG
>CAMBXM010000085.1 GCA_945871815.1 Singulisphaera sp. GP187
GTGGCGGCGCCGCCCCAGCGGCGCGCGGCGGCCGACGCGGTGCAACCGGCGGCGCGGCCGCGCCGGCGGGCGGTTCTGGGCCGGCTGGCGGTTCTGGCGACGGCGGTCAAGGTCCGCGCCAAGGCAATCGCGGCGATCGGGTGCTCGCCGCACTCGGCGACAAGCAGGCGCTGTTCAGCGACGACTGGAATGAGTGGGCGATCAACCGTCGCGAGGTGCCGCTCGCCGGGAACTGGACCGTCACGGGTCACGAGATCGGCCGCGGCGATCTGATCGGAACCGCCACCATCGTTCGCGTCGAGGACGGCGATTACGAAGTGCACTGGCAACTCGAGGTCCAGGGTGGCGCCAAGATCGACCGCCGCGGACGGGGCTTGCTCTACGGCGGCTACAGCTGGCGCGGTCGGGCGACGGATCCCGGCGAAGGCGGTCGCACATGGCGTGAGGTGCTGCTGCTGGACGAGCGCTGGGACTCGATGCGCGGGCGCTTCTTCACCGGTGATTACGACGAGATCGGCGTCGACATCTCGATGGTGCGTCATCGCGGCGTGCCGCGTGTCCTCGCGATCTCGGCACCGTTTGTCACCGTGCCGGCCAAGGACCACGTGCTCTCGGTGCGCGGCGACGCGTTCCCGGAAACGCTCCGTGCTGCGGACTTTCATCTCGGTCTCGGAGTCACCGTCACGCGCTGTGAACGTACGAGTCCTACGGACTGCCGACTGTGGCTCGATGTCGCGCCTGGCACCCCGGTCGGTTTGCGCGATGTCGCCTTCGGCATCGAGCCAACGCGCGCGCGAATCCGCCTCTATGACGCCGTCGACTACGTGCGCATTCGTCCGACCCAGGGACTTGCGCGCATTGGTGGCGCCCGCTTCCCCAAGCAACTCGAGCGCTTCGAAGCGGTGACCGTCACACGCGGACCGGACGAGAAGCCCTTCACTGCCGACGATGTCGATTTGTGGATGGTGCCGGCGACGTTCTCACTGCGCGAAGCGATCGTCCGCGATGATGACGACGACCTCAGCTATGTCGGCACGCTCGATGGCGCGACGGGCGAGTTCACGCCTGCGATCGACGGCCCGAACGTGCAGCGCAAATGGTCCGCCAACAACATCGGCGAAGTCTATGTCGAGTGCACCGTCGCACTGGATGTGCCGGTGCGTCCTGAACCACCGCCGAAGTCCACGGCAGCCCCGAAGCCGGATGTCCCAGAGAAGCCGGCCGAGAGTGCTGACCCCCAGCCGTCGGGACAATCAGGCGGCGACGGCGCGCAGGAGCCGAATCCGAAACCAGCGTCCGTAGCGGCGAAGCCTGAGCCTGCGGGCATTCCAGTGCCGATGCCGGCGCCGCGCGATGGCGACGAGCTGAAGCCGACCGGCGGGACGCCACTCATGGAGCGCAAGAGCTTCCGCGCCCGCGCGAGCCTGATTGTCACTGTGCCGCAGTACATCCGCTGGACCCGACTCGAATGGGAAGAACGATGAAGCTTCGCACTGGCCTCCACCATCGCGTTACCGACGACCGTGGCAACGCGTATCTCTACCTCACGGATTCGGCGGCGATCCACGCTGTCGATGCGTTGGCGGATCGGCTTGCAGCCGCCTTCTTGGAGCCGGCGGATCCGGTGACGGTTCTCCGTGAACTCGGGGAACCCGAGGCCGAGGCGGCGCTGCGCGACCTGATCGACCTCGGCATCGTGCGGCCAGATGGCGAGACTTCGCCGCCGCGCGCGGCGCTGCCCCCGATGCCGTTCCCGCTGGCGACGCTGGTGCTCAACGTCACCAACAAGTGCAACTTGTCTTGCACGTATTGTTACGAGTACGGGGCCGACAAGCTGACCGCCGCCAATGCGCCGGCTGGGCGCGCGATGATGTTGCCGGAGACGGCCAAGCAGTCGATCGACTTCTTGATCCGCAGCAGCGGCGAACGCTCGGTTCTGACGATCACGTTCTTCGGCGGCGAGACGCTGCTGAACTTCCAGACGATCATTGCAGCGGTCGACTATGCCGAAGCCGAGGCACTGCGGCACCAGAAGCGAATTCACTTCTCGCTGACGACCAACGCGACCCTGCTCACGGATGAGGTCATCAAGTTCCTGGTCGCCCACCGCTTTGGCATCACGATCTCGATCGATGGCGACGAGAAGGAACAAGACCGCCACCGTCGCTACAAGAGCGGCAAGGGCTCGTTCGCCGACATCGAGCCACGCATCCGCACCTTGATCGCAACCAATCGACGAGAACGCGGACGTCCGATCGGGGCGCGCGTGACGCTGACCCACGACGCCGGCTCGGTGCTCGACACCTATCGGTATCTCACCGATGACCTGGGCTTCGAAGAAGTCGGATTCGCGCCGGTGACGGCGGCGCCGGGACGGGGCTACGAGCTGTCTCCAGGAGCCTACGATCGCATGTTGTCCGAGTTTGCGACGCTCACCGAGGACTTCGTGACCGCCGCGATTGCGGGTCGCGCGCACGGCTTTGCCAACCTCAACGATCTGCTGCGCGAACTCCACCAGGGCATCCAGAAAGCGCATCCGTGTGGCGCGGGCCTTGGTTTGCTCGGGGTCTCGACCGAGGGCGAACTGGCTCTCTGTCATCGCTTCGTCGAATCCAAGAGCCACGCTGTCGGCACGGTGCAGAAGGGCGTCGATGAGTCGATCCGCACGGCGTTTCTCGAACAGGCCCACATTGATCGCAAGACCGACTGCAAGACTTGTTTTGCCCGGCCGCTGTGCGCCGGTGGCTGCTACCACGAGGCGCACGTGCGCCACGGGGACGCACGCAAAGCGAACCTGCATGCTTGCGACTGGATCCGCGGTCACGTTGACCAAGGTCTGAAGGCTTACGCGCGCATCATGGCGCACGATCCCAAGTTCTTCGCGAGGTACGAATCGCAATGACACACGTTCGCCCCCTCAACCAAAAGGCGCGCCGTATCGCGGCTCTCGTCGTCGAACAGCGCGGTGCCCTGATGCCGTTGACTCAGGATCCGCCGCCCACGGAGTATCCGTATGGTTGCACGACGGTGTTCGCTCCGGGCTGGGAAGTCGACAGCAGCGGCGGCGTCCACGGCCTCTGCCAGCCGATCGAGCGCGACCTGTACGATTGCTACCACACCTGCTATTGGCCAGCGCAAGTGCCAGACGGCGTCACCAACTTCCCGAAGTGGACCGCCTCGTGTGGCGCGCCCGTGCAAGACTGGAAGTCCATCGATTTGGTGTTCCCGTGACGCGTTCTACGATCGCCGCGTTCTTGCTGGCTGGCCTGGCTTCGGTCGCTGCATGTGCGTGCACTTCGGCGCCACCGCAGGACCCCGTCGCTGCCGCGCCTGCGGTACCCGCCGCGCACTTCTGGTTCGCGGCGTATCCCGATTTCATGGTCGAGTTCGATCCAGTCACCGACACGGTGGTGAAGAAGATCCAACTCCAGAATGGCATGTCCTGGGGCGTGACCCTGTTGTTCGACCGTCAGCACTTCGCCGTGATCACGGACACGCAGCGCAAGGTTGAGATCGTCGACTGCAAGCAGGGCGCGGTGGCGTCGGTCCACGACTTCAGTGAAGAAGGCGTCATCGTGCGCGTGCGCAGCATTTCGGAACTGCCCGGCGGGACCCAATGGTACGTCGAGACCGATCGAGTGAAGAAGTTGGTGGATCGCTATGAGTTTCAGCCAGCGCAGACGTTGCTCTACGACGTCGGCGAACGAAAGATCGTGCGCAAGATGCGGCGCATGCCGCAGATCCTCTCTCGCGGTGCGCGGATCTCTCCCGACGGCCTCTCATGGCACGTGTTCGACCGCGACGGCAATCTGCAGATCGTCGACCCCAAGACGTTGAAGGAGACGGGCAAGATCGATCTCGCCACCCCACAGTTCGCCGGCCAGGGCCGTATCTCACTGCGCCGCACGGATCTGCTGTTTGGCAGAGACCCGAACAAGTACCGCATGTTGTGCTCGTACAGCGACCCGGTGCAGCACAGCCGCTCGAGTTGGGGCTACGTGGATATCGACCTCCAGCAGAAGAAGATCACCGATATGGTCGAGTGGGGTCAGGGACCAAGTGGGTTCGGTTCCTATCTTTCGCGGGATGCGAAACTGACTGTGTCGAGCAATGGTGGCTGGGGTGGCGGCAGTGACCGCAAGACGACCATCCAGTTGTACGACCTCGAGAATGGCAAGAAGCTGCGTGAGTTCCAGACCGAGTTCCGTCCACGGCAGTCGCTGGCAGCGATCGCGCCGGACGGTAGCAAGGTCTACGTCGGCGGCGCCGGCAGTGACTTCCAGGTGTTCGATGCCGTCACCTTCCAGCTCCTGCGCGTGGTCGAGTTCGACGGCGAGATCCAGGGGCAGGTCTACATGTTGGATGTCTGAGATCGCCCCGCGTCCGGTGCGCATCGCCCTGGTCGACAGCGGCATCGATCCTGGCCATCCCGGATGCCGCGGCTACGCGCTCCAATCGGGTTGGCACATCGACGCCGACGGCGGCGCCTTCGCTGAGCCGATTCCTCGCGATCCACTGGGACACGGAACTGCGGTTGCGACGACGCTGTGGAGTGTCTGCCCGAGAGCGGTTGTCGTGCCCCTGCGCGTGTTCGATGCCGCCGGTCGAAGCTCGGTTCGGGCCTTGGTGGCGGCGTTGCGTCAGATTGCGATGACCGATGTTGCCGTCGTCAACTGCAGCCTTGGCTTCGACGACGACTTCGGGGCCTCACGGCAAGCGCAATCCCTGCTCAAGGACGCCGCCAAGTTCCTCCTTGATCGCGGCGTGCGCATCGTCGTTCCGGCAGCTCTTCCGTGCGGCCGAGCCAACGCCCTTGCAGCCATTGGTGGACTCGAACTCGTCGTTGCCGATGGCAACGTGCCTGCGGCCCAGCCGCGGCTCCAGAGCGTCGGCGCCGGTTCGTTCTGGTTCGCGTCGCCTTTCCCGCCGGCTGGTGTCCCGGGCTTGCCACCCTCCCACGTTCACGGCAGCAGCCTCGCGGTTGCGCGTACGTCCGGGATGCTGGCGAACGCACTATCTCTGCGGCCGTAGGGTAGTGCGGTCAGTCGATCTGTGGTGCGATGAGCAAGCCTGCTCGCCAGAGTTCGACGACAGCGGCGCGCACGACGGCGCTGCCCATCACGAACAGCCTGGGGTCTTGTCCGGCGATGGCAAGCCCGTCTGCGACCGAGCGCGGACGCGCAAATGCGGCCAGCAGCGGCGCCACCGTGACGCGGCCGATGCGAGCGATCGGCTCCGCCGCCAAGCGCGCGAACCCAGGCGTCAAGACCAGTTCCTCGGTGTGGCGGACCAGCATCGGGCCTTCGAGCAGATCCGGTGCGCGAACGAGGCGATGCGGTAGCGCACCGAAGTTCGGCGACGGCGGTAGCTGTGACCTGCGTGCCCAGAACGGGCGCTCCGCGAAGCGACCTACGCGAGAATAGAACGCCGCCGTCGTGCGCGCGTGGGCCTGATACAGCTCGTGCTCCCAGCGGCGATGCTGGGCGATCGCGAGCCCTCGCAGCGCTGGGTTCGCCAGAGCCGTGCGAATCCCCAGTGCTGCGGATTCGGCTCCGACCAAGGCCTTCTCTGTCCCCTGACTTGCCAACGGATCGAGGGTCGCCGCCGCGTCACCTACCAGCCAATAGCCACGCGGCGTCGTGGCGCGGCGAGAGGTTGCCCGCACGGCAGTTTCGAGTACGGCTGCGCGTCGGCCACCGAACGCACTGCCGGCATACTCGAGGACGCGGTCGACGACCGCGCGCAGTGGTTCGCCCAACGTGTCTGCGTCCACAGTCGCCACCAGCCGCGCACCACCCCGCTCGTCCCCGATCCACCAGCACCAGCCGTCGGGCGCGGCCGTCACCATGGCCACTGCTCCGGTCTCGCTTTCGGCCTCGATCTGGAACGCGAACGCCGCGGTCGGCGGTCCCTGCTCAACGATCTCTGCGCTGGCAAGCACGGCGACACTCCGGCGTCCGGTCGCAATGGCGATCGTGTTCGCCTCGATGAAAAGGTCGCGACCTGCAACTCGGATTCGGGCGGAGCCCTGACCACCATCTGGTAGCTCCACTGCCGTTGCCGGTCGAAGCACGCGCGCTCCACACTTCACGGCCCAGTCGCGAAGTCCGTCATCAAACACTCCGCGGCGAAGGCACAGGCCGGAGCGGCCCTCGTCGCGCCAAGCAACCTCGTCGGCGTCCCACCGCGCGCCGTGCCGTCGGCGGTCGACTTCGGCGGTCGCGCGAACGATCTCCCCGAGGCCGCAGCGATCCAGCGACTGCAAGGCGGAAGCCATCAACGTCTCGAGCGGAGAGCCTGTTCGCAGCGCGCCGTCGTCCACGACCAAGACCATGTGGCCGCTGCGTGCCAGCAACCCGGCGAGGGCTGCACCGGCGGGGCCGCCACCGACGATCAAGCAGTCGACTTTGGCGGGCAGGCTGTCGTCATCGATGGGCCGTCGCATTGGTTGCTGGATCCTGCCCGCTCGCGAGAGGATGGCAACCGGCTAGTGCGTTCAGGCTCTTGCGGCGACTCTGGCAGGCTTCTGTTGTGTGAGCTTCTGCAGCATCTCGCCGAGGGCGACCTGCAGACTCGTGAATCCTGCATAGTGGACGGTGCGCGCGTGGACCGCGCTCTTGCGCGCTAGTTCGAGGGCTGGCTCCGTGGTCTCGTGGCGATTCCAGTGAAGCAGCACCAAGACGTCGATGCCTGCACGCATGCGATCGGCGATCTGCCCGACGATCTTCTGCGGGGAAGTGTAGTTGGTCTCGAGCCACTCGCCTTCGAGTCCCCAGCGCGTGGCCAGATCCACGAATTTCGAGTGATGCCGCCGCTGACGCTCGTTGCCGCCGACCACTAGGACACGGACTGCGTGGCCGAGTTGCTTGCCGAGCGCCTTGCCAGCTGCTGCACCAGCATCCGAATCGACCGGAGAGGCCTCGTTCAGCTCCAACATCCGTTCGATCGCGAGGAGGTCTTCCGCCGCGAGCTCTGGATGATGGCAACTCACTTCCAGGAGCAAGCCGTGGGCCTGCTGCAGGCACTCGACTTCCTTGCGGGCGCGGAATGATCGCGCGATCGCGATCTGTAGTTGGGCTCGCTCGTAGTCCTTCCCTTCCATCTCTTCGTAGAGGTTGGCGAGTTCGAGCTTGATGTCGAAATGATCGAGAGCCTGACCGACGAAGGCCTCGTTCTGCAGCATCTTCTCCAGCTGATCGAAGGCGCCCCGTTGCATCAGCAGGTCACGCATGTCGGCGAAGCACGACCTCGCCTGCTCGCGCTGTCCCTGCATGTTTCGAGCAGTCAGGATCGCCCGCATCGCCTCGAGCCGCTGGTCCAGGTCCACGGCAACCGCGAGGACGCGCTCGGCCGCGCTCAGGGCCTTGGGCGCTTCCCCTAGCGACAGGTACTCCAGTGCGACCATCAGCAATTGGTCCGGGGAGCGGCCGCGACCGATGTCGACCTGATCGAGAAATCGCAGGGCGATCGATCGATCCAGTTTCTTCAGAGCTTCGTGTACCGAGTAGAAGGTCTCGAGGTCCGGTTTGACGGTGTCGAGCGAACGCTCCATGAGCTTGAGAGCCCGCGACGAGTCTTCCGGGAGTCCCTGCGCCAGGAGCGATGCGGCCAAGAAGAACCGGGCTCGATCGGCGATCTGTTCGTCGCGGCCATCTTGGCGACGCATGCCATGTACCGCAGCTTCGAGACTCCTGGTCGTGACCGCGTAATCACCAGTTTCGTAGGCGAGGATGCCGCGCAGGAAGTGGGCGGTTGGTGCGGCTTCTCCCGTCTCACTCTCGACATGTCGCACAAGTGCAAGTGCTGGCTCCCGGTCGTTGCGATCTGCATGAGGCTCGAGGTCCTCCAAGCGATGGACCCGCAGATGAGCCAGAGCCGCCACCGCGTTGCACGCACTGTGCATGCGCGACTGGGCGGTCGACAGCGCCGCCGCAGCGACTGCGTGTTGTCCGGCCGAATCCCACTCGCTGCCCAAGAGCAGACGTTCGGCCAGAGCCTTGTGGTAGCGACCGCGCACATCCGACGGCAAGCGGTCAAATCCCGCGATCCCCATGACCTTTCCGAGGATGGATGCGGTGCTTTCTTCGTCCTCGCCTTCCTCTCGCTTTTCGAGCCGCGCGAGCAAGTCGGTCACCGCTGCATCCACCACCAAGGCCAGTTCTGGGGAGGTTGCGTCGGCAGCCAGATACTCGATTGCGCGCAGTGCGAGCTTCAGGTCGCCGCACCAGAAAAGCGTCCGCACGCACAGGGGAAGCACTTGCGCTGCCAGCACGGGATCCGCAAGCAGGTCGGCCAGCGCCGCAGGATCTTGAACCATGTCCGCGATCCAGTTGCGTTCGCCGCGGCGATCGTGGGCACGCATGCAGCCAAACACGAACCAACGTCGCAGGTTGCCTTCAGGCACAGGTCCAAGGTCGAGCCCGAGCAGAACTTTGCTGTAGCCGAGCAAGAACGCCGATGGCGCCCGCGGCCCGGCCAACTGCCAAAGGTCGATCAGTTGTTGGCGTACGGCTTCTGGCTTTACTTCCCCCTTTTCGGCGAGATGGACCTGGTTACGCAGCAGACGATCGATCTCGGTGTCGAAGCCCATTCGTGGCATCCTCCACCTGGGCAATCGACGCCCCGACACGGCGGACTTTGCCGCAGTTCTCTAGCGCCGCTGGGGTCGGCGCGGCACGAGCGGAAGATCCGTCCACCGAACGCACCGCAGCGACCCGGTTTCCGTTGCGACCCCGCGTTCGACCAGGGCTAGCCCGTCATCCGACCAGGGCCAACCCGTCATCCGACCAGGGCTTCGGCGTCGGCAGGCAACGCGACTACCGGGCCCGAGAAGATCGCTTCGGTGCCGTGCTCCACCAGGGCCGCTAGGAGCAAGTCGCCGTGGCGCAGCAGCGTTGCAATCTGCGTGGTCGTCTCGATCCAGTGGCTGCTCTCGTCGCCGCGTACGCCGAAGCCATCGACGGCGATGTCCTCGACGTGCAGCAGGCCTGGGGTCGAAGCCCCTTCTTTGGTGGCAGTTGTCAACCGGATGCCCACTTCCTGGAGCCGGTCGAGATGGTCGAGTAAGTGGCCCTGGCAACTGAGCAGCGCACTCTTGAGGGACAATTCCTGGGTCGCTTCGGCCCAAACCGAAAACGCAGTGACCGCGGCGAATGCCGTGCGAACGGCCGCTGCGCGCCCCGTTGGTTCCGCACGCAGGTAGACATGCAGCAGCAAGCGCATCAGGTCCTGCCCAGTCACGTCATCCAGGTTCGTGTGCGGCAGCGCTGCATTCTGTTGCAGCGCGATCCAGAGCTGGAGGAGCCCTTCGGCTTCCGAACCGCTTTGCGCGGTTTCCCACAAGTACTCGGTCACCAGCGGTGCCAGATCGCCAAAGTCCTCGCCCTCCAGGGCGTGGATCATCGCCGGACCGGCGTCACCAAGAGCGTCGTCATCGGCACCCTCTTCCTCGTCTTCAATTCCGGCCATGGCTTCGAGCTGGCGGAACAACTCGGTGACGTCGCGCTTTTGCGAGAGACCTTCGTTGAGCAGGCGTGCGAGGCGCTCCCCCAGGGTCTCCCCGGGGATCTCTGCAAGCTCGATCGGGCCGCGTGGCTTCGCCGGCTCGGGCGATAGCTCTTGGGGGCTGCCGCTGTGGTGCGCGTTCCACAACTCGATCAGGAGTCGCCGGGCGCGGTCGAGATCGACCTCTGTCTCGAATGCCAGTTGCTCGAGCAGCGGCCCAGTCACCGCTCCCATTCGCTCGGTCTGGGCCAAGGAGTCACTGACCTCGGTCGTCAGGCCAGGGACACCGCCAGCGCTGAGCACGGTCTCCAACTCAGCTTCGATGTGCTCGACTTGCCGACCCGGAATCAGCTTTGGCGCCGGTGTCGGCCCAGTATCCGGGGCCGCGAGCTCGTGGTCCGGCGTCTGCTGCCGCAACAAGAGGTGTTCGATCTCGACCTGGGTGAGGCGACGCTCCAGTTCGAGGCGCTTGAGGTCGCGTTGAAACGCCTTGGCAAGCGCCGCCCCTGGGCGGTAGATCGCAACTGCCGCGGAGGGCTGCCACGTGCCGCGGAGGGTTCCATAGATGCGTCCGACCATGAGGTCGCCGATCTGCAGGGTTCCTTGCGGCACCAGCAACTCGACGGTGTCCTCGTCCTGCAGGTCGCGCGCGTCGACGCGTTCCTCTTCGACGGACTCAACCGTGTAGACGCCGACGGCTGAACCGGTCAGCGCATCGTCATCGCCTGGTTCCGCAAGCACGTCACTCGGGATCGAGGCCAGCGCAAGGCTCTCACGCTCGAGGAGCGCCCATTCGAGGAAGCGCAGTTCGGCAGTCGGTCGGACCTTCACCCCTGGCTCGACACCGAAAAACTCACGTCGAGCGCGAGCCAGTTCTGCCTGCAGACGGTGGTCCTGGAGAGCACGTCGGTGGAGTTGCAGGAGGGCGGTCTGCAGACGGAGCGCGTCGGAACTGGCCATCGGTTGGGAGGGTCGGGCCCGGATTCGTGGATCCAGACGGACGGACAGGCTCCCAGGCGTGCGGTGCGAATGCAACTACGGGAACCAGCGAGCAAGTCTCGGGAGCAGACCGTCTTGGCACCGGGCTGGCAGTACAGCCATCCGGCTGCACAATGCTCCGGTGGATACCTCTGGCCAAGACTCAGCTGCCACGGCCGTGGCGGCCAACGATCTCGCCCAAAGCCTGCAGCACCTCGGTTGGGTCGACATCTCCGCCATCAGCGTGCTGGCCGTCTTCTTTGTCCTAGGTCTCTTCAAGGGCATCGTCTGGCAGGTCAGTCGCGTGGCGATCTTGGTTGCCGCCTACTTTGCCTCGGTGAAGCTCGGCTTCGGCTTCGGCGAGGTGTTGCTCAGTTGGACCCACACCGGCCAGGAGCCGCCCTCGGAGGACCAACAGGCGACCGCGCTCTACATCGCCTGCGTGCTGATCTTCGTCGGAGTGCTGCTGGCTCTGAGTCTCTGTGCGATGGTGCTACAGAATCTGATCCGGCGCGTCGGACTCGGTTTCTACGACCGCCTTTTTGGTGGGCTGCTCGGAGTAGCGACGGGTGCCCTAGTCGTCCTGTCGATGCACATTGTCCTGCGAATGTTCTTCGCGCCGGAGAGTCGGGTGGCAGCCGCTGCCAAAGAATCGCACTCATTGCGGTTGGCCAAAGATGCGGTGGCGCTCCTCGGCGACCGTCTGCCACTGATGCGCGAACTGCTCGAAGGCCGCGCGGGTCCCACGAGCGCCGGTGCTGCTGGAGCCGCGATGCTGCATCGACTAGAGCCCGTCGAGGCGACCGGTGAGAGCGCTGGCGAGGCAATCAACGCGACGGAGCCGAAGTCAGGGCTCCGCCCAGACCGCGATCACTGAGCTTCGCGCACTGCCGAGTTCTGTCTGCGCGCTTGCACGGCGCCTCGCAAAGGCCGATGGTACGAACCAACGCTGGGGGCGTCGGCACACTGCCGGCTGAGATGCACCCCTCGAACCTGATCCGGATCATGCCGGCGTAGGAAAGCGATGACCACGAACTCCCCCATCCCGCCGCTCACGGACCACTTTCCTGGCAGCACGAAGACCGTGCGCGGGGATCTCCAAGTCCCCGAACGCGAGATCGCGTTGACCAACGGCACTCACCTTTCGGTGTATGACACCACGGGTCCGCAGGGCTGTGATCCGGAGCAGGGCCTGCCGCCGCGGCGCCAAGCTTGGATCGATGCCCGCGTCCAAGGCGGGGTGAAAAACCACTCGCAGATGCACTTCGCCCGCAACGGAGTCATCACCGAAGAGATGCGGTTCGTTGCGATCCGCGAGAACGTCGAGCCAGAGTTCGTCCGCAGCGAGATCGCGCGCGGCCGCGCCATCATCCCGGCCAACAAGAACCACCCGGAACTCGAGCCGATGATCATCGGCCGCAATTTCCTGGTGAAGATCAACGCCAACATCGGCAACAGCGCGCTCGGCAGTTCGATCCGCGAGGAGGTCGAGAAGCTGCAGTGGGCGATCCGCTGGGGTGCCGACACCGTGATGGACCTGTCGACGGGCAAAGACCTGCACCAGACGCGAGAGTGGATCCTGCGCAACAGCCCGGTCCCGATCGGCACGGTGCCGATCTACGAAGCGCTCGAGCGGGTGCAGGGCAAGGTCGAGGACCTCAACCTCAAGATGTTCCTCGAGGTCATCGAAGAGCAGGCCAGCCAGGGTGTCGACTACTTCACGATCCACTCAGGCGTCCTGTTGCGGCACGTGCCACTGACCGCAGAGCGCGTCACCGGCATCGTCTCGCGCGGTGGCTCGATCATGGCCAAATGGTGTCTGCACCATCACCAAGAGAACTTCTTGAACACTGGCTTCGAGGAGATCTGCAAGGTCATGCAGAGGTACGACGTGTCGTTCTCACTGGGTGACGGATTGCGACCTGGCAGCATTGCCGACGCCAATGATGCAGCGCAGTTCGGCGAACTCGAAGAGCTCGGCAACCTGACGAAGCGCGCCTGGGCCTACGACGTCCAGGTCATGATCGAAGGTCCGGGCCATGTGCCGATGCACTTGATCAAGGAGAACATGGATCGGCAGCTCGTCACCTGCCACGAAGCGCCGTTCTATACCTTGGGCCCGCTGACGACGGACATCGCACCTGGATATGACCACATCACGTCGGCGATCGGCGCGGCCATGATCGGCAGCTACGGCACGGCGATGCTGTGCTACGTCACGCCCAAGGAACACCTCGGTCTGCCCAACCGGGACGACGTCAAGGCTGGAGTGATCGCCTACAAGATTGCGGCTCATGCCGCGGACCTCGCCAAGCAGCACCCTGGGGCCCAGAAGCGGGACGATGCGCTCTCGCAGGCGCGGTTCGAGTTCCGCTGGAACGACCAGTTCGCGCTGTCGCTCGATCCGGTGACCGCGCAGTCCTACCACGATGCAACGCTGCCCCAGGACGGTGCCAAGGTGGCCCACTTCTGCTCGATGTGCGGGCCGCGCTTCTGCTCGATGAAGATCACGGAAGAGGTGCGGGAGTACGCAAGAAAGGGCATGGCGCAGAAGAGCGCCGAGTTCGCCAACAAGGGCGGTGCGCTCTACTCGGAGTCCGCAGGCAGTTGAAGGTTTGCGTCGCCAGCGGTCGGCTTCTCCGACTGCGGCAGTCGCACCCAGAACGTGCTGCCGTGGCCAAGTCGGCTGCTCACGCCGATCTTGCCACCCAGACCTTGTACGGTGTTCTTGACGATCGACAGGCCGAGTCCCGTGCCGCCAAGTTCCCGAGAGCGTGCCTTGTCTACGCGATAGAACCGTTCGAAGACGCGTTCCTGGTCGGATTCCGCGAGGCCGATGCCGGTATCGGTCACAGCCAACTCCGCCTCCAAACCGAGCTGGGTAATGCGCACGGCGACGCTGCCTCCAGGCGGTGTGTACTTGACGGCGTTGTCAGCAAGATTGGAGACGACCTGACGCAATGCCTCCCGCTCTGCCGCGATCCAAATCGGCGTTTGGGGCAACTCTGCGCGCAACACGACACCGCGCTGGCCGGCGAACGGCAGCAGGTCGCGCACGACGTCGCGCGCGACCGCGACAACGTCGCACGGCGGCGCTGATTGCAGGTCACCTTCGTCGAGGCGCGACAGGGTCAGGAGATCGGTGACGAGCGTGGCTAGGCGCTGCACTTGTCGCTGCATTCGCATCAGGAAGCGCTGCCTGGTGACGTCGGGCATCTCGGGATCGTCGAGAATCGTCTCGACGAAGCCCTGCATTGCGGCGAGAGGGGTCTTCAATTCGTGGCTGACGTTGGCAACGAAGTCCCGCCGATGAGACTCGAGCTGCCGCAAGCGGCTCTGATCGCGCAGCACCACGACGGCTAGTCGATTGGGGCCAGCGACAGTGACTGTCACCAAGAGCAACTTCGAGGCCGATGCCAGTTCGCGCGCTGCCTCAAACGTCTGCGGCAAGTGGGTCCGGCGGCACTCCTGCAGGGCGCTGGCGAGCTGCGGCCAATCGACCAGTTCGCGCAACGTCGCCGAGGACGTTCTTTGTGTCTGGAGCGACAGCAGCTCGCGCGCGGGTGCATTGGCTTCCAGAACGCGGTCCCGGGTATCCAGTACCACGACGCCGTCGCCAAGGGCTTCGAGGACCGCTTCGATCGTTGGTTCGCGCCATTCCGCTGCGGGCGTGACCGCGGTTTCCGTGCTGGCGACATCGGTGGCTGAGGCGGGCCGCAGTCTGCATCCAAGGATGAGCCCACCAACCAACAGCAATCCCCCACCGACAACCGCGTGGTCGCTGGAGGTCGCCGCGGTACCGCAGAGAATTAGCAACACCGCCAGCAGCCGCAACCCCGACGGCAACGCGCTACCGTCTCCCGTCCGCGAACCGGTAGCCCACACCTCGCACCGTTTCGATGACATCGGCGGAGTTGCCGAGCTTCTGGCGAAGAGCTCGCACGTGCACGTCGATGTTGCGATCGGTGACGATCGCGTCCTCGCCAATGACGCGGCTCAGCAAGTGGGATCGAGGGAACACGCGACCGGGATGCGAAGCGAGGAAGTGCAAAAGGCGCATCTCCGTCGGCGTCAGGGTCAGCGCCTCCGAGCCGATGGTGGCTTCGTGCCGTCCCAGATCGATCGTGAGTTCGCCGCGGACGACGCGCTCGCCACCGCCGCTTTCTTCGCGCAACGGTCCGCGGCGCAAGACGACCTTTACTCGGGCGATGAGTTCCTTCGGACTGAACGGTTTGGCGATGTAGTCATCCGCTCCGATCCCGAGGCCGAGCACGATGTCGCTCTCCTCGGCCTTCGCCGTGACCATGATGACCGGAATCGCTCGGGTGATGGGATCCGATTTCACTTGCCGACACACCTCGACGCCGTCCATTCCTGGCAGCATGAGATCGAGGATGACAAGGTCGGGATTGTCGGTGCGGATACGACTCAGCCCCTGCTCACCGTTGCGGCAAGCGATGACTTTGTGACCCTCGCGTTCGAGGTTGTACTGGATCACCTCGAGGATGTCGGACTCGTCTTCGATGACCAGAATCTTGGGTTTGGACACAGGTAGCCTCTTCGCGGAAGGAAGGGCCAGGACGCTAGGAAGGCTTCATCAAGTTGCGGTCAAGACGGCCTCAAGGTTGGCCGTAGGATCGCAACGTAGAAGACCAGCATGTCGAGCGAGTCCGCTATTTCCCAGCGGCCGCTCCAAACACCTGAAGGCCATCCTCGGACTTCATTCGCCAGCGACTCCCCGACCAACGCCAGTGGCTGACACGCGTCCGTCTTGCGCGCGGCCGCGCGGCCGCGCACAGCAATGCGCAGTTCGCTCTGACTCCTGCTCACGAGCGTCTCGATCCGTAGCCCGTGGGAGTGCTGCCCGCCAGCGAGCAACCGGAACGCTGTCGTTAGCACAGTGAAGAGCTCGGGCGCATCTACGAGTTCGTCCTCGCAACCTGGCTCTACGTGGAGGTCCAGTTCCATCGCGTGGTCGCGAAGCGGGACTCGGGCAATGTCGGCCAAGTCGTGGAGGGCTGAGCCACAAGGCACGGCGGTGGTCTTGCCCTCGCCGAGGAGACCGCGAAGGACGGACAGGCCAAGGAACGCACGTCCGGTGCCGTCGAGCACGGCCCGAGCATCCTCCGCCACTTGGGCTGTGGTTGAGGTTCCTTCTTCCACCCCAGTCGCCAAGAGCCTCGCCCGCCCCTGCGCGGTGAACAGCGCATTGCCGAGCAAGTGCGCGATTCCGGGGGCGAGGAACCACAGATTCAGAGCGCGCGGGTCATTCATCACAACGTGTGGCTCATTCGCCATGGAGTCAGCGGGCGACGGCTTCGGGCGGAGGAACTGGTGCCGCGGTATCGCCGAGGACCACTGCAAGCGGCGGCAGGGAGCGACCGTCTCGAAGCAGTTCAAGTCGCATCTCGCTCCCTGGCGGCGAACGAGTGATGCGCTCGTGCAGGTCGTTGGTGTCGATCACGGGTTCGCCATCGACGGCGACGACGATATCTCCAGGCCGGATACCGGCGCGGTGCGCAGCTTGGCCTTCGAGCACTCGACCGATGACGACGCCACGCAGTGGTTGGCCGTCGTCGCCAGTGCCCATCCGAGTCCGCAGGTTGATGCCGAGTTGACCGCGGTGGACACGGCCGTC
>CAMBXM010000086.1 GCA_945871815.1 Singulisphaera sp. GP187
TCGCGATCGCCCGCAGCAAAGTGCGCGCGAAGGGGGAGTGGCAACGATGACGAAGGCGATGCTGATCAAGTTGCTCAAGCTGGCATTGGTGGTCGGCCTGATGGTGGTCGTGGTCTCTCGCGTGCAGTGGGATGACCACCTTGTCCGCCGCGTTGCCGGAGTCGAGTCGACGGAAGTCGTTCGCATCGAAGGTCAGTGGACGGACGAGACCGTTGTCGTCGTGCGTGCTGATGGGACCGAGCAGAAGTTCCTTGCCGGTCGGCAGCCCGACGGCAGCGAAGTAGACCTTGCACCCGGCTTCTGGACCTACTGCCGCAACATCAACGTGTTGCTGTTCGCAATCGCGGCTCTGTGCTACTTCGCGACGGTAATGCTCGCCGGGGCGCGCTGGTGGTGGCTGCTCCGCGTCAACGGACTCGAGGTCTCACTCGGACAGGCCCTTCGCTTCACCTGGATCGGAGTGTTCTTCAACAACATCTTTCTCGGCTCTACCGGGGGCGATGTCATCAAGGCGCTCTACATCATGAAGCGCTGCCCAGGGCAACGAGTGCCGGCGCTGGTTTCGGTGATCGTGGATCGCGTGCTAGGCCTGACGTCACTTGCAATTCTCGGTGCCCTCGTCGTGCTTTTCGCGATCGAGCGATTCGCGGACATCGCGATCGCGATCTGGAGCGTCATCGGTGGACTGTCAGTGTTGGCGGCGATCGCGTTCAGTCGCCGCCTTCGTGGGCTGGTGCGCCTCAAGTGGCTACTTGACCGGTTGCCCGCCAGGGTCGGCAACCTGCTCAAGATGTTCGACCAAGCGGTCTTCTTCTATCGGGGTCACAAGCGAGTCATCTTCTTCAGCATTCTTGCGGGTGTCGGGAACCACGTGGTCTCGGTCATGAGCGTCGTGCTCGTCGGTGACGCGCTCGGTATCGGGATGCCATGGACCGAGTACTTCGTCCTCATTCCGGTAATCAACATCGTTAGCGTCGTGCCGTTGATGCCGAACGGCTGGGGCCTTGGGGAGTGGCTGTACCAAAAGTTGTTCGCGACCTACGGCGCCGGTTACGTCACGGGGATCGCGTCGGCCGCAGATGCAGCGCGCATCATGGGAACACGCGCGTTCGCACTGTCCGTTCTCTATCGCCTGCACACCACGATCTGGTCGCTCTTGGGCGGCGTGCTCGTCTTGTTCGAGCGCAACCGGATCACGAAAGAGGACATTGCGGAGGAAGCGGCCTTGAACGCTGCGGATAGTGGTCCGCCGCAATCTTGAGGGGGCTCGACACGAGTGCTTCGCGGTGGGGGAGTGGGCACGTAGTAGGTCTTGTCATCCTCCTGGCGGGCGGGGATGCTCTCCGCCCGCATGAACTTGCTCGTCGTCGGCTCTACTGCGTTCGACACCATCGAGACCCCGCACGGCACCGCGACCCGTTGTCTCGGCGGCTCCTCGACCTACTTCGCCCTGGCAGCGCGGATGTTCACGTCCGTGCGTCTCGTCAGCGTCGTCGGACAGGATTTTCCGGCCGAGCACCGGCGCCTCTTGGAGTCTCGCGGGATCGACCTCGAAGGCCTGGAGCAGAAGGCGGGGAAGACTTTCGCGTGGCACGGTCGCTACTCAGCCGACATGAACTCGCGGACGACTCTGGACGTGCAGCTCAACACGTTCGGTGACTTTCAGCCCAAGGTGCCGACTTCGTTCCGAGACTCGAGGTTTGTGTTCCTCGCCAATGGTTCCCCGCAGACGCAGATGTCCGTGCTCGGGCAGGTCGACCGCGCCGAATTCGTCGTCGCAGACACCATGGATCTCTGGATCGAACGCGATCGCGACGGCCTCGGCGCCCTGTTGAAGCGCATCAACGGCTTGATCGTGAATGACCAGGAAGTGAAGCAGCTGACAGGTGAGAGCAACCTGATCAAGGCTGGCAAGGCCGTGCTCGCGATGGGGCCGTCCTTGGTGATCGTGAAGAAGGGCGAGCACGGGTGTTTCGTGTTCAGTCCCTACTTCCACTACGCGCTGCCGGCCTACCCAACCGAGAAAGTCATCGATCCGACCGGTGCTGGGGACAGCTTTGCCGGCGGCTTCATGGGCTACCTCGCGAGCTGCGACTCGATCAGCCTGTGGAACATGAAGCGAGCTGTTGCCTACGGCACAGTGACGGCAAGCCTCACAGTGGAGGCGCTGGGCGTCGAGCGACTGGCCGCGACCGATCGCGCAACTGTCGAGCGTCGTTACCAGGACTTGCTGCAGTTCGTCCAGTTCTGAGTTCGGGCGCAATCTCCGTCGCTACACCTACTCATTGCAGCTGATCGCGGTCGGCCGGCCGTCGCCGCAGGCCGACAGTCAGATCGCGCATCATGCCTTGGCGCCACTCCAGCAGCTTGAGATCGGCGTCAAACCACAGCACGGCACCTGGCATGTCGGAATCGTCGAGTTCCATGTTGAAGCTCGTGCCGGGCGCTTGTCGAACCGGGTTGTAGCTGACGCTCGCGCCCCAACCTGAGCCATCGACGTAGTGCCAGAGGAGCGCCATGCCGTCGACTCGGTACTCGAACACATGGTGCGGGGCTCCGAGTCGCTGAAGGCACACGGTCAGATCGTCCACGCCGGGACGGAGGGACTCCAGGGCGGGGATCGATACCGGGCTGTCCACCGACCGCACCATGTAGGTGAGCTGCACACAACTCGGGCAGCAGAGACCCGCAGCGGCGGCAATGAGCCATGGCCTCACTTGCCGATTACTCCAGGACGCTGGGCATCCCGTTCGGCGTTGTCCTCGGGTTCCTGAACGTCTTCCCACGGGAGAGCGTATTGCGTCCGGTGTACGCCGTAGGTCGCGCCGAAGTGAGTCAACAGGTCCTTCTCATCGAAGAACACCCAGAGGCGGTCCGTGCGCATGTCCTGCGCGAACATGTTGAACACCAGCAGGATCAGTCCCGCTGACTTGGCGCTGGAAGCGTCGTAGCGGTAGGCGGAACGGCGTCCGAGTTGAACGACCTCCGTGGGGGCGCCGAGTTTCTCGACGACCTCGCGCGCGGTCGTCACTCCTGGTTGCAGTGTCCGAACAAGGGTCGCGTCGAGGGGTTCATTCGTCTCCATGCGGGCAATGCCACAGGCGCCCAACAGTAGGAACAGAGGAACCGCGAGCAGGCGCTTGATCATGTCGGCACGGTAGCTTCCCGCGCTTCCGCTAACCAGCGCTTGGCGCCCGCACCTTCACGTGGCATCGGTCCTTCCGATCGGTAGTCTCTCAAGGATGAACGTGCTCTTGAGTTACGTGTCCGGCCGGTGGCAGATCGGTAGCGGCGAGGCCAAGACCTTGCATGATCCTTCGACTGAGGCGGTCCTGGGACAAGTGCACACTGGTGGCGTGGATCTCGCCGCGGCGCTGCAGCATGCGCGCGGCAAGGGGTTGGCCGCGCTGGGAGCCACGAGTTACCTCGAGCGTGGCGAGATGTTGAAATCGCTGTCGAAGATCCTGCATGAGCGCCGCGACGAGCTCATTGCGATCAGCACGCAGAACGGTGGCAATACGCGCGGTGACGCCAAGTTCGACCTCGACGGCATGACGGGTACGTTGGCTTTCTACGGCAACCTCGCCGGCTCACTTCCGACCAGTGGCGCCTTCCTCGACGGCGACGGACTGCAACTTGGACGGACTCCTCGGTTCTGGGGCCAGCACGTCCTCTCGGCACGACCGGGTGTGGCGCTCCACATCAATGCCTTCAACTTCCCAGCTTGGGGGATGGGTGAAAAGATGGCGTGCGCACTCCTTGCAGGAGTGCCAGTGATTGAGAAGCCAGGCACGCCAAGCGCGATGCTGGCGCATCGGATCGCCCAGATCGTGGTCGAGAGCGCGGTCCTGCCTGAGGGGAGCTTCCAGCTTGTTGTCGGCTCGATTGCACCGATGCTCGATTTGCTGACGGCCATGGACGCGGTTGCGTTCACCGGTTCCTCGGTGACAGGCGCTTTGATTCGCGGCAACCGCAACCTCGTCGCTCGCAACGTGCGATGCAACATCGAAGCGGATTCGATCAATGCTGCAGTGCTCGGCGTCGACGTCGATCTCGGTGGCGACACGTTCGCGCAATTCGTCGCCAACGTTGCCACCGACATCACGCAGAAGGCCGGCCAGAAGTGCACGGCCGTGCGCCGCATCCTGGTACCGATGGACCTGCTCGGCGATGTGGCCGAGGCCTTGGTAGAACGCATCCGAGCGGTCAAGGTCGGCAACCCCGCCGACGAAGAAAACCGCATGGGGCCAGTCGCGAGCGCCGAGGCCCTGGGAACCGTCCGCACGGGCATGCAACACCTCCTGGCTGTCACTGAGGTGCTGTGTGGCGGCCCGTCACCGATGACGGAGCGTGGCTACTTCGTGGCGCCGACCTTGCTTCGGGCGAGGGATGCGGGCGCTGAAGTCTTGCACGCCCTCGAGGTGTTCGGTCCATGCGCCACTCTGCTGCCCTACGACGGCACGGCTGCATCGGCTGCGATGTTGGCCAATCGCGGCGGCGGCGGCCTGGTCGCCAGTCTCTACAGTGACGATCGCGACTTCCTCGACGAGGCGGTGCAGACCATGGCGCCGTGGCACGGCCGGTTGTGGATTGGCAGCGAGAAGACGCAGGGCCAGGCTCTTGGTCCCGGTGCAGTGCTCCCAGGAACGATCCACGGTGGCCCTGGTAGAGCCGGCGGCGGGGAAGAACTCGGCGCCCTGCGCGGCCTGCAACTGTACATGCAGCGAACCGCCGTTCAGGGCGATCGTGCCCTGTTAGGCAAGGTGCTCGGGGACTCGTCGACTCCGACCTCGTAGGCACCTCTGCTGGCCTGCAGAAGGACTTGCACGAAGCGGTTTCGGCCACCTTCGCAGGAGAGGTTGGCAGCGGCGTCTGCCGGCAGATACGGGCTTTGCCTCCGAGCCAGACCAGCAGCCGTCAGGCGCTACTCGGCGCGGCTCTCGTCCGCAGGATCTCGTTACAGCCGACTCTCGCTGTCCCAGCACTCGAAGTGGTTTCACCAAGTGCCAGCGGCTGCGGATGGCCCCAAAGCCCGATCGCTGTGGCGCCTGCTTGGTTTCTCGCGAACTCTCCGTGGAAGCACAGATTCCGCTACGAGTTCGCTCCGTGCCCTCGACCATCGGTGTTCGGCGTCGCTCGCAGGCCGACGAGCAGCCCACTGCCAAAGTCACTGACCCAGCGTGAACTGATAGCCCGCAGACGTTGCGAGTCCCGCTGGGTTTGCTGCCGGATCCGCCACCGCCGCCTGTGAGTAGAACGACTGCCCGAGGAAGGCGAGGTCATTGGGAACCCAGATCCAGAACAGCGTGTCGGTGGTGCCGATGTAGATGGGAAAGTCTGGGCTCGCATTCAACATGCATCCGGGCATGCCGAGGGAATCGAGCCGGGCTGGCAGCGCGGCGCCAAGCCACGAGCTGCCGCTTACCCCGAGCATCACCATCGCCGGGAAGATCGTTGCGTTGCTACCGACGCCAGGCGACAGCACGCGCATGTGGTGGGCCGACCCGAGGGTAGGCGGCGCGTAGCTCTTGAGTCGCACCACGCCGACAGAACTCGGGCAGTCGGCGCTGTACGCAAGGATGACTCCCTGGCTGCGCAGTCTCCACATCTCGGTGCGCAGTTGCTGGTAGGCGGCCGCAGCATTGGGGTCCGCGGGGCCGGCCAGGAGCAAGTCGGTCGTTTCGGTCGGGTCGAGCCGCACGTTGTAGAGCTCCTCGTGCGGCAGCATCGCAACATCGTCCGTGAACCGTATGAGCTTGTAGTCGCCCTCCCGCACCTGGTAGCCGCTCCCAAACCCAGTGCCGATCGTCTCCGCGTAGACTGGCTGAGCGGGCCGCGCCTGATTCTGCATCAGCGGCATCAGACTGCGGCCATCGAGGGCCACTGGTAGGCTCGATGGAGACACGCTGCATAGCTCGAGCACCGTCGGGAATAGATCAACCGCGTGAACCGGGACGGTGACGACGCGGCCGCCCTGCACCACGGCCGGTCCGTTGACGATCAACGGGACCTGCACGCCACCTTGATACAACGACCCCTTGGCGCGGGTCAGCGGCGCCATGGCGACGGCGCCGGGAGTCCCGTTGTCGCCGATCACGATGACGTTGGTGCTGGCGCGGGCGCTACCGAGGCCGGTGAGGAGGCGACCGAGTTCGCTGTCGAAGGCCTCGATCATCGCCTTGTAGAAGGGCACGGGCTGGGTCGTTGGCGAGAGGCCGGTTAGGTCTTGAAGGTGCAGCTGCGCTGGCGGCGCCTGGAGCGGTGTGTGTGGCGCGTTGCAGTTGAGCACGAGCACCCACGGCGCCGTTTGCTGTCCGATCCAGTTCAACGCCTCATCCACTTCGGCTGTCGTCGAGTAGGTCGTGACTAGCGAGTCGACGCCATCGCTGGTCTTGGTCCAAAGGTAGTGGTTGGGGATGTTGCCGTAGAGCGTGCCGGCAAAGTGGGGCCAGCCGTGCACGTTTGGCGTAACGCCGCCGTGTCGATCTCCCATGTGCCACTTGCCGACCAGCGCGCGCGCATAGCCCGAGGTCGAGAGCGCTTCCGGAAGCGTCACCTCCTCATCGCGGAGCCCCGGATCCCCCGGGTTGCAGGTGACAACCACACCACTGCGGAATGCATGTCGTCCGGTCGCCAGACAGACACGCGTGGGCGTGCAGACGGGGTCGGCGTAGGCCTGCGCAAAGCGAAGGCCGCTGCTGGCTAGCTGGTCGATCGTGGGCGTCGATGGCGGGTTGGCGTTCTGCTGGTAGCAAGCGAGGTAGTCTGGTCCGAGGTCGTCGATGACGACCATGAGCACGTTGGACTGCGCCGACAGCGGATTGGCACACAGGGCCACCGCGAGCGCACTGCTGAGGAGATAGCGGTGCATGGAGAATCCCTTGACCGGTCTCGCATCATCTTCCCGGGTTCATCCGGGTTGACCGTCGTGGTGAGACGGCGCGTGGCTACGCACGCGATGCGAAGCGGTTCAAGAACTCGCGCAAGGTTGCCGCCCGACGTCGACTTACGCAATCGGGGGGTAGCAGTTTGAGGAGCCTCCAAAGCGTCGGAAGCACGGGCTGTTTCGCTGTGCAGATATCCGTCGTGCGGTGGCGAATCTCGCGTCCCTAAGCTGCGCCCTGAGCGAGTTCTGAAGCGAGGGCGATTCCGCCGAATCACCCCGCGCGGCGCGAGGCTCGGCCTCGCCGCGGTTTGCATCCTGCAGCATGCCTGTATTCTTGTCCTCGATGTGGCGTGTGGTTTGGTGCGACAGATGGGCGCGGGCTGTGTGGTTGCATACGCCAACCTTCGCGCGCACCAGAACGCACTCACGGTGACCATCCTTGGCAGCGGCAGTGGCACCACGGAAGACCCCGGTAGTCGTCTTTCCCGTGAGGTCACTCTTGCCGCTCTCGCCGCACTGGTGGGTGGATGCCGCGGACAACCGTTCGGATGGTGCGCCACGTTCTGGGGCACCCGCGCAGTGCCCGGGGCGCTCTTGCGGTCGTCCAGCGGGCGCGGCGACCAATCGAGAGCGACCAATCGAGAGCGAAGTGCAGCGCACGGCTACCATCGGGTCGCGGACTCAAGGCCACCGCGGCAGCTGGTAGCAGTCCCCGTAGCTTTCCCGGAACCCGCGGCGGCGTTGCGCCTGGCTAGTAGCGCAACGCCTTCAACCAGCCGCCCCTCATGCGCCGTGCCACTTCAGCGTGGCGACAAACACGGAGCAGGCACCCGGAAGAGAAGATGGTGGGCGTTACAGGAGTCGAACCTGTGACCCTCAGCTTGTCGAGCTGATGCTCTAGCCAACTGAGCTAAACGCCCAACCAGGGGCGGGGATCATGACTAGGTTGGAGGGAGAAGCAAGCGAAAACTGTCGGCCGAGTATCTCGTCCACACCCCGTGCCGTTGCACCGCATCGGTAGCCGTTGTGGAATGCAAGTCGAGGGCGACTGTTCACACTGCGTGCGCACTTCTAGGATCCACGCTCCTCACAATCGCACCTCTGGTGCGGTTCGCGCCGCACCTCGGATGGACCTCACGTTATCGCACCTGCAACAGGCACAGCTACCGCGCCCGGATCGAGGCGGCAGCAGGCGCTTCCAGTTGGGGCGACTCGAGTTGATCCTGGAACCCGTTCGAGGCGGCTACACGCTGTTGTGCCTCGACGGGAGCAAGGCGCGTACATGGTCACTGGCGCTGGCTCGCCATGGGGAACTGTGGCTGCAGTGCCGCTTGCCGCGGTGGCCACTGCGGGTTGGTCTCCAGGACACCATGGTGTTGGTGCCGCACAGCCGCACGCACGGCTACGTCCAGGTTCCGTTGGTTCCGACCGTCGTGTGGCGGGCGGAGGGTCGTCCCGAGTTGGTGGTCGCGGAGCTCATGCCTGCGGCCCTTGCTGCCGAGTGGGATGAAGTGACAAGCGCGGTGGTGCAACGCAGCACTTCTGCCTTCTTGCAGAGATTGCCCCTGCCCGACGAGCAACCGCGCGGAGTGGTGCCGCTGACGGTGCGCAACGACAGCGATGCCGTGCAGAGTCCGGATGCGCTGCCCATCGCACTGCGCGACGACGAGCTTCGTGTCTGCCGCGAACATTTGATCGCGATGCCGCGGCGTCTTCGGATCGATGAGCAAGGGCGCATGTCGATGCATGTGCGACCTCGTGAAGGAGAGCGCCGCCGATGAAGACCGCGTGCTTTGGGGCTCTGCTCGCGTGCGCCGCGCTGCTCGCTGGATCGTGCTCCCAGGATGTGGACACGCAGGCGGCGAGACTCGCCGAGCTCGAAGCGCAAATGCACACGCAGCAGTCAAGGCAGGAGCAGCTCGAGGCTCGCGTTGCTGCGACACTCGGTCAGCTCGCGGACCGCGTCGATGCATTGGTCGCGGAGTTGCGCGTGCAGACTGGTGCGGGGAGCGACCCTGTAGACGCGCAGCCTGGGACCAGCGGTGCTCTGGCGAGCACGGTAACTGGAGTGCCCGCAGCAACTGCGCCGTCGCCTTCGGACAGACCATCCCGTGTGGACGCGGATGCTGCCCGCGTCCGCGCCGCTGAGCGAACCGCCGCTGTTTCCGCCGAGATCGCCGGGCGTCAACAGTTCTGGATGTGGTGTGTGGTCGTCGCTGGCACTGTTGCGGGTGTTTGGTTGGCGTGGCGCCGGCGGCGCGGCGAAGCGCCCGTCGTTGGACGATCCAAGAGCGATGTCGAGGGGGAGTCGGATCGCGATTGTGGAGCGTGGTCAGCGGCGGGCGTCTTGACCGAGGCCATCGGGCCGCACAAAGCGCACCAGGCCAAGGCTCACGATTCTGCCCTCGGTTTGCGAGATGCCGCGGATGTACTTGGTCCGTTGCAGGAAGTTTTCGTGCTCGATCCAACCGACGGACTGGCGGCCGAACTCGACTTTGCGTCAGCGCCAGAACAACCGGCGGTTGCGGCCGAGGATCCGTTGGTCACGAGCAGCCCTGCACGCGAACCTCTGCGGTGGTCGTTCCAGCTAGAAGCCAAGGACCCGTTGCTCGCCCGCGCAACCATCGACGCGTATCTCCGCCACGACCCACGTGTCCTGCAGCGCCCCGCCCCGGTCGTCCGCGACCACCCGAGCGGGCTGGCGGTCGACTGCGCCTTGTTGCCCGGCCTCGTGGCGGGCGAACGCGAGCACCTTCGCGCAACCTTGCAGCGCTTGGTCGCGGTGCGCTGACCGCTGGTGGGCCGACAGAGCCCCGTTCTCTAACGACGTTGCGAGCGATGTTGGCAGTCACGCTCCAGCTCGGGAGAACACCCGCAGTCAAGGGCCGCGAGCTTGTCAGGGTTGTTTTCTTGATGGCCTGTCCGCGAGGCTGAGCAACGGCGGCCGAGGGCAGGAACCGGATTCGTAGCGGGAGCTGTGGCTTGCGCCGTGAGCCCGCAAGAACGTCATCGACCGTCGTCCCAGTCCCAACCGCTGGCGCTTTCGGGAACCACTTCTATAGTCCTTGCCCTCATAAACTTGAACGCGACGCGACGGAGGCATTCATGATCATCGGTGTTCCTAAAGAGATCAAAGCGCAAGAGAGCCGGGTCGGCGCGGTTCCTGCGATGGTGATGGAGCTCGTCGCCGCCGGCAACCAGGTGCTCGTCGAGAGGGGTGCGGGTCTTGGCGCCGGGATCACCGACGAGGACTTCGAGCGAGTTGGCGCCAAGATGGAAGCGACGGCGACCGCGATCTACGGCAAGGCCGAGATGATCGTGAAGGTCAAGGAGCCGCTGCCCTCGGAGTACGCGATGATCCGCAAGGGCCACCTGCTGTTCACGTACTTCCACTTCGCGGCGAACCGCGAACTCACCGACGCGATGCTCGCCTCTGGGGCGAACTGCTTCGCCTACGAGACCCTTCAGGTCGGCCGCACTCTGCCACTGCTGACGCCGATGAGCGAAGTGGCCGGCCGTATGGCGGTGCAGGTCGGTGCCGTCTGTCTCGAGAAACACATGGGTGGTCGCGGCATCCTGCTCGGTGGCATTCCTGGTACGGAACCCGCAACAGTTCTGATCCTCGGCGGCGGCGTTGTCGGTACGAATGCGGCGAAGATGGCTGCGGGCCTCGGTGCGCGAGTCCTGATCATGGACCTCGATCTCGATCGGCTGCGCTACCTCAGTGACGTAATGCCGGCGAATGTGTCGATGCTGCACAGCTCACCGATCGCGATTCGCGAACAGCTGCTGCACGCAGACCTGATCGTCGGCGCCGTGCTGGTGCAGGGCGCGCGTGCGCCGCGCCTCGTTCGGCGCGAAGACCTGAAGACGATGAAGGAGGGCGCCGTCATCGTCGATGTCGCTGTGGATCAGGGTGGGTGCATCGAGACCTGCAAGCCAACGACCCATGCGGACCCGACGTTCGTGGTCGATCGGGTCGTCCACTACTGCGTTGCCAACATGCCAGGCGCCGTGCCGCGCACGTCCACATTCGGCCTCACCAACGCCACGATGCCGTGGGCCAAGAAGATCGCCGCGATGGGCGCTGCCAAAGCCGCCAAGGACCCGATCTTGGGCACCGCAGCCAACGTGCTCAGTGGTGTATGCACGCACCAAGGCGTTGCCGACGCCTTCGGTATGAAGTGGACGTCCCCGGACAAGGTGCTGTGATCCCGCAGGAGCCGGGTCCGAGTCTTACGCTTCTCGATGCGGCGTGGCTTGGCCTGGTGGAGGGGCTCACCGAGTTCCTCCCGGTGTCGAGCACCGGCCACCTGATTGTTGCCAATCGGTTGCTCGGGTTGGCTGAGTCGCCCCTGACGATCGGTATCCAACTCGGAGCAATCACCGCAATCCTCGTGCTCTACTGGGAGCGCTTGTGGCAGGCCGTGCTCGCGATCGTGAGTCCAGTCACCACGGCTGCCGCGCCCCGCGAATCCAATCTGCTGCTGCAGATCGTGGTCGCGGCCATGCCCGCGGCCGTTCTTGGTCTGCTGTTCGATGACTGGATCGAGTCGCGACTCTTCTCCGCCGAGTTCGTTGCTGTCACCATGACGTTGGGGGGCGTGTTGCTGCTCTGGCTCGAACGCGTGCTTCGTCGTCGGCCAGCGCTGCATGGCGATGGCAGAGCGATGTCGTATCGAATGGCGTTCTGGATCGGCTGCTTTCAGTGCCTCGCGCTGTTGCCGGGCACGAGTCGATCGGGGGCCACGATCGCTGGAGCCTTGATCCTGGGGATGTCGAGGACGGCTGCGGCGGAGTTCTCGTTTCTGATCGGATTGCCGATCCTCTACGGCGCGTGCGCCGTCAAGTTGCTGAAGAACTGGGACCAGGTCAGCGGACCTCTGCTCTACCCGATGGTGATCGGCACCCTCGTGGCATTCGTCAGCGCGCTCGCCGTCGTGAAGCAGTTTGTCGCGTTCTTGAGGGGGCACACGTTCGTGCCCTTTGCCATCTATCGCCTGATGGCGGGCTGCCTGCTGATCGTCGGCTGCTGGTGGAGCTGGATCTAGGCAGCGCCTACGGCCGCGAGTCTCACTTCTTGCGGTAGCCGAGTTCCTTCAGCACGAAGAGCACTTCGCTCCAGTTCGGAAAGGCTCGGTTGTGCGTCTTCTTGAAGCGATCGAGCGCTGCGATGAATGCCAGCACCTCGTGGTCGACATCGAGGCCCATCGAACTGCTGCGCCCAGGTTCTTCGCCGTGGCCATCGACGTCGCTATCGAGGAATGCTGCGGCCGGCGTTTCGCTGTCCGAGCTCGTCTTGGCCGGTGCCTTCGACTTGATCCCCGACTTGTCTGACTTGCTCCGAATCTTCTTGGCGATGGCCATGCGTCGCTCATCGACCGGCGGCGAGCGCGGCCTTGATCGACGCTGCGAACGGTGGCAGAAGCAGTCCCTGATCGGTCACGAAGCCGGTCACGAGATGGCCGGGCGTGACGTCGAATGCCGGATTGCGCGCCAGGATTCCCTCCGCGGTAAGGGCAGTTCCGTGCAAGGTCAGGACCTCGGCGGCAGGGCGTTCCTCAATCGGGATGTGGCTACCGTTCGAGAGCGCCGGGTCAAAGGTCGACAGCGGGGCCGCGACGTAGAACGGGATGCTGTGCGCGTGCGCAGCGAGCGCGATGCCGTAGGTGCCGATCTTGTTGGCGAAATCGCCGTTCCCGGCGATGCGATCCGCGCCGACGACGATGCTCTGCACTTCGCCACGGGAGATCAACGCCGCTGCTGCTGCATCCGGGATCACGGCGACGGGGATGCCTTCGGCCGCGAGTTCGAGAGCGGTCAGTCGTGCGCCCTGCAGCAGTGGTCGGGTCTCGTCGGCAAACACGCGGAAGCGGCGACCTCGTCGATGGGCTTCGAACAGAATGGCCAGTGCCGAACCTTCTCCTGCAGTCGCGAGCCTGCCCGCGTTGCAGTGAGTCAGGATCGTGTCGCCGTCGTGGATCAGGTTGGCGCCGTTCGTCGCAATCCGCAGACAGCTCTCCGCGTTGTCGTGCTCGATGGCGCGCGCCTCTGACAGTAGCGAGGCCTGCGTCAGGTCGACACGCACACGGGCAAGGGCACGATCAAGGGCCCAGCGCAGGTTCACGGCGGTGGGGCGGGTCGCCAGCAAGCGTGCTGCGACATGGCGCGCCGTGTCCACAAGCATGCTGCGATCGGGGCACTGCTCGCGGACACCGAGGTAGAGCCCGTACGCCGCGGCGACGCCGATCGCGGGTGCGCCACGAACACAGAGTCGGGCGATGGCGTCGGCAACACCGTCCGCTGTGCGAAGCTCCAGCACCAAGCGCTCCTGAGGCAGACGGGTCTGGTCCAGGAGGTGCAGCTCGCCCTGGTCGTCGCCAACCCAGAGCACTGGCGGTGGCAACGGAGCGGGTCGCGTTGGCGCGTGCGTTGTCTCGGTCGTTTCCGGGGTTGAGGTCATCGAGTCGGTTCGCTCAAGGTGCCGCAGAGGCGCTGTTGAAGGTCGCGATAGGTGGCGGCCGTTTTCGCGATCACATCCGTTGGCAGGGTCGGTGGTGGCGGTTGCTTGTTCCAGCCGGTCGAGGTTAGCCAGTCGCGGAGGTACTGTTTGTCGAACGAAGTCGGGTTGCTGCCGGGTCGAACTTCATCGGCCGGCCAGAATCGACTGCTGTCGGGCGTCAGGCATTCGTCGATGAGAATCACCTGTTCGCCGAGCATCCCGAATTCGAACTTGGTGTCGGCGATGACGATGCCGCGCTCGCGGGCATAGGTGCGGGCTGTGCGATACAGCGATAGCGCGGCGTCGCGCGCGCGCTCAGCGACGCTGCGGCCTACCAGCGACACGACTCGATCGAACGAGATCGGTTCATCGTGCCCCGACTCGGCCTTGGTCGAAGGCGTTAGGATCGGCGGATCCAGTTCGCTCGCGTGTAGCAAGCCCGGCGACAGCTTCACGCCTGAGACCGCGCCATCGCGCTGGTAGTCCTGAAAGCCCGAGCCGGTTAGGAACCCGCGCACGACCCATTCGACGGGCAGTGGCGTTGCCTTCTTGCAGCGCATGCTGCGTCCGCGCAGCAGCGGCTTCCATTGCTCCGGCACGTCAGCCCAGGTGTCGACGTCGGTCGACAGCAGATGGTTCGCGCAGACGCTGGCGAGGCGGCGGAGCCAGAACGTGGAGGTCGCAGTGAGGACGGCGCCCTTGCCAGGGATGCCCTCGCGCATCACCACGTCGTAGGCGGAGACGCGGTCGGTGGCGACCAAGAGCAAGTCGCCGTTGAGTTCGAACAATTCGCGGACCTTGCCGCTGCCCAAGCGCTTGCAGAAGGGAAGGTCGATGGTCAGAACCGGGGTGCTCACGCGACCATCATGAAAGACCGCCGCTGCCAACTCCAGCACCGCGATCGCTACGGGTTCGAGCGCTTGCGCACCGCGTGCACGAAGTTGAGCTCGGGCGTGTTGTTCGTGCGCACTTCGACAACCGGGTCCACGAACACCAACGTGTCATAGCTACGCGCCACGGCGCCGCGCCACGTCTCGCCGCCATTGCCACTGATCTGCAGCGTCAAGCCGCCTTCGGCCGTCGAGGTCCAGGTCCCGGTGTAGGCGAAATCGACGCCGCGGTGATCCAGTCCGTCGAGGCGAACGGCGCCCTGTGGAGTGAGCAGAAGTTCGCCGACGAAGGAGTCGGAGCCGGCGTTGGTGGGGTTCACGAAGGTGGTGTAGCCGCCGACGTAGAACGTGCCGGCAATCCGCGCTGGATCGGCCGGGGTTGCGGGCG
This sequence comes from Singulisphaera sp. GP187, assembly GCA_945871815.1. Lineage (GTDB taxonomy): Bacteria > Planctomycetota > UBA1135 > UBA1135 > UBA2386 > SXPK01. The sequence continues at coordinate 14,667 of CAMBXM010000086.1, forward strand.
CGGCGAACTTGCGCACCATCGCGAGAAGGCCCGACGCGGTGTCGGTTTCGTCCTCGTCGACAGCGAATAGCAGGTCGCTGCCGGCCGCAGCCCAGAACACCCGGCTATCCGTCGCCGAACCGGTGTTGGTGTAGCCGACCGTGAGGTTGCAGATGCCGTTGCCCTGCTGGCTGCCATCGAGCAGGTTCGTAACTTGGCCGCTCAGAGTGACCGGAACCGTGCTCGGGTCGGCCCCGGACTCAAAGCCAGTGCCGCTGATCGCGCGAGCTGTTCCGGGCGCGCCGGCGGCAACGGACACTTCACCAAATGCCGCGCGCGCGACGGTGCGCGGTGTTTGCAGCGTCGCGTTCTGCATCATCACGTGCATCGAGAACAGGTGCCAAGCGCCTTCGAGTTCGTCCTGGCCCAGTACCGTGCGGGCGCCGAAGTAGAGCCCGATCGAGGTCGAATCACCGGCCGAGACGCGATCGGTGAAGAACAGGTCTGGCCGCGCACCAACCAGTTGGTAGCCGCCTTGGAAGACCGTCGATGGATTCCGGCCCGAACCGGTCTGGTAGATCGACAGCTTGGCGGTGTTGGCGATCGCGTAGCGCTCCTTCGACGAGGTGCCGCCGCCAGCGAACACCAGCGTGTAGGTGCTGTCGGCAGCCATCGCGAGTGTCGCGTGTCCGGAGTTGACGGCCAGTGGGCGGGTAGCAGAACTACCGAAGCCAGGCAGGCTGCGAAACCACATCACGTGATGGTTGGCGGCGATCTGGACTTCGCTCTGTGGCACTTCGGTCTTGCCGCCATCAGCGCAGGCAACCAGCAACAGGAACGGGAACAGGAGCGTTTGGGGTTGGAATCGGTGCATGCGGTCGGCAGCGCGCGCGTGGCGCGGGGGGCAGAGTCTAACAATCGAAGGCGGCACGGACAGGGCCGCCTGAAGTCGTCTACGGTGCACGGAACACGCGCGACTTCGGCGCGCAGGCTCACTACGTTCTGTCCCGATGCACGTAACGCGCAAGTGCACAGAACGAGGTGCCGTCGGCTGGTGGACTGCAGTCGCGGTGTCGGCCTCGGCATGCAGCGCTGGCCCGGCGCCCAGCCATGGACCGCTGGCGGTGCGCAACCAGCACCCCGCCCAGTTGACCGTGATGCGGCTGGATCC
>CAMBXM010000087.1 GCA_945871815.1 Singulisphaera sp. GP187
GTCCGCCACCGCGTCGTAGCTCTCGCCCGATCCGGTAGCGTATTCGCCGCGCAAACCCGTCGACCAACCGCGTTGGAAGCCCCAGAGCCCCTGCAGGAAGAAGCCGTGGTCACGAAGCGTGTCGCCAGGCACCACGACGTCGTCGGCGCCGTTCAGTGGGTCGTTCTCGTCGATCTGCGCTGAGGCATCGAACACTCGGCCGATCCACTCGCCCTGCAACTTGAAGAAGGGCCAGCCTTTGTCCGTGCTCACCGGTCGCCACAGATAGACGAAGTCGGCGCCGTAGACGAACGTCTCGCCATCATTGCCGGTGGCGTTGGGGCCATAGAGTGCCGAGACGCCGTAGTTGAAGACATTGGTGTCGTTCCACGTGAGGCTCGACGAGGCGCGCGCCGTCCACAGCGAGTCCTTGAGGCCACGCACGTCGCGTTCTTGGAAGAAGCGCCCGCCAATGGGCTCCTCGCCATAGACCTCGTCGTTGGCGAGGAAGCTCTTGGCAGTCTCGCCGCTCGCGTTCTGCACGCCGAGCTGGAAGTCGTAGTAGACATCCGTCTGCGGGATGTAGCTGACGCGGGCACCAGGTGCTCGCAGTCCATCGCCGCCGAACACGCGCGACACGACCACCGGCTGGTCACCCCAATCCCAGTCGTGAAGGTGCACCGGGTTGATGCGGCCGAACTCCGTGAGGTAGTGGCCCATCTTGACTTGCAGCCCATGCGGCAGCGACGTCGTGGTGGCGTACGCCTCCTCGAGCTCGACAATCGTCTCACCATCGGGATCGATGACGCTGGTGATGTGGGAGTCGAGTCGAAAGTACGGGTCGACCGCGCCGGCCAGCGCCAGCTCGGCTTGCTGCATCGTGAAGCCGCGCTGCTTGGGATCGTGGTGACCGCCTTGCAGTTGCTGGATGACGTCGTTGCGTGCGGTCGAGGTGCCGACCGAGCCGATGACGTCGAGCGAGATGTCGATCAGCCGGAAGGAGCCAGCGGCATTGACGCCCGTGGCGGTTCCGGCGGGGCCCTGTTGCAGCCGCAGACCGGTCGAAGTGTTGCCGGGCTGCTGCGGTTGCCAGGCGCCAGGCTGCGCCTGCGGCAGTGCCGCACGCGCCTCCTCGAGGCTGCGGCGCCGCGCCTCTGTTGCCGCGTCGGGGGAGTTCGACGCGGGCGGTGATTGCGCCTGTGTCGGCCCCGGCGGCGTCTGCGCGACGGCCCTCGGCACCAACACGGACGAAACGAACAAGACGCCGCACAGAGGCGGCCCAAACGAACGAAGATTGCTCACGGACGGTTGTCCCTGCAGAACGGAACGACGGCACCGCAGCGACTTCGCGCCGACGGCACCTCGCAGACCTGGATCGCCGCCAAGCAAGGCGGCACACGGTTTCAGGCCAGAGCAACCGGGGGCGCGCGAGCAGGCGGCAGCGTCGGGCGCGCTGCGTCTGGAGCCACTTGCGCAACCGCGGTGAACTGGCCGACGACCGCGAGCGCCGCGGCTTGCAGGTCGACCGACGGTGCGACGTAGCCGTGCAACCGATGCAACTGCGAACACAGCGCGCAGTCGTGATCGTGCTGCTGGTCCTCGCGCTCATTGGCCTCGAGGCCACGGGCGCGTTGCGCACGTTCGTGCGGGACCGCGGCCTTGGCGCTGCAGGAGGCGTGCCCACAATGGCTCGCCGCTGCGGCACCACCACCTGAAAGCGCCGCCGCAGCATGCTGCGCCCAGTGCAGGCCTGGACCGAGCACGTGCAACAGCACGAGCACGATCGCGATCCATCGGCGGCGAGTCGGGTTCACGGGGCTGGGCATGCTAGGCAACGGCTCAATCGCCGCAAGGACCGGGGAGTAACTCGTCGATGCGCCGCTTGCGCGCCCCGGGCCGTGGGCAAAACGGTGACGGCCCACCTCGAGCGCAGCATGGGACAGCGCGCATCGCTAGTCTCCCTACCCTGCGCCAAGGCACTTCATGAACCTCCACCTCCACCGCGATCTCTGCATCCTCGGCTTCGCTCTCTCCGCGCTGGTGGCCCAAACGCCACTGCGCCTCGAACTCGCCGCCACCGGGCTCGACCGGCCGGTGCTCGTCACCGCGCCCTCCGGCGACACCCAGCGCGCCTTCGTCGTCGAGAAGAACGGACGCATCAAGATCCTGCGCAACGGCATCGTCCTAGCCCAGCCGTTCCTCGACCTCGCGACGCCGGGCACCGTGTTCGACGTCGCCGAGATGGGCATGCTCGGCGTCGCGTTCCACCCGCAGTACGCAACCAACCGCCAGTTCTTCGTCTTCTACTGCACGCAGCAATTCCCCAACGTCACGCTGCAGCGCTACACCGCCAGTGCCGCCAACGGCGATGTCGCCGATCCGGCGAGCGCCGTGACGCTGCTGACCTTTCCGCTGCTGTACGGCAATCACAACGGCGGCACGATCGCGTTTGGCGCCGACGGCAAGCTCTACATCGCCGTCGGCGACGGCGGCAGTCTCGCGCCAACGTTTCCGATCGATCCGCTCAACAACGCGCAACGCGGCGACAGCCTGATGGGCAAGGTGCTGCGCATCGACGTCGACACCACGACCCCGCCTCTCCCTTACGGCATCCCGTCGGACAACCCATTCGTCGGCCCGGGTGATCCGCGCGACGAGATCTGGGCCCTTGGCTTCCGCAACCCCTGGCGCTGCTCGTTCGATCGCACCACTGGCGACTTCTGGATCGCCGACGTCGGTGGTCCACGCGAGGAGATCGACTTCGTCGCCGCCGGGACCGGGGCCGGGCGCAACTATGGCTGGTCGTGCATGTCGGGCACGGTGTGCACAGGTATCAACGTCTGCCCGTGCGGCTCGGGCACCCTGACAGGGCCACTGCACGAGTACACGTTGGGCTCTGGTCAGTCGATCATCGGCGGCTACGTGTATCGCGGCGCCGCGATCCCCGACTTGCACGGCGCCTACTTCTTCGGCGACTTCGTCAGAAATCAGATCTGGTCACTCAGACGGCAGAACGGCTCTGTGACCGATCTGCGCGACCGCACGATCGAGCTGCTGCCACCGGCTGGCTACGCCTTGGCTGGCATCACCTCGTTTGGTGAGGACGGCAATGGCGAACTCTACGTCTGCAGCTTCGACGGCAACGTCTACCGGATCGCCGCCAACCCGAACACGTTGCCCGGCCTCGCGCCCTTCGGCGTCGGCACCGCCGGCTGCAACGGCTCTCACGCGTTGAGTTCGTTGACCACGCCTGCTCAGGGCAATGCCGGCTTCGCGCTGCGCTGCACCAACGGCATCGCCTCCGGACTCGGCCTCATCGCACTGGCGAGCGCGGTCGATGTTCCAGGGTCGGATCCATTCGGGCACGGCATGGTGATTCACTTCCGACTCGACTCGCCGTACCTGTCGCTGCAGGCGATGCTGTGCGATGCAAACGGCATCGGCACGTTGGCGCTGCCAATCCCCGCAGACCCCGTGTTGGTCGGTCAGTCGATCGGTGCGCAGGCTGGCTTTGCGTGGAACCCGCCGTGCGCCATCCCGCCGAACGGTTGGTCTTCGTCCAACGGACTGTGGATCACCGTCCAGCCCTGAGTCGAACCGCGTTCGCTGACGCCGCGGATCGACCGCGCAGCAATCGGCGACGCGAACGCGCGAGCCGGCAGATCGCCACGCAAAGCGCCTCGCTGAGGACGACTCATCGGCTAGAACGTCGCCCTCGTCCCTGATGCTCAGACCCCGACGGTAGCGACCACAATGGACCTTGGACTGCTCGACGCCCTGACCATCGCGCTCTTGGCCTATCTCGCCGTGGGCCTGATCTTCGGGATGCTCTTCCTCGGTGTGTTCGCCGCTCGCATCGACCCTGCCGCCAAGGGTGCCTCAGCGGGCTTCCGCGCCATCATCCTGCCGGGCGCGATCGCGTTGTGGCCCGTGCTGCTGCGCGCGGTGCTCAGCAAGCGCGAACCGCGAGAACGCAGCGCCCACGAAGAGGCGACGCGGTGATCCAGAAGCTGCGCCGCCGGCACGCCGCTGGCTTTCTGACACTCGCCGTGGCACTTCCCGTCGCGCTGATCCTCGCCCTCGCCGGTCGTCGGCAGGCGACAAGGAATGCCACCGTTCCAGCGGACCCACGCGGCCTCGCCACGTTCGACTCCAGCAGCGTCGCCGACATCGCCAACGCCGCAGTGGCACCCTCGACGCTTGGCGGCAGCTTTGTGGTCGGCGCCTCTTCGCACTACCTCGTGGTCGCGCAGCGCGGTGAGCCGGCACCGGATGTTCTTGCCTACTGGATCGCTTCGATCGACGCCGTCGCCACTCTGCCCCAAGACGCAAGACTCCTCGGCCCAGTCGGCAGCAGCCCTCGCCGTTACCAACGACCCGAGGGACTGGGCCACGTCGCGTTCTTCAGCCTCGCGCACGGCGCGGTGATCGCCCACGCCCTGCCCGCAGCAAACTGATCGCCGGAACAGACATGTCGCACACCTACACGGCGGTCGGTTGGAACCCACAGAAGAGGCGCTACGACCGGACGCTGTTGCTGTGCGTGGTCGCTGCGCTCGCAGTCTTCGGGGGCATCAGCTTCGCGCGCAATCCGGACACCACCGCAGAGACGCTGCTGATCCGCTCGCTCGGCTTCACCGCGTTCGCCCTGCTGCATGTGATTCTGTCGATCGGGCCGCTGTGCCGCCTCGACCCGCGCTTCCTGCCACTGCTCTACAACCGGCGACACATGGGCGTGACCATGTTCGTACTCGCGCTGGGGCACGGCACGCTGTCGTTCGTCCTGTACCACACGCTCGGCGTGGTGTCGCCGATCGCGAGCCTCTTCGGCGGCGACTCCGGGTGGACCGGGTTCGCGGGCATCCCCTTTCAGCCGCTCGGTGCGTTTGCGCTCGCGATCCTGTTCGTGATGGCGGCGACGAGCCACGACTTCTGGCTGCGCAACCTGACTGCACCCGTGTGGAAGGCGCTGCACATGAGCGTCTACGTCGCCTACGGACTGCTCGTGCTGCACACAGCACTCGGCTATCTGCAGTCCGACACCGGTCCCACGGCTGCCATCGTTGTCTCTCTCGGTGCCCTGTGGTTGGTCGGACTCCATCTCGTTGCCGCTCGCCGCGAACTGCGCCTCGACGCCGCCACCGGAACTCGCGCCGATGGTGATTGGATCGATGTCGGCGCCGTCGCTGAGATCCCCGAGAACGGCGCGCGAACGGTCACGGTTGCCGGCGACCGCGTCGCCGTGTTTCGCTACGACGGCCGCATCTCTGCCGTGTCGAGCATCTGCAAACACCAGAACGGACCGCTCGGCGAAGGCCGAATTCAAGACGGCTGCATCGTCTGCCCGTGGCATGGCTACCAGTACCGCCCAGAGGACGGTTGCGCACCGTCGCCCTTCACCGAGAAGCTGCCGACATTTGCCGTACGCGTGCAGCACGGTCGCGCGCTGGTCGCCGCAGAGCCGCTGCCGGCAGGGACTCGAGTCGAGCCAGCGCGGATCGACGGCGACGGCGTCCTGGACTCGCGCGACTTCTACGTCGGCTACGGCGCGCCGCCGACGCCGCGCCAGTCGCGGTTCACGACTCGGGCCGTGGCGATGGCGACCGGCATCTGCCTGCTCGCACTCGCACTCGTGGCGAGCACGCAACGCAGCCTCGCGAACAGTCGGTTCGAGTTCGGGATCGAGCGCACCTTCACGGGCAAAGTCGAGCTGCTGCCGTATCCCGTCCTGCGCGTGACCCGGCCCGGGGGCGGAGCGTCGGTGTGGATGCTGGTGGCACAAGGCAAGCACGGCGCCGAGGATCTCGTGCGCGCGCACGCCGGACGAGCGATCCGGTTGCGCGGCTCCCTGGTGCACCAAGGCGAGCAGACGATGATCGAAGTGGCGCCGGACTCCGTCGTCCCGCTCGATGCCGCAACCTCCTCGCTCGTGCCACCGCCGGCCATCGAGCGGCTCGGACGCATGACCCTGCGCGGCGAGATCGTCGACAGCAAGTGCCACCTCGGCGTGATGAATCCTGGCGAACGGCGAACGCACCGCGCCTGCGCCAAACTCTGCATCCGCGGCGGCATTCCGCCGATGCTCTGGGTCGAAGACGAAGCTGGTGCTGTGCGCCGATTGCTGCTCGTGGCGCTCGACGGCACCGCTGTCAACGAACAGGTTGTCGACCTCGTCGGCGATCCTGTCGAGGTGACGGGTGACGTCACCCGGCTCGACGACATCCTCTTGCTCAAGGTAGATCCTGCGACGATCCGCCGCCTCTGACCGTTACTAGGTCGCCGCGACAGCCACCACATTCATGACCAACGAACACTGGCACGACCTCGGCCCGATCGAGGCCCTGCGCACGACACCGCTGCGGCAACTGACCGTCGCGCACACCAAGATCGCACTGTCGTGGAACGGCACGCGCTTTGGCGCAATCCACGGCTCTTGCAACCACGTCGGCGGGCCACTGGGCTCGGGCCACCTCGACGGCGACTACGTCGTGTGCCCATGGCACGACTGGAAGTTCCACCACGTCACCGGCCAGGGTGAACCTGGCTACGAGCAAGACCGAGTCCCTAGCTTCGAACTGCAAGAGCGCGACGGCCACCTGTGGCTGCGCGAAGAAGCCACCACGACCCGCCATCGAGAGCCGCACGAACGGCACCCGCTCGAGCGCGCACTCACCCGCGAACCGGGCCCTGTTCGTGTACTGGCAATCTCGACGACGGTCATGGACCCGAAGTCAAAGCGCTACTCGACCTCCGAGGCGCTGCTCGACCTTGCGCTCCAGCACGCTGGCAGCGCCCACGGCGCCCAAACACGCATGCTGAAACTGAGAGACCTCAGCTTTCGTCACTGCGAGGGTTACTACTCGAAGGCCGCACACGCATGCACTTGGCCGTGCTCCATCACGCAGAAGGACCCCACGGACGAGATGGCGCAGGTCTATGAGAACCTAGTCTTCTGGGCCGACGTGGTGCTCGTCGGGACACCGATCCGCTGGGGTGCTGCGAGCTCGCTCTACTTCAAGATGGCCGAGCGCCTCAACACGGTACAGAACCAAATCACGCTGCGCGATCGCGTCTTGCTCTCCGACAAGGTCGGCGGACTCGTCATCACCGGCGGTCAGGACAACGTGCAGGCGGTTGCCGGCCAGATGCTGACGTTCTTCGGCGAACTCGGCCTGCACTTCCCGCCGTTTCCGTTCGTCGCACACAGTCGCGGCTGGACTGCCGAGGACATGGAACACAACATCGAGCAGGTCCGCACCGACGAGGGTCTGCATGGCGAGGCGAAGGAGCTCGTCGATCGCTGCCTCCTGCTCGCTGCCCGACTACGAGCGAGTGCGACGAAAGCCTGATCGCCGCGCGGCCGTCCTTGTCGGTCCGAGATCCAGCTGTCGATCCGCAAGGACGAGAGTGCCAAGGGGCGCAGGATTGGGGCGAGTCCCCCCGACGGCGGAGCGCACGACACGCCAAGAGCGCGAAGCGCGGGCCTCGCCCATCGTGCGCATCGAGCCCGGCGCGCTGGTCGCCGCCGATCGGCCGTCAGACCTTGACGAGTTGATCGAGATCGGTGGCCATCTTGCTGAGCGCCTCGACCGACGACCGCGACGACCGCACGCCCTGTGCGGTGCTCGCCGAAGCTTTTGAGACACTGCCAATGCTGCGCGAGATGTCTTCGCCTGCGCGAACCGCTTCGCTGATGTTGCGGCCGATCTCCGTCGTGACGGCCGTCTGTTCCTCGACCGCTCCGGCGACAGTCGTCTGAATCGAACTGATCTCGTCGATCACGCGCGAGATCTCGCCGATCGCCAACACGGCCGACTTGGTGTCGCCCTGGATCGACTCGATGCGCCGGGCAATGTCTTCGCTCGCCTGCGCACTGAGCTTCGCCAACTGCTTCACCTCGTTGGCCACGACGGCGAAACCCTTGCCAAGCTCGCCCGCACGAGCCGATTCGATCGTCGCATTGAGCGCGAGCAGGTTGGTCTGCTGCGCGATCTCGGTGATCGTCTTGATCACCTTGCCGATCTCGCGACTGCTGTCGCCGAGCTTGGCAATCGCGTCGCTGGTCTGCCGTGAGATGCCGACGGCATGCGTGGCCACCTTGGCAGCCTCCAAGGTGCTACCGGAGATCGACTTGATGCTCGCGCTCATTTCATCGATTGCCGCTGCGACCGTGATGTTGTTGCGCGCCATCTCCTCCGCTGCAGCCGCCACGCTGCGGACCTCGTCGCTCGACTGATCGGCGTCGGCCGCGATCTGGGTCGTGACCGCCGAGAGTTCCTGGGCCGATCTCGACAATTGCGCCGAGGTCACGCGGACGCGCTCGACAAGCGCGACGTTCTTGCTTCGCGCCTTGGCATGCTCCGTGATGTCGCTGGCAAACTTGACGACCTTGAACGGCCGACCGGAGAGATCGAGGATCGGGTTGTAGCTCGCCTGGATCCAGACCTCGCGATTGCCCTTGGCTACACGTTTGAACTCACCTGCCTGAAATCTGCCGGCCCCGAGGTCCGTCCAGAACTGCCGGTACTCCGCACTGCCTCGGTGCGCGGCATCCACGAACATCGAGTGGTGCTGGCCTCGGATTTCCTCGAGCCGATAGCCCAGAACCTGCAGGAAGTTCGCGTTGGCCGTAAGGACTGTGCCGCTGAGGTCGAACTCGATCACCGCCTGCGAGTGGTGCATGGCTGCGATCTGCGCCTGCGCATCGGCTGCGCGCAGCTTTGCCGCAGTGATGTCGCTGGCAAACTTGACGACCTTGAACGGCCGACCAGACCGGTCGAGGATCGGGTTGTAGCTCGCCTGGATCCAGACCTCGCGGTTGCCCTTGGCTACACGCTTGAACTCGCCCGCCTGATATCTGCCGGCCCCGAGGTCCGTCCAGAACTGCCGGTACTCCGCACTGCCTCGGTGCGCGGCATCCACGAACATCGAGTGGTGCTGGCCTCGAATCTCCTCGAGCCGATAGCCCAGAACCTGCAGGAAGTTCGCGTTGGCCGTAAGGACCATGCCGTTGAGGTCGAACTCGATCACCGCCTGCGACCTGCTGATGGCATCCAGCTCCGCGCGCAACTGCTGCGCCTCGATCTGCGGGTCCGAAGGATCGATCGTGGCGGCAGGCGCAGGATTGGACAGGGTCTGAGTCATGTGAGTTGCTCCGCAGGTACAGCTCGTCACCGCGACGACACTGCCCGATTGCCCCACATCGACAAACAGACGACTCGCAAACACCGCAACTGTTCGCATGAAAGGACCCACTGCTCCCAGGTCCTGTCGCCATGCGCCTTGCCGGCGGCTGGGGGACCGTCGCAGCGCCACGCGGACGCAGTAGCCGCCACCTGCGCTTCCGCAGGTTGGTCGCGGCCGCTAGCGGGTCCGGTGTGTCCAAACGCACCGGATCGCCGCCGCAACAGTCTCGGCATCGCCTTCGACTGTGATCGCCTCGGCTGACGCCTCGCGCAGGGCCACCGGCATCGACGGCGCCTCCAAGAACGCCGCGAACAGTGTGGGAGTCGGATCGCTAGCAATGGCGTGCGCCAGCAGACGCGTATCCTCGGCGGTCGATACACCACACCGTGCGAGCGCTTGCACTGCCAATCGAGTGCGCTCGCCACCGTCGCTCGCGACCAACCTCGATGCCAGTCGCCGCACCACCGCGGCGGCCAACGAATGGGCGCGCCAGCCACTCTCATCGGCGTTCGCCAGCAGGGCTAGCAGCACCTCGTCACGCCGTTCGGCGGAAAGGTCCAGGCCAACGACGAGGTCGATCCTTGCTGCGCTCGCATCGAGCAGGTGCAGGCGCTGCAGGAGCCACTCGCGGTGATCCTCGCCATCGTCGAGTTCAGCCGACCACCGCAAGGCCGCAGCCCTCACGTCAGCCGCGAGCTTGCTGTCTGCGAATGCCCGCACGCGCGCGCCCTCCACACCGGCACGCGGACCGAGCTGCGACAGGCAGTGGATGGCAACAGCGAGCAACGGCAGCTCCGGCTGGTCGAGCCAGCCGCGCAAGACGTCGGCCGCCGCGCTCGTTGCCTCGGCATCGAGGGCGAGTCGCTCGGACTGCAACGCAATCGAACGCAGCACCGGTTCGGCCTCGAGTCCGTGCAGTGCGATCGCACACTCGAGACTGCTGCGCAGACTCGTGCGCCGCTGCGCTGTCCAGAGCGCCTGCAGTCGGTCAACCGGCAGCGTTGCCAGCCGCCCCGAACGCTGCAAGGCGTGCAGCGCTGCGAGTTCGCCGTGGCGAACGCGCGGCAACCACGCGCGTGTCATTTCCTCGAGCTTCGCGGTCGCCAAAGTCGGCAGCGACGTTGGGTAGCCACCGAGCGCGTAAGTCACCGCGAGCCCGAACTCCCCCTTGGTGGCGCGATCGGAGAACAGCCCATAGAGGACACCGGCGATCTCGCTTGCGAGCGGTGCGTCTATCGCCTCGACTGCTTTACCAATCTCCCCGAGCGCCAGCGCGGCACGCGTTCGGGCAAGAGGGTCGGCTTCGCCGTCTGCAACTACGCGCAGCAACGCCGGCCCCGCCGGCAGCGAAGCTTCACCGAGCGCAAACAGCATCCCGGCGGCGCGCGCCGCGTTTGCCGGCTGCTGCAGCACTTTGACGAGCGCGGGCACGCCCGCCGCACCGGCCTGCCGCAGCAGCGCACCGGCGCGGAGGGAGGTCTCGTCGCCAGCAGCGAAGAAACAGTCAACAACCGACTGCAGCAGCGCCGCATCGCCTTGTGCATGCTCGATCCAGAGCCCGTCGAGCACCAGGGTGCGCAGAGCATCGTCGTCGATCGCCAACACCGCAGCGAGTTCCACGGCCGCTGCGGCACCACCGTCGACGGCGACGCGCGCCAACGAGCCAGCGAACCGCGGCGAGCGCAGCGCCTTCTGCCGCACCGCCTTCGCGGAATCGCCGAGGCGCCACAAGGCACTCGCAGCCGCTGCCTGTACCTGCGGTTCGTCGACGGCGAGCAGGGCGACACATGCCGTCGCGACTGCCACCGGGTCGAGTCCGCGTTCGAGGGCGACGAAGGCCGCCAACGCGCGGGCGTCGAACGGAACCACGAGGTCCGTGACCACGACCGGATGCGGCAGCAGATCTGCGTCACCGCGATTGCCGGCGACCGCTGCGCGCTGCGACCGCACGAAGTCTTCCACCGCATCGGGCCGGATCCGCCCACCGTAGCGACCGATCGCGTCAGGACGGCGCGGCAACGGCGGGGCTGACTCCGCCACGATCGCGGCCAGCAACGCGTGGTCGTCGAGGCTCGACACGGCGATGAGCGCAACGGCGGCACGATTGCGCACCTGCCAGTCGGGGGACGCCAGATCGCGCACGGTGTAGTTCTGGCCGGAGAGGGAAAGCGCCAATCCCAGAACAGAAAGTGCGCCAAGCCGCATGGCTGCAGGATGCACGGCCGCAGCAACCGAGTCGAGACAGTACGCGAGATCGCGACGGCCTTTGACCTGCGGCCAGACGAAGGGCTGGTGGTCGGGACTCGACGCGTGCAAAGCCAGCGGCGCGCCACAGCAGACGCGACGAAGGGGCGGGCGGGAGGATCGCATCCGACGTCGGCGAGGACCCGCTGTGCAAGCCACTCCGCCACAGACTTGGCCTGCGCCATTGCCTCGACTGCGCGCTCCCGTCTACTCCCCCGCCATGCCCGCTGCCGCGCCGTCCCCGTTCGCCATCCACTGGGACCTCGATCCCGACGTCGTCTTCCTCAACCACGGCAGCTTCGGCGGTTGCCCGCGCGTCGTGCTCGACGAGCAACGGCGACTCCAGCGCGAACTCGAGAGCGAACCGGTGCGGTTCCTGCATCGCGAACTCGAAGATCGCCTCGACCCCGTACGGGCCGAGCTTGCCGCCTTCGTTGACTGCGACGCCGACGATCTCGCTTTCGTGCGCAACGCCACCGAAGGCGTCAACACCGTGCTGCGCTCGCTGCAGTTCGTCGCCGGCGACGAGTTGTTGACGATCGACCACGAGTACAACGCCTCCAGGAACGCCCTGCAGTTCGCCGCCGATCGCCACGGTGCGTGCGTAACCACGGCGAAGGTTCCATTCCCCTTGCGCAGTCCGCAGCAGGTCGTCGATGCCGTGCTTGCCGCCGTGACCGACCGCACGAGACTTCTGCTGATCGACCACATCACGAGCCCCACCGGCCTCGTGCTACCGATCGAACCGATCGTCAAGGCGCTTGCAGCGCGAGGCATCGACACGCTGGTCGACGGCGCCCACGGCCCCGGCATGGTGCCATTGTCGTTGCGAAACCTCGGCGCCGCCTACTACACCGGCAACTGCCACAAGTGGCTGTGCACGCCAAAGGGTTCAGCGCTGCTGTTCGTGCGGCGCGATCGCCAGGAGCGCATTCGACCGCTCGCGATCAGCCACGGCGCCAACTCCGCGCGCCGAGACCGGTCGCGATTCCGGTTGGAGTTCGATTTCACCGGCACCTTCGATCCGACCCCGTGGCTCTGCATCCCGACGGCGCTGCGGTTCCTGTCAGGCCTGCTCCCGGGCGGCATGGTGGCGTTGCAGCAACACAACCGCGGCCTCGCGTTGCGCGCCCGCGACCTGCTCTGCCGCGAACTCGGCGTCGAAGCGCCGGCGCCCGAGTCGATGATCGGCTTCCTCGCCGCGGTGCCCCTTCCGCCTGCCACCGGCAGCGCGCCCGCCGGACCGCTCGAACTCGATCCCCTGCAACTTGCACTGTGGGAGCGCTACCGCATCGAAGTGCCGGTGATGACTTGGAAGAGCCCCGAACTGCGCCTCCTGCGGGTATCCCCGCAGATCCACAACTCGATGCCGCAGTACGAACTGCTGGCGCGGGCGTGCAAGGAGCTCGGCGTGGTGCACAGCCGCTGAGCGCCGCGGCGGGTCACGGCTGCCTCACCGCCTGATCCGGCTCGCGTACGGCATCAACCCCGCTGCCGCATCCTGTCGAACGTTCGTTTGAAACATACGTTCGCCCTCGGTAGTGTCCCCGACCCCGTGACCGCCGACGACACCCGGACTGCCATCCTCGACGCCGCTGAGACCCTGCTGGCCGAGGTCGGCTATGCCGGGATGAGCCTGCGAGCTGTGACGCAGCGCGCCAAGGCCAACCTCGCCAGCGTCAACTACCACTTCGGCAGCAAGGCGGCGCTCGCGCGCGCTGCGCTCGAACGGCGGGCGCGCCCTGTCGACGCCGAGCGCCTGCGACAACTCGACCTCGTCGAACAGGCACACCGCGGCGGCAAGCGGCCGCCCGTGCGCGCAGTCGTGCGCTCGTTCGTGGCACCGGTGATCGAACTCTCGAGTGAGTTCGGCACTTCGACCTGCTCGATGTTCTGTCGCCTAATCGCCGAACAACCTCCGTTCTTGGACGAGGTCTTGACCGAGAAGTTCGCGACCATCGGCCGGCGCTTTGCCGAGGCGCTGCGGCGAGCGCAACCTCTGCTCACCATCGCCGACGCCTACTGGCAACTGCACTTCATGGTCGGCGCGTTGACCCACACGATGCAGCACGTCGGAATGTGGCAGCGCGTGGCCGGCCCCGACTTTTCACCAGCATCGACAGATGAAATCGTCGACCGCCTCTGTGCGTTCTGCGCCGGTGGCGTGAAGGCACACGAACCCCGTAGCCCGTCCCGCCGCAAGACACGCTCGAAGGCCACCTCGCGATGAACGGTTCCCATCAGCCCGAGTCCCGCGGCACCGACATTTCCCGCTGGTGCATGCAGGCCGCCGTCGCGGCCGTGCTCGCCGGTTGCGCGGGCACACCGCCGCCGCCGGCAGCGATCGAGCCGCCTCCGGATCTGCCTTCCGCGTGGACCGCGACCGGTGAGGGTCGCAGCGCCGAAGGCACCCTGAACAGCGACTGGTGGACCGCCTTCGGCGATGTCGAACTCGATGCCTGCGTCGCCACCGCTCTGAAGCAGAACCGCGACCTCGCGGCGGCGGCCGCTCGCGTGTTCGCGGCCAACGAGCTCGCGATCCTCGCCGGTGCTCCCGTGTTGCCAACGGTGGACGCGCAGCTCGACGCGCAACGGTCGCGGCGCGTCTTCGTCGGCTTCCCGTTCGGGACCGGCGGCGTCCCCAGCAACACCGCAACGATCTTGAACGCCAACCTCACGGTGCGTTGGGAACTCGATCTCTGGAACCGACTGCGGTCGACCGAGGCTGCCGCGCTGGCCGATGCCCAGGCGAGCACAGCCGACTTCGCCGCGGCCCGTACGAGCCTCGCCGGCCAAGTCTGCCGGGCCTACTTCGCACTCGTCGAAGCCCGCGAGCAACTGCGACTCACCGAGGCGACCGTCACTGCCTTCGCCGCCACCGCCGACGACGTCCGCGAGCGCTTCCGCCGCGGTGTCCGCCCGGCAATCGACACCTACCAATCGACGACCAGTCTCGAGTCCGCACGCGCCGACCGCGCCTTGCGCCAACAGCGCCTCGCCGCGGCCGCGCGCCAACTCGAAGTGCTGATGGGCCGCTACCCCGGCAAACTCGTGAACGGGGCCGAAACCCTGACGCGAACCCTGCCCGAAGTGCCTGCCGGCCTGCCTTCGGTGCTGCTCGATCGACGCCCTGATCTGGCGGCGGCCGAACGGCGCCTCGCGGCCTCCGGTTGCCGAGTCGATGCAGCGCGCGCCGCGCTCTATCCGCGTCTCAGTCTGACGGCGAGCGGCGGCACCAACAGCGAAGAACTCTCGGACCTGCTGGATGACTCGTTTCGCGTCTGGTCGCTTGGCGCCAACCTGCTGCAGCCGCTGTTTCGCGGCGGCGCGCTGCGCGCCGAGGTGCGCCGCAACGAAGCCGTGCAGCTGACCTCGATCGCCGAGTATGGCGCGGCGCTGTTGCGGGCGTTCGCCGAGGTCGAGAATGCGCTCGAGTCGAGCACCTGGCTCGCCCAGCAGGAGCGCGCGGTACAGAGCGCGGCCGAGAACAGCGCGATGGCCCGCGACCTCGCGCGCGAGCGTTACCAGCTCGGCCTCACCACCTTCCTCGAAGTGCAAGACAGCCAGCAGCGCGCGTTCGTTGCCCAATCGGCCAACCTCGCCGTGCGCCGTCAGCGCATCGACAATCGCATCGACCTGATCCTGGCGCTCGGCGGCGGCTACGGCAACGCCGCGGTCACAGCGCCCGACTCGACCGCGGAACAGAGCAAGCCATGAGAGTCCTCCTGCAGTTTCTCTTGCCGGTGCTCGTGCTCGGCAGCGCCATTGCGATCGCCGCCAAGATGATCGCCAACATGGAATCACCGACGTCGATTGCGCCGCCGCCGCGGATCCCGATGGTCCACGTGCTGGCGGTGTCGCCGACCTCGCTGCAAATGGAGGTGAAGAGCCAGGGCACCGTGGAGGCGTTGACCGCGGTCGTCGTCAGCGCCCAGGTCACGGGCCGCATCAGCACGATGTCGGACAATCTGCGGCCCGGCTCGTTCTTCGCCGCTGGCGAGACGCTGGTGTCGATCGATGACGCCGATTACCGCTTGGCGCTCGTTCAACAGGACGCCAACGTCGCCCGCGCCGTGCTCCGGCTCGCCCAAGAGAACGCGGAGGCCGAGGTCGCACTGCGGGCGTGGCAACAGCTCGAAGGCACCCGCTCCGCCGACTCGCTGGCGACGCGCAAGCTGTTCGTCGCCGAGGCCGAGGCCGCGCTCGCCGCGGCGAAGGCGACGCGATCGCGCGCCGAACTCGACCTGCAACGGACCAAGGTCTCGCTGCCATTCGCGGGTCGCGTGCGCCGCACATCGGCCGACGTCGGTCAGTTCCTCAGCGCCGGCCAGCCGCTCGCTGAGGTCTACGGCATCGACTTC
>CAMBXM010000088.1 GCA_945871815.1 Singulisphaera sp. GP187
GCAGATTGCCTACGCGGCGCGCATGAAGCAGATCGAGCAGAAGGCCGTCGAGCTGGCGCGCAAACAGGACTACACGGTCACGCAGTTGCCGCTCGACCAGATGCCCGAGGAGCTGAAGACCCTGCAGCTCAGCGTGCCGGACTTCATGAAGAAGCCGAACATCGACATCTTCGGCGCGAAGTCGGCGCACTTCACGGTGTGGACGCGCGGCACGCAGGAGAATGCCGACGATGCCGTGCGGTGGGGCGAGCGCGCGCTCGACTTCGGCGTGTTCTTGCTCGGTGAGCAGAACGCCAAGAAGTTGCAGTTCGTGAAGCGTGCAGAGACGGCCTACGCGTGGCGCGGCTTCTTGTTCACCGCTCGCGAGCGCGAGGAGCTGGTGAAGGCCAATGCGAACATCTGGGCGGGAATGAAGGACTACAAGGAGGCCATGCGCTTCGCGAACACGGCGTGGAGCGCCAAGGAGGGCTTTGCCGAGGTCAAACTCGGTGGTTCGCCGAAGTCGATCCATGACACGATGATCGCCTCGGTCTTCATGTCCGGACTCTGTCAGCAGCGCAACGACGGCGTCGGCCAGGGGATCATCCATGCGGTGACGTGGTACATGAAGGCCACATCGATCGCGCGCTGGGGTGCGCTCCCGGAAGGCACGCAGGGCGAAGATGCGCTGGAGTTGCCCGAGGGCACCAACTGGTGGCTTCGCACCGTGCGGGACCAGGCCACTTCGAACCAGGACTGGGAGCTCGGCCAGATTCCGCGTGAGAAGCTGTCGCGCTTCCGCAACGACTGTCGCCTCAAAGCGTGGAGCTTCATGACCTGGGCGATCGCCGCCTATCCGGACACTTGGCTGTCGTTCTTTCTCGAGTTGCCGGATGCCGATACCAAGATCCCGACGCTCGAGGATGTCGAGGCCGTAGTGGTGAAGACGCTCGGCAAGCCATCGGCGGTGATCGATGCCGAGTGGCGCGAATGGGCACGCGGCGACTCCGGCGTGGCCTTCGGCACCGGCTACGGCCCGCCCCAGTTGCCCGAGCGGCCGAGCGCCATCGAGCTCGCCGCGGTCGAGCGCGTCAACGAACTGCGCGCCTTCCACTGTGCCTACACTTGGGCTGAGGGCGTCGACATGCGCCAGGGTGCGCTCGGTCCGTTGAGCGTCTGCGAGCTCGACGCCGAATCGTCCTTTGCCTGCGAGGCACACGCGAGCTACGTCAACAACCACCGCGAGCTGGCGGAGATGCCTGGCCCCGAGATCCACGAAGAGAATCCGGCACACGAGGACTTCTCCCGCCGTGGTCAGCTTGCCGGCGGCGGCAACATCGTGACCAGCAATGCCGAGCGCGGGGCCGAGTTCGCGCGCGAGACCGTCGACCTCTGGGTCGGTGTGCCGTACCACCGCTTCCCGATGCTCGAGCCCAACATCAAGCGGCTTGGCTACTCGTTCCTCACCTCGAGTGACTTCTCGGTCGCGGTGCTCGACATGCACTCTCTGGCCGAGCCCTATGATCCGGCGACGGCGCCGCGCTTCATCCTGTGGCCGCCGCCCGACTCAACGGGCATCCCAAGCAACTTCCCGTCGCCGGAGAGCCCGAACCCGCTGGCCGACCAGCCGGAGAACGAGCAAGACGTGACCAAGTGCGGCTACCCGATCAGTCTGCAATTGCAGAGCCAGCTCGCCCTCCAGGTCGCCGATTCGAGCATCGAGCTGTTCGAATCGCGCAAGGGCGGCAAGCCGCCGACGCAGCACTTGGTCAACCAGAGCGCCGACGGTGCGATTTGGAAGGCCTGGACCGAGCGCTGCAAGCCGGAACCGGTGCCGATCTGGGTGCACACGCCCAAGGTTCCACTCAACAAGAAGCTCGACTTGCGCGATGTGATCTTCTGCTTGCCGAAGGAGGGGCTTGAGAAGAGCAAGACCTACCAGGCCCGGGTCAAGCTGCAGATCGGGACCAACGATCCGATGGTCTTCGTGTGGGAGTTCTCCACGGGCACATCCGCACGGGATCTGACGATCAAGTAGCGGATGCTTGCAACGCGATAGAGCACGACCACAATCGGTCGCCGATTTCACGGTCGCGTGCGCACGAACGCCGCTCGCGACCGCCGTTCCGAGTCCCAACCAACGTCGAGTCAATCCATGGCTTCCCGCACCGCCGAGATCCTGAGCTGGTACGAGTCCGACAACCCCGGTGTCCTCAAGAACCTCCATTGGATGATGCACACCGGCAATCTCGCCGGGACCGGCAAGTTCGTCATCCTGCCAGTCGACCAAGGCTTCGAACACGGTCCGGCGCGCTCATTCGCCAAGAACGCACCGGGCTACGACCCGCACTACCACTTTGAGCTCGCGCTCGCAGCGGGCTGCAACGCCTACGCTGCGCCGCTGGGTTTTCTCGAAGCCGGGGCACGGACCTTCGCCGGCCGCATCCCCACGATTCTCAAGCTCAACAACAGCGACTCGCTGTTCTCGGGCAAGAACCCGATGCCGGCTCTCACCGGCTCGGTCAAGGAGGCTCTGCGCCTGGGCTGTGCGGCGATCGGATTCACCATCTATCCGGGCAGCAGCTTTCGCAACGACATGTACGGCGAGCTGCGGGCTCTGACCGAGGAGGCGAAGGCCAACGGCCTCGTCGTCGTCGTCTGGAGCTACCCGCGTGGCGAAGGTCTCAGCAAGCAAGGTGAGACGGCGATCGATGTCACGGCCTACGCGGCGCAGATTGCGGCGCAACTCGGCGCCCACATCATCAAGGTCAAGCCGCCGACCGAGCACATGGAGCAGGACGCAGCCAAGAAGGTCTACGAGGCCGAGAAGATCCCCGTCGCCACGCTGGCAGAGCGCGTGAAGCACGTGGTGCAGAGTTCCTTCGGCGGCCGCCGCATCGTCATCTTCAGCGGCGGCGAGGCCAAAGGTACCGAGGAGGTGCTGAAGGAAATCCAGGGCATCGCCGACGGTGGTGGTTTTGGTTCGATCCTCGGCCGCAACGCGTTCCAGCGACCGAAGGCCGATGCGATCAAGCTGCTGGCCGCGATCCAGGACATCTACCGCAAGGCGAAGTGATGGCGCCCGGAGGCGTCCGCCGCGCGCCCTTTTCTAGTGCGCTTGGCTTTCCGTAGGCCAGGCCTTCAGTAGGTCTGGTACTCGAGCGAGCCGACGAGTGCTCGCACGATCTGCTGCGGCTTGCCGCCCTTGTGCAACAGTGCCGCAGTGAAGGTGTCGAGCTCCTTGTCGTTCGGCGCGCGCGCGAGGTAGCGGAGGAAGCACGCCGCCACGAAGGCGCGTTCCTCGCCGGCCGCGGTCAAGGGCAGCTTGGCCTGCGGACTGTCGAGCACGACCTTGGCGAGTACCGAGCGCAGCGGTGCCGGATCGGCCATCGCGTTCATCGCGTTGCGTAGGTTGCGCAGTTCTTCGGCGTCGGGCGCCCGTTCGAGCAAGTCGATGTACAAGCCGCGCAAGAACTGGCGCTCGCTCTTCGGCCGCCGCCGCTGCGTCTCCTGCAGATAGGTGTCCGACTGCAGCCATTCGCCGAGCACGGGGAAGAACTCGGTGAAGTCCGCGTGCACCCGGGCGACGGTCGCATCCCCATCAACGAGCGGGGTGCCGAGCAGGCGTCGGTGCTGGCGGTCGAGCAGCGTGCGAGCAAACTCGCGATGCGCGAGTGCGATCTGCACGAGGTCACTCTGACTGCCAGCAGCGGCATCGAGGAACTTCGTCTTCTTGCCGTCGTACGCCTTCTTGCCCGCCTCGAGGATCGGCTTCACCGCTTTGTCCTGTACCCGGTAACCGAGGCACTGCTCCAGCAAGACGGTGACGAACGTGTCATTGCCTGGGTTGCGCAGCGAGAAGCCGGTCGAGAGCAGGATCTCGGCGGTCGCGGAGCGGGCGTCGAGGTCGCCCTTCTGCAGCCGCGTCGGGATGCGATCGACGGACTCGCCACCCGGTCGAAAGCGATCGAGCAGCAAGAAGTAGTACAGCTGCTCCTCGAACCACTCGCTCTTGGCCTCGCGGCTGCCGAGCAGCCGTTTGACCAGGATCGCAACATCGAGCCCGAGGTAGCTGCGGCGCTCGGCATCGGTCGGCCCGCGTTGGAGCAGGTCGTAGCAGAGCCGCAGCAGGAGGCGGGGGGTGACTTCGCCGCGTGCGGGCATCGCGGCATCCTACCGGACGACTGCGCCACGAAGAGATCGGCAGCGCGGGCAAAGTCCGCTGGGACCAAGTCGCCGGCGAACCCACGCGCGCGCTGGCCACCGCTACGGGGCAAGGCTCGAGTTCGAACGTGCCCGTGTGGAACCAGGCACCGGCTACGGCGCGCTGGCCTCGGCGCGCCTACTGGCCGTATCGTGTCGCCTCTCATGGCGACCATCACGTTCAAAGGCAATCCCGTTCAGACCTCCGGAAACCTGCCGCAGAAGGGCCAGAAGGCACCCTCGTTTGCGCTGGTCAAGACCGATCTGTCGACCGTCACCAACAAGGATTTGGCCGGCAAGACCATCGTGCTCAACATCTTCCCGAGCATCGACACTGGCACGTGCGCGACCTCGGTCCGCACCTTCAACAAGAGCGCCGCTGACTACCCGAACGCGGTCGTGCTGTGTGTGTCGAAGG
The DNA here is from genome assembly GCA_945871815.1 of Singulisphaera sp. GP187. GTDB lineage: Bacteria > Planctomycetota > UBA1135 > UBA1135 > UBA2386 > SXPK01. The sequence continues at coordinate 4,601 of CAMBXM010000088.1, forward strand.
ACCTGCCTTTCGCGCACAAGCGGTTCTGCGGTGCCGAGGGCATCGACAAGGTGCACGCGGTGAGCGCCTTCCGTGGTCCGGACTTTGGCCGCGACTACGGCCTTACGGTCGTCGACGGACCTCTGGCGGGTCTGCTCGCGCGCGCCGTCGTGGTCATCGACAGTTTGGGCAACGTCGTGCACAGCGAACTCGTGGCCGAGCTTGCGCACGAACCCAACTATGCCGCCGCGGCAGCGGCAATCCGCTGACCTTCGCGATGCGAGCCGTGACCTCGCCGGAAGCGATCTCCGAGCGCAGCAGTAGTTGCGGTCGGCGTTGCCGCTCGCCGGCTGCTTCGCGGGCTCGCCGCGGAATCGACATCGTCCGCACCGACGATGGTCCTGGCCGACCGTCGACCTGGCTCGGCTTGCTTCGCCGACTGGTCCGAAGCCCATTCTTGGCCTGCCTCGGCGCACTGCTCTGCTGCGATCGACTCGCGGCGCAGCACGACGGGAAGAGCGCAGCGGCGGGCAGCGAACTCGACGCGCAGCGGATCACCGGACCGGAGTTCCGCGCCGCGCGCTTTGGTCCAACGCGGTGGCTCGATGGGACGCACTTCGCGACTCTCGAACGCGACGACGAACGACGCGCGTTCGAACTCGTGCGCCACGATGCCGTCACCGGCGCGCGCGAAGTGTTGATCCCAGCGCATTCGCTGCGCAAGAGCGGCTACGAGTTGCCACTGCAAGTCGAGGACTACGCGATGGCCAAGAAGGCCGGCGAATTCCTGGTCTTCACCGACAGTCAGCGGGTGTGGCGCCAGAACACGCGCGGCGAGTACTTCGTGGTGCGTCCTCTGGCGGCGCCGCAGCCTCGTCGCGTTGGCGGTTCGCTGCCGAAGTCGTCGCTGATGTTTGCGAAGTACTCGCCCGACGGCACCAAGATCGCCTTCGTCTCGGGCAATGAGATCTGGGTCCAGGACGATCTGGCGAAGGAGCCGCGGCAATTGACCACGGGCGGCTCGAGCACCGTGATTCACGGCACCTTCGACTGGGTCTACGAGGAAGAGTTCGATTGTCGCGACGGCTTCCGCTTCAGCCCGGACGGATCGCGCATTGCCTTCTGGGAACTCGACTGCTCGGGCGTCGGCGAGTTCCTCATGATCGACAATCTTGCGGATCGCTACAGCAAGGTCGTCCCCGTGCAGTATCCCAAAGCGGGCACGAAGAACTCCGCGTGTCGCATCGGCGTGATCGACACGGCCGGCGGTGACGTGACGTGGGTGGCGGTTCCGGGTGACCCGCGTGAGACCTACCTGCCGCGCATGGAATGGCATCCAGACGGCAAGGAGCTGATGGTGCAGTGGCTACCGCGGCAACAAGACGAACTGCGCATCTATGCCGCCGATGCGACCGATGGCTCGGTGCGCCTCGTGCACACCGAGACGGACGCGGCCTGGGTCGACGTGCGCGACGATTTCCGTTGGCTGCAAGGGGGGGGCTCGTACTTCTGGACCAGCGATCGCGACGGCTGGCGTCACGCCTACTCGCAGCCGTGGCAGAAGGGCGAGATCGAGTTGCTGACACCTGGCGACTACGACGTCAACGCGGTGCTCCACGCCGACCTCGACCAGGGCTCGCTGTACTTTGCGCGCTCGCACCGCACGACCGGGCAACAGCTCGCAGCCCTTCTGCCCGGCGGCGTCGAGTTCGTCACGCACGAATGGCGGCAGTCGGGCAGCAAGGACCGCACGAAGTCGCCAGCGATTGCAGAGGGGTGGCACGACTACGACGTGAGTCCTGACGGTTCGCTGGCGATTCACACGCTGTCGTCGTTCGACGTGCCGCCGCGCATCGAGATCGTGCGGCTGCCGTCGCATGAGCCGGTGCGCCAGCTCGAGGACAACGCGGCACTGCGCGCGCGCTACGACACGGTCCAGCGCGGCAAGAACGAGTTCTTCCAGGTTACGACCGCAGATGGCGTGACGATGGATGGGTGGGCGATGTACCCGCCGACGTTTGATCCGCAGCAGCTCTGGCCGGTCGTCTTCCATGTCTACGGCGAGCCCTGGTCGCAGACCGTGATGGACACGTGGGCGCTGAAGCACCACCTGTTCCATCGCTGGCTCACGCAGCAGGGCTACATCGTCATGAGCGTCGATGCGCGCGGCACTCCGGTCCCCAAGGGACGCGCGTGGCGCAAGGCGCTGCACCAGAAGATCGGCGTGCTGAGTTCGCACGACTGGGACCAAGCGGTCGAGGCGCTGTGCCTGCGGCACACCTGGATGGACCGCTCGCGCCTAGCGATCTGGGGCTGGTCGGGCGGCGGCGCGATGACGTTGAACCTGCTGTTCCGCTACCCCGAGCGCTTTGCGGCTGGCATGTCGGTGGCCCCCGTGACCGACATCGCGCTGTACGACACCATCTACCAGGAGCGCTACTGCGGGGATCCGCGCCTCGTGCCCGAGGTCTACCGCAACTGTTCGCCGATCACGTTTGCCGCACAGTTGCGAGGCGCCCTGTTGCTGGTGCATGGCACCGGCGACGACAACGTGCATTGGCAGCACAGCGAGCGGTTGTTCGACGCCCTGGTAGCTGCTGGCAAGCGATTTGAGTACCTGGCCTACCCCAATCGGACGCACGCGATCGCCGAGGGCGAAGGCACCAGGACGCATCTCTACGATAGCCTCGCCGACTTCGTGCGACGGCGGGTGGCGGCTGGACCTCGCCAGTTGCCGACCGAAGTGGGCCGCTGAGCGCCGCCAGATCGGAACCGGAGCGTTGGCGGCCGGGGTGGTCGACTGCTGGCACCTCGACGACAGGACGCACCGACGGGACGCACGGGTGAGCCATTCGCCGCGGTAGTTCGGTCCCTGCCGCTGGTGGTCGACCAGCCTTAGAGGCCATCAGCCAGGGGCGCATCGGCAAGGGGCCAAAAAAACTGCCTCGGCGAGCACACACTCGCCGAGGCGATCCCTGCCACCGGGCTCAGGCCCCAATGCATTCATTCCACCGCCCGCCACCTAGCGAGCGCCGTGCCATGGCCTCAGGAGTTTTGTGGTGGAAAATGTAAGCCTATTGCCAGAAGGCGATTGGCATGCCATTCCACATATTGCCCCCACGATCTCTAGTGCCTCCGCCGGCCGGGAACCGGCGGATTTCCGTCATCCAGGCGTCAGGCCGCCGTCACCCGGCTGGCGGCGGCTCGCCCGGTATTGGTTCCCCGGCGTCGCCGCGGAGTCGCTTCTTGGCTTGCTGCCAACTCGCCTCTAGCTCGTCCAAAGAGCGGGTGCGGAGGTCCGGCCCGAGTTCCTGTTCCACCGCGGCGAAACGGGCCTGGAACCGGTCGATCGTGCCGCGCAGTGCGGTCTCTGGTTCTTGCCCGAGGTGACGGGCGAGGTTGCAGATGCTGAACAGGAGGTCGCCGAGCTCGCTGCCGATCGCTTGGCGGTCGCCGCTGGCGACGGCCTCGTCGAGTTCGCGCAGCTCCTCGTCAATCTTGGCCCGGGGGCCGATCGCGTCTGGCCAGTCGAAGCCGACCCGCGCCGCCTTCTCGCCGATGCGCAGCGCCCGCAGGAGCGCTGGCATGGCGGTGGGGACGCCGCTGAGCGCCGAGGTTGCCTTGCCTTGGGCGCGCCGCTCCTCGCGCTTGGACGCTTCCCAGCCGCCGTAGGCATGGTCGCTGCCGTGTGCTGCGCGATCGCCAAAGACGTGCGGGTGACGATGCACCAGCTTGTCAGCGGCAGCGGTCGCCACCGCGTCCAGGTCAAACGCTGCGCGCTCCTGCGCGATCTGCGCGATCATCGCGACGTTGATGAGTACGTCGCCGAGCTCGTCGCGAGCGTTGCGGTCGTCGCCCGTGCGCAGCGCGTCGAGCGCTTCGTAGGCTTCTGCCAACAGGTGCGGAGCCATCGAGGCCGTCGTCTGCTCCCGATCCCACGGACACCCATCGGGAGCGCGCAGGCGAGCCACGACGGCAGCGAGGCGGGCCACAGCAGGGAGCTCGCGGGCGTTCATGGGCAGGAGGCTAGCGCGGCGATCGCCAAGTTCGCACTCCATGTCGCAGGCCCCGCCCGCCGTGGACGCCGTTGCGGCTCTGCCACGTGTTCGCCGCCAAGCCGTGTCGTCGCGGCGCTTGCGCACGACGCGCGGCACTGGCCGAGATGGAACCCAATCTTCGCCGTCACCAATCGAGCGACGGGGCCACGGAAACGGTTGGCGCGGTCTTCGGATTGACCTATCGTGCTCGCCTTCATTCGACCCGTAGCGCCCGAGTGCCCATCGCCTGGGCGACCCAAGGACCAAGATCATGGCTTTCGAACTTCCCCCGCTGCCCTACTCCAGCGACGCGCTGAGCCCGCACCTCACCGCCGAGACGTTGTCTTTCCATCACGGCAAGCATCACAACGCCTACGTCACGAACCTCAACAACCTCGCCAAGGGGACCGAGTTCGAGACCAAGTCGCTCGAAGAGGTGATCAAGCTGACGGCGGGCAAGTCGGACAAGGCCGGCCTGTTCAACAACGCCGCGCAGATCTGGAACCACACGTTCTATTGGCACTCGATGAAGCCACAGGGCGGCGGCAAGCCGACCGGTGCGATCGCGCAGAAGATCGATGCCGACTTCGGCAGCTACGAGAAGTTCGTCGAAGCGTTCAGCCAGGCCGGTGCGACGCAGTTCGGCAGCGGCTGGGCTTGGCTCGTGCTCGACGGTGGCAAACTGAAGGTCACCAAGACGCCCAACGCCGAGACGCCGCTGTCGACGTCGGCCACTCCGCTCCTCACGATGGACGTCTGGGAGCACGCCTACTACATCGACTTCCGCAACCGGCGCCCGGACTACATCAAGGTGTTCCTCGAACACCTGGTGAACTGGGACTTCGCCAACAAGAACCTCGCCGGCAAGTGAGCCAGCAGAGCGGCTCGCGCGAGCGTCTTCGCCGCACGAACGGCCTGCCGACTTGCGCGTGACCTCGCCAGCCTCGAACGAACGGAAGCCGCAACTGTTGTCCGGTTGCGTCATCAGCTTCCAAGAAGAGGACCGCATCGCAGACTGCGTGCGGTCCTTGTCCTTCTGCGACGAAGTCGTGGTCGTGGACAGCGGCAGCACGGATCGCACGCGCGCGATCGCCGAAGAACTCGGCGCGCGTGTCTTGGTCAACCGGCCGTTCCCGGGTCACAAGGAACAGAAGCAGTGGTGCATCGAGCAGGCTCGACACGATTGGGTCTTCTGTCTCGATGCCGACGAGCGGGCGACGCCGGAACTGCAGCAGGCGGTCCAATCGCTGCGGGATCGTGGCGAACTCAGAAGCGCGGGCTACGAGATGCCGCGCAAGAACCACTATCTCGGCCGCATCTGTCGCGCCGGTCTGTTCTGGCCCGATCGCAAGATCCGGTTGTTCGACCGCCGTCTCGCCAGGTGGGGCGGCACCAACCCTCACGATCGGGTCGAGTTGCACGGCGATGCCGCGCCAGAGCGCCTCGACGCGGCGATCGAGCACCTCAGCTACCGCGACCTGCGACACCACCTGCGCACGATCGATTCGTTTACCAGGATCGCCGCGCGCGCCATGCAACAGGAAGGCCGACGGACCAACGTGTTCGACCTCCTGGTGCGACCGCCAAGCGTGTTCGTGAAGAGTCTCGTCATCAAGTTCGGGATTCGCGATGGCTGGCGCGGCGTCCTGATCGCCGCGCTCGCGGCGTACACGGACTGGTTGAAGTACTGGCGCCTGTTTCGCCTGCCGCGACGAGGTGCGTCGTGACGTTCGCTCGTTCGGCGCGGATCCTGCACCTGTTCGCCAACTACAAGTGGACGGGTCCGGCGGATCCTGCGATTCGTGCGGCCGCGCGCCTCCGCGAACGCGGACTCGACGTGGTGTTCGCGCAGGCAGGCTTTGTGCACCAGGGTGGCGAGCACTGGATGGCCGAACAGTTCGAGCGCTGGCGGCTGCCGGTGGTCACCGGTCTCGAACTGCGCAAGCACTTCCATGTGCGGTCCCTGCTGCGCGACACCGCGACGCTGCGAGCGATGCTCGTGCGCGATCACATCGATCTCGTCCATTGCCATCTGCCGGCGGATCATCTGCTGGCGACGCTGGCGTGCCGTCGGCTCGCGCGTCCTGTAGTCGTCGTGCGCTCGCTGTACGATCCCGACCCGCCCGCCCGCGGGCTTCGCGAACGGTTTGCCTTTGCGCGCACGCACGGCGTGATTGCTCCTACCCGCAGCGTCGGTGCGGCGTTGACGGCGCGCCATGGCCTCGATCGCGCGCAGGTGCTCGTGCAAGAGCCGGTGACCGAGCCGCGTTTGCAGGACGGTCAAGACCTGCGCCACGAATGGGGGCTCTTGCCGCATCATCGCCTCGTCGGCATCACCGCGCGGGTGCAGCCGCACCGTCGCTTCGAACTGCTCTGGGCGGTGGCAAAGCTGGTGACGACAGCGATGCCCGACGCGCGCTTCGTGCTGCTGGGTCGCGGCAACGAGCAAGACATGGCGAGCCTGGTGCTGGAACCCGTGCGCCGGCTCGGTCTCTACGAGCACGTGCTGCTGCCCGGTTACCAGAAGGCCGAGCGCTACGACTGCGCGCTGCGCAGTCTCGATGCCTTCCTGTTCCTCGTGCCGGGCAGCGATGGGACGTGTCGCGCGGTGCGCGATGCGATGGCGTTCGCCGTTCCGGTGGTGTCGACCCAGCGTGGGATTCTGAAGGAGCTGTTCGCGGTCGGCTCGGCAAACGCGGGCGGCGTGGCCGTCGCGGAGACCGCGGAAGCACTGGCGGAGGCGCTGCTGCAGTGGCTTCGAGACGACGATTTGCGGAGCCGCGTCGCGATGGCAGCGCTGCGGCGAACACGCGACGAGATGGATCCGGTGCTCGCCGCGCACCGGCTGGAAGCGTTCTATGCGCAGTTGCTCAGCCAGCGCGAGGTTGGCAGTTGACGGTGGCGCCCTTGGCTGCAGCCGACATTGCGGCGATCGACCACGTCTGGCAGTGCGTGCTGGCGACGGGGCGCTTGCCCGCCGCTTCGCTTCTGGTGCGCGAACGGCTGGTGCGTCAGGTCGCCCGCATCGAGTTGCCGTCCGGCCCGGCCTTCGCCAAGGCGATGTCGTTTCCGCGCACCAAGGACAAGCTCCGCTACGCGCTGCGCGCGCTGCCGTCGACCCGCGAAGCTGCCATGCTCGCGCTGGTTCGTGGCCTCGGGCTGCCGTGCCCCGACGTGCTCGGGGTCCACGCCGCCCGCCGCGGGCTGCTGCCGTTTCGGTCGCTGCTCGTGCTGCGGGCCCTCGACGTCGGTGTCGAGCGCGGCGATGCCGTTCAGCGATTGTGCGCCCGGGCCGCGATTGCGGCGCGCCTTGCCGACCACGGTCTGCTGCACACGGACCTGAATCCCGACAACTTCGTGCCCCTCGTCGACGGTCGCCTGGCCGTGATCGACGTGCAGTCGATGCAGCGCTCGCGGGATCGACGCCAGGCCAAGGCGGAGATGGCGGCAAGGCTGCTGGCCGAGGCCGGGGACCTGCCGCCGCTGGTCGCGCGCGAGGTGCTCGCTGCCGCGGGGCTCGTGGCGATCAACGACGAGCGTGTTCTCGCGATGGCGACGGACCTGATGGCCGCGTGGCTCCGCACCCGCGCGCGGCGCTGCTTGCAGGGTAGTACGGAGTTCGAGGTGCATCGCATCGGCCTCGTCGGCGTCGAACACCGCCACCGCGGCGACTTGCCTCCTGGTCGATGGATCGACGCTGGCCGCGATGGGCTGGTGGTCTGGCTCGGCCAGCGCGCGCTCGAGATCGTCGAACGAAGTGCCCCTGTGTTTGTCGCCTTGCGGCGATCGCGCCTGCCGCTCGGCAGGGGCTGCTCGCTATTCGTGCGGAGCAGTCTCGAAGGCAGCGCGGTGGCGGCGGCGCGAACGGCGGCGAGCACCGCCTTTGCTCGGCACCGCTGGCTGTTTGCCCGGGGCGCGCGGCCTGCGCTCGTGGAACTGCAGCGGCTGCGCCAGCTGCAGACAGAGCCGCTGCGTTAGCGCGATGGCGTTCGCGCGCTTCTGCTATCGCGATTGGCGCAATCGTGCTGCGAGGACTGCGATCTGCACCGCATTGGTCGCCGCACCCTTGCGCAATTGGTCGCCGCAGATGAGTAGCGCAAACGTGCGCGACGTGCCGTCTTGCTGCACCTCGGCCGCAGGGTCGCGACGGATCCTGCCAACCAGCACTTCGTCGCGAAAGGCGGCCTTCAGCGGCGTCGGGAAAGCGTTGTTCTTGCGGTCGTCGATGACGATCAGTCCCGGCGCCAGTTGGAGCGCGCGCCGAAGTTCGGCCTCGCTCGCCGCGCGTCGCAGAGTGACGCGCACCGACTCCGTGTGAGCTCGTAGCACCGGCACGCGAATGCAGGTCGGCGACACCCGCAGCGATGGTGCGTCCCAGATCTTGCGGGTCTCGTCGATGATCTTCTGCTCTTCGCCATTGACGCCGGTGTCGAGGCCGACGTCGGAGTCGTGGCTGAAGAGGTTGAAGGCACACGGTTCGTGGAACAGGCGCGGGGACAAGTCCTCGCCGCGCAGCGCGCGCGCGGTCTGTTCGCGCAGTTCCTCCATCGCTGCGAGACCCTTGCCGGATACCGCCTGATAGGTCGAGACGACAATCTCCTCGATGCCAAACGCCGCGCGCAGTGGCTCGAGTGCCATGACCAGCAGGATGGTCGAGCAATTCGGATTGGCGATGAGTCCGCGATGGCCGCGCAGCGTCGCGCCATTGACTTCGGGGACGCACAGTGGCACGCCGGCTTCGAGCCGAAACGCCGACGAGTTGTCGATCAACAAGCAGTCCGTGCCCTGCGCCAGTTGGCGAGCCGCCAGCGCCGTAGCCGCGTCGGCGCACACGATCGCAACGCCGCCGTCGACGAAGAGATCTTGCCGCAGCGCGGTCACTTCGAGCCGCGAATCGCCGTAGGACAACATCGAGCCGACCGAACGTTCGCTGCCGACGACGACCAGCGAAGTCGCCGGCACGGCAGCGTGCTGCAAGATCGACAGCACTTCGTTCCCGACCGCCCCGGTAGCGCCGACGACGACGATGCGCTTGAACGGACGCAGTGCCGCGCTGGTGATCAGAAGGTTGTCGCGTCGGTCAGTGGGCGTCACGGTCGTCTCCGTCGTCGGTCTGCTCGGTCAAGCTACGTGGCAAGGGAGCTGCAGCCGCTTCAGTGTCGCCGGTCGCGGTGGCGATGGCGATCGCTTGGTCGAGATCGTCGAGCAGATCGCGGACGTCTTCGATGCCGATGCTGAGGCGCACGAGATCCAGACCGAGATCGCGATCCGTTCGCGCGGCGGTCGGGATGCTCTTGTGCGACATGCTGCACGGCAGACTGACCGAGGACTGAACGCCGCCGAAGCTGACAGCGATGCGGAACAGCCGCAGGTTCTCGACCAAGCGCTTGCTCACGCGGTCGTCGCCGGTCGTGAACGAGATCACGGCACCTGGCCCCGAGGCTTGGTTCTTGTGCACGGCCGCCGTCTTGTGGCCCGCGAGTCCCGGGAACAGCACACGCGCGATGCCGCGACGTCGCGTGAGCCATTCGGCCACGCGCTGGGCACTCTGCTGTTGACGATCGAGTCGCAACGACAGGGTCTGCACGCTGCGGAGCAGCAAGAAGGAGTCGAACGGCGACAGCGCCGTGCCCTCGGCGTTTTGCAGGAACGCCAGTTGTCGGGCTAGGTGCTCGTCACGCACCGTGACGACACCCGCAGTCAGATCGCCGTGGCCGCCGAGGTACTTGGTCGCCGAGTGCACCACGAAGTCGGCGCCGAGTCGCAGCGGTTGCTGCAAGTAGGGACTGACCGCGGTGGCATCGACGCACAGCCGGGCGCCGCGTTCGTGAGCGAGGCGCGCGAGCAGTCGCAGGTCACAGGCAAAGAGCAGCGGATTGCTCAACGACTCACAGAACACGAGCTTGGTCGCGGCTGTGATCGAGGCGGTAGCGCTCGCTGTCGTCGACAAGTCGGCGAAGCGAACGCGGATGCCGCGCGGTTCGAGCACCTGGCAGAACAGCCGCCACGAGCCGCCATACACGTCGTCATGCGCCAACAACTCGTCGCCTGGAACGAGCAGGCGGGTGACCGCGGTGACCGCGGCGAGGCCGCTGCCGTAAGCGAGCGCGTGACCGCCGCCTTCGAGCTGCGCGAGGTGGCGTTCGAGTGCGTGGCGCGTGGGATTGCCGCTGCGCGAGTAGTCGTACTGCGAGAACTCGGTGGCCGAGTCCTGCGCGAACGTCGCAGTCTGGTAGATCGGCACGGCGGTAGCTCGATGCGGATCGGACGTGGCGTCGATGCGCGCAATCCTGGTGCGGGTTCTCACGACGCCAACTCCTGCAGTGAAGCGGGCGCAGGGTGCTTCTCGCGTTCCCGCCGGAGGTCGAGCAGGTCGGCGAGCACGGCCTCGGCCGTGGGCCAACGCCCCGCCCCGCGACCGCTGCAGCGGAACTCGGCGCCGTCCTGGCAACGCACGACCGCCCCGCATTGATCGGGCTGCAGGAAGCCGAGTTCGTGCGACTCGGTGAGCAGCTTCGGGTTCGTGCGCAGCGCCACGCGATCGCCGTCGCCACTGGGCTGTACCGACAGGCGCGCGACGAGTCGAATGCGCCCGCGGCCGAGGCCGGCGGCGAGCAGGTCGTGTGGGGCAGCGGCCGCCACGCCGCGAACTTCGACCGCGGATCGGTCGAACCACCGGCCGAACGCAGCGTGGGCGCACAGGCACAACTTGTCCGCGGCGTCGCTGCCGTCGAGGTCGAGGGTGGGGTCGGCCTCGGCGAGTCCCAGGGCGTAGGCAGCACGAGCCGCTTCGTCTTCCGAGAGTCCTTCGGCTCTGCGGTCGAGCACGAAGCTCGAGGTCGCGTTGAGCACGGCCGCGATGGCGACGATCGGGCCGTGCGCCCGCGCGCGAGCGATGGTCTCGAGGACCGGGACCGCGCCGCCGACGGCGGCAGCGAAGCGCAGTTCGGCCCCGGCGCGGATTGCCGTCGCGAACAGTTCCTCGCCGTGCCGCGCGAGCACAGCCTTGTTGGCGGTCACGACCGGAATGCCGCGCGACAGCGCTTCGTGGATGCACGAGCGCGCGGGCT
>CAMBXM010000089.1 GCA_945871815.1 Singulisphaera sp. GP187
GAGCCAGGATCAAACCCTTCACTTTGAAGATGTTCGTCCAGTGTCTACCCACGGCTTTCGCCGCGGGCGGCTGGCAGGCCCGGCGTCACCCGAGGGCAACGCCTACCTGCATATTTACGTACTCACACGTTTCGATTTCGAGGCCACCCAGAATGCCAAAGATCGCGCGCAGCACAGCTTCGCAGCCGTGAGGCGGGCGAGAGAGATTAGCGAGCGGAGCGCTGTCGTCAAGGACTCAGTCAAAAAACGAGGGGACGGCCAAGATGATCGCAAGCCCTTAGCCGGGCCAACTTTAAGTGGTTTCAGTCACCCAGGAAGCCGGCGAATTCGCGCGGCGCGCCCAGGATTCTGGGCGTGAATCCGCTCGAAACGGAGGCCGGAAGCCGGGTGCCGGAGCCGAACGGAGTCGATCGCCGAACCATCCACGGCGAGAGCCCGTAGCTCCAGGAGCCGCCCCACCACCTCGACCCGGCACCAGTGGTAGACCGACTGCGCCACGCGCACCCGTGGATCCGGGCGGATGGGGTAGAGGCTCTTGCCACCGCCCCCACTGACCACCTGAATGACGCCCTCTCCCGGTTCGCCGAAACGCTGGTAGGTGTGGTCGTGACCGCTCAGGTAGAGGTCGACGCCGTAGTCCTCGAGCAGTGGTAAGAGCGTCAACCGGAGGTCGGCACGGTCTGCTTGCCGCGAGGCGCTCAGGATGGGGTAGTGCGACATGACCACGACCCAAGGCTCCTCACAGGTCGTCAGCTGCTGCTGCAGGAAGACGACCGCCGGGTGCGCTGCTACTAGCGGCTTCCCACCTGGACCCGCAACATCGAGCCCCAGGTCGAGCGCGATGACGCGCACCGGGCCAAAGGCGAAGGAGTAGCACCTCTCGTCACCGGTGCTCGCCCCACGGGGCAAGGCGAAGTTCGCCAGGGCCTGACGACCGTTGTCGTCCATGACATCGTGGTTGCCGAGCGCGACGTAGAAGGGGGCTTGCCGCAGCGCCGCAGCGAACGGGCGAAAGAACCCTGGCCCGTAGTGCTGTTGGTGACCGCGCGGGTAGACCACGTCGCCAACGTGCAGGACGAAGTCCGGCTCCGCGGCAGCAACGCGCTCGCCGATCGCCGTGACCTCGCCGGCGGCAGCCAGCCAACGCTGTTCAGCGGGCACGCGGAAGAGCCAGGAGGTCTGCATCCAGATCCACCACGGCAGCCCGCCAGAGTCGCCCACGATCGCAAAGCGCACCGGCTCGCCATCGCCAGTATCCCCAGCCGGCGGCGTGTGGATGCGACCCTCTTCGCCACCATCCAAGGCCCCCGCAGCCACCATCCGCCAACGGTGCTGCTGCCCTGGGGCGAGGCCTTCCACGACGAATGCGTGCCGCCGAAGACCTCTGCTGACAAGGCGGCGGACCTGGCCCAGCTCATCCCCCACCAGCAGGTCGAGATCCGCCGACGCCCCCGTGACCTTGCACACGATCGCGCTGGTCGACCGAACGTCCTGCACGTAGGCCCCGGTCGCAAGTGGCGGTGCGTCCAGCAGCGGCAACAGCGGCACCGACAGCGCCAGTGCCCACAAACCCCGACGCAGCCAGATTCGCGTGGTCACGCCGAGACTCAATTCTTGGTCCCGTGGCGACAGACCACGGTGGTGTAGATGCCGCCGCGAACCTTGAACTCGGCCTCGATCTCCAAGTACCGCGGCGCCATCACATTCACGAGGTCGTCGCAAATGCGGTTGGCCACAGCCTCGTGGAAGGCCCCCACGTCGCGGTAGCTCCACAGATAGAGCTTGAGCGACTTCAACTCGACGCAGGTCTGGCCGGGCACATAACGGATGCGCAGCGTTGCAAAGTCAGGCTGCCCGGTCTTCGGACACAGACAGGTGAACTCTGGGCATTCGAAACGGACCTCGTAGTCACGACCTGGGCGCGGATTCGGAAACGTCTCGAGCGTCGACAGTTGGTTTGCAGGCGTACCTTCAGACATGCCGCGCATCCTACGACCAGCAGCACGTTGAAGCAGGCCTCCTGCCAAGACACGCGAAGAGCAACCCGATCGCAGCGTGGCCCGATCTGCGTCGAGGCAATCGACGCGGCACGACTGTGCGCCGAGCCGCCCGCTGAAGAACGGCACCGTCACCAACAGCATGGCAGACAGGGCGAGATCACGGTGCGCGAGTGGAGTCGAGTAGGATTGGACGGAGGTCGCGCGGCGCAGTGCTCGGTTCGTGGGCGCGGCGCGCAGGCAGGATGCGCTCTTCGATGGGCTGCCAGCCCAACCAGCGCCTCCCAACAGCCCGTCTCAGGCGCACTCCAGGGTCGTCGACGACAGGGAATCAGGCACGGAAGACCGCAGCGGCGGCGGCTGACACGCACCGCACAGCCGAGGCCGTTACCACACGAGCTACTCGGTCACCGACGGGGCGACGCGCCCTTGGGCAGCGGCAAACTCCATGCAGACCGGCCCCCGAGGATGCGAGCACCGCGAACGTCGGCACGGCATGCAGGACGGTGGCAGCGGGTGCTGCAGCACGTGCGCGCGAGGCGGCGCCGTCAGGGCCGGATCCTGCGGGCCGAACAACACGGTCACCGATGCTCCAGTCGCAGCGAGCACGTGGGCTGGCCCTTGATCGGCGCCGAGCACCTCACCGCCGACACGAGCGACGAGGGCGCCCAGGCCGACGAGGTGCCGCAGCTCGCCGCGCTGCTGCTGCAGCACCGGAAAGCCCCTAGGCAAGCTGAGGCCTTGCTCGTGCGGGCCGGCGACGAGCAACACCGGCCGGCCGTTGGCGGCTGAGGCATCGATCGCCACCTGTCGCAGGCTTCGCGGGTCTTCGGGACGACCGAGCAACACGACGAGGAAGGGGCAGGTCGGGTCGACGCCAGCATCGCGGACTCGTGCCGCCGCCGCGCCTACCTCGTCCTCGGTCGCCTCGAGTTGCGGCGGCAACCACAGGGCCGACGGCGCCAGCTCGCGAACCACCGCCATCGCTACCAGAGCTGGGTGCCGCGGCCCATGGATCGCCACTAGGTCGGTCAGCAGCGCGCGACTCCACGGCTCCTGCCGCCCGCTGGCACCGGCGCCAATGCGGTGACGGCAACCCGCCAGCCACGCACAGAGCGCGCTCTTCCAGTTGCCCTGTAGGTCGAGGGCAACGTCGCAGCGCAACGCGCGCAGCACAGCTCTCGTTCGCCACCACGCCGATAGACCGCCGCGCCGATCGTGCGCTACCACTTCGGCGATGCCAGGCACACCCTGCAGCAGGGGCACGTTCTCGCGTTGCGTGACGAAGCAGAGTTGGAGGTCCGGCCGCGCCGCATGAAGCGCACGCACGGCACCAAGGCACTGCACGACATCGCCCATCGCCGACAGGCGGACGAGCAACACGCGAGTCATCGGCCGGCCCGACGCTCTTCGACGACCCACACGCCGCGGCCCGTACACAGCCGCAAGCGCTCTTCGTAGTCGGGGCGCGCCGGCAGTGCTGACACGCCTTTGGCTTCGAGCAGCAGGAATCGCGCAGTTGGCGCGCGGCGAACGTATTCCTGCCCAAGGGGCAAGAGACTCGCGCCCAGCAGCAAGCCGCCATGCACGTGACCGTAGCCTTCGACGGTCTCGCTGGTCGCGCCGAGTCGCCGAAGTTCGTGTTCCATCCGCACGCCGTGCACCGCGACCGCGCGCGGCCCGATCACGTGTCGGTCCCGCCAATCCGCCAGCGCGGTCCAACCCGCGAGCACTGGCAGCCACAGACACATTGCGACCATCGCACGCGGGGTTCGCACCCACATCGGCATCAGCGCAGCGACAACTGCAAGGACCGGCGTGCGCGGTGGAATTGGTGCCGGAATCCACGGTAGCGCGAGCAGCGTGAGCGCGCCGAGAACGCCGAGCACGCGCACCGAGCCCGTGGCGATGTGGCCCAGTTTTGACGCCCGCAACGCGTAGTGCGCGACCGCGGGCGCGACCGCGAACGTGAACAAGGGCACGTTGGGCAGCAGGTAGCGCGTCGGTTTGTCGGGGAACAAGGCGAGCAGCGCGACCGCGAGCACCGCGGCACCGCTGCACATCCGCAGCGTCAGATCGTCGGGATCCATTCGCGCGTCGCGCTTGCTGCGATGCTCCCAGAAGCACCAAAACACCAACGGCGCCTGCACCAGCACGGCGCGAACCAAGAGCAACGGGATCTCCAGAAGTTCGATCCACTCATGACCGAACAAGCGCCCCACCGTCTCGGTGCTCGCGGTGGCCGAAGCCTCGCTGATTGCGATCGGACTCGTCAGCACGAGCGCGATCCAAACGCCCGGCAGCGCGCACAGCGGCACCGCGTAGTAGAGGAAGCCTCGCATGCCGCGACGCCGGAGCCAGACGAGCCATGCTCCAGAGGCAAACAACAGATATGGCGGCCCCTTGTGCAACAGCGCGAGGGCGCCGAGCACCCCGGCAGCAACCAGTGCCAACTTGCGCTCGCGGGCGACGCCGAACGCGAGCGACCACAACGAACCAGCCGTGAAGCAGGCGAACACCGGATCGATCTCGGCGGTTGCAAAGTGCGCCACGACCATCGGCGATGCCACGATGCCCAGAGCAGCAATCCAGGCTGTGGCCGCGCCAAAGGCCCGGCGATGCAGTCCGAATGCCAGCAGCGACAGCAACCAGACGGCGACCATCGACGGCAGGCGCATTGCCAGGTAGCCATCACCGAAGATCGAATGAGCGCCGCACAGCAGCCAGTAGTGCAGCGGCGGCTTGGCGAACGTTGGCTCGCCGAACAGCGTCGGCACGAGCCACTCACCGCTGCGCAACATCTCCATGGCGATCTGGACCCGGCGACCTTCGGTACCGTTCCAATCCCGGGTCAACGCGTGCGGCAGCATCGCCGCCAGCGTCGCGGCCAACAGAATCAACGCCACGCGAGCGCGGCTCACGTGACCTCCTCCACGCGCTGACGCAGCACTCGCGTACGCAGCCAGCGCACCGCGAAGCAGTCGCGCAACCCTCGCAAGGCGCGGTTGCCAATACCGTACTTGGCGACGCCAGCGGCACGAGGACGATGGTTGACGTCGCGTTCGATGACCTTGCCGCCGAGGTAGCGAACCAAGGTAGCCATGAACCGGTGCATCCCAGCAAACCGCGGCACCCGCAGAAACAGCTCGCGACGGATGACCTTGATGCCGCAG
This sequence comes from Singulisphaera sp. GP187, assembly GCA_945871815.1. Classification (GTDB taxonomy): domain Bacteria; phylum Planctomycetota; class UBA1135; order UBA1135; family UBA2386; genus SXPK01. The sequence continues at coordinate 5,171 of CAMBXM010000089.1, forward strand.
GCGGCATCCGTCACCTGATCTCCTGTGACCCAGTTGCGCACGCCGTTGCCGATGCGCGAACTCATGCGCCGCGTCCACGTGTCTTTGCGCTGGCGGCGCACGCCGACGACGGCGTCGGCGTCGCCCTTCTCGACGAGCGCGATCATTGCCGGCAGGTCGCGCGGATCATTCTGCATGTCGCCGTCGAGCGTGGCGATGATCGGCCCGCTCGCCTGTTCGACGCCTGCCAACACCGCGCCACTCTGGCCACAGTTCGCCGCAAGCTTGACGATGCGGAGCCAGTCAGCAGAGTTCGCGCGCTTCCAATTCTGCATCTTCTCACGACTCGTGTCGATGGACCCGTCATCGACCAGCAGTGCTTCGAACGGACCGTGCGGCAGCAACTCAGCGGCGATCTCGTCGAGCAGGTTGGCGACATTCTCGGCCTCATTGTAGATGGGCACGATCAACGAGAATCGCAGGGCACGGATCGGTTGGGTCATTCATCCTCCAGCCGCAGCCGCCCGTCGACAGCAACGCTGCGTCTGCCGGACTCGGCGAGGATGAACGGGTTCACCTCGACTTCGGCAATCTGTGGAAAGTCGCTGACCAGCTTCTGCAGCCGCAGCAGTGCATTGGTCGCCATCGCGAGATCGACCGCCGGAGCACCACGGAACGCACCGAGCAAAGGAGCCCCCTTCAAGGCCGCAAACATCTCCTGCGGGTCCTTGCCGTCGAGCGGACCGACGCGAATGGCGACGTCGCGCAGCACTTCGACCTGAACGCCGCCGAGACCGACGGCATAGAGCGGGCCGTAGCGCGGATCGCGCGTCATGCCGATCAGAATCTCGCGGTGCCCGGTCGCCTGGGACTGCACCTGCAGTCGCACGTCGGAGAACTGCGGTCTGAGTCGTTCGAGGAGGTCCTTGGCTGCCGCAAACACCTCGTCGCTGTCGCGAAGGCCGACGCGAACCGCGCGATGTTCGCTCTTGTGCAGCAACTGAGCGGCCTCGGCCTTGAGCACGACGGGCCAACCGAGTTCGTGCGCGGCAGCAACCGCTTCGCCTGGCGAGCGCACCCGGCGCGACGCCGGAAATGGGATGCCGTAAGCCGTCAGTACGGCCTCAGCCTCAGCGCTCGATAGCCAGCCGCGTGCACCCTTTCGCCGCAGCACGCGCGCTGCAGCCGCGTGCTGCACCGTCAGGCTTGGCAATCGAATCGGCCGGCGTTCGAGCCATCGTTGACGGCGCAACATCTGCCGCAGCGTCGTCGCAGCGTCCTCCGGATAGCGGAACACCGGGAGGCCGGCATCGCGCAGGATCTGCTGCGCTTCGTCGCCGCGCTGGCGCCCCATGACGCACGCGAGCACCGGCCGCCCACACTTGCTCGTCTCCTCGACGATCGCTTGGGCGACCGCGGCGGCGTCGATCATCACCGGCGACACGAACAGGACGACGAGACCATCGACGGTGTCGTCCGCGACGACGACTTTCAGCGCGGCGCGGTAGCGAGCCGCATCCGCCGAGGCGATGAGATCGACCGGGTTGCGAACGGATGCCTCCGCTGGCAGCACCTTGCGAAGCGCGCGCTCCGTGGCCGGCAGCAGTGGAGCGACCGCCATGCCGAGACCAACCAGCGCGTCCGTCGCCAGGATTCCCGGACCACCGGCGTTGGTCACGATCGCCATGCGCGGCCCCTTGGGCAACGGCTGGTCGAGCAGCGCCTGCGCCAGCGCGAACATGTCGCGGAAGTTGTCGACGCGCAGCACGCCGCACTGCGCCAGCATGGTGTCGACCGCGACATCGGCGCCGGCGATCGAGCCGGTGTGAGAACTCGCAGCCATCGCCCCCGCGTCGCTGCGGCCCGACTTGACCGCGATGATTGGCTTCTTGCGCGACACTCGCCGCGCCACCTCGACAAACTCCTGCGGCTCACCGACGGTCTCGAGGTAGAGCAGGATGACGCGAACGTGCGGATCGTCTTCCCAGTAGCCGAGCAGGTCCGCAGCGGTCACGTCGACGCGATTGCCGACCGAGGCAAACATCGCCACGCCGAGACCCGCCTGCGCGGCATCGGCGAGGATCGCTTCGCCCAAGGCACCCGACTGCGACACCATCGCCACCGCACCAACACTGGGCAGCGTCGCGGAAAAGCTCGCGTCGAGGGAGAAGCCAGCTTCGGTGTTGATGATGCCCATGCAGTTCGGGCCGATCACACGCATGCCGTAGCGCTTGCTGATATCTGCGAGCTTCTGCTCGCGGGCTACGCCCTCGCCCCCGACCTCGCGGAAACCCGCGGTGATGACGACGAGACCTTTCACGCCTTTCTTGCCGCACTCTTCAGCGACCTTGAGCACGACCTCGGGCGGCACCACCAGAACAGCGAGGTCCACCGGACCGGGGATCGCCTTGACGGACCGGTAGGCGGGCACCGACAGAACGACCTCGGCCTTTGGATTGACGGGATAGACCGGACCCGCGAAGCCACCGCGGATCAGGTTGGACACGACCTGGCGACCGATCGAGCCCTCGCGGCGGCTGGCGCCGACGACGGCCACAGAACGGGGTCGGAAGAGGCCGTCTAGGCCGTTTTTTCGATCGTGCTTCATGCCGCGATCCGGCGCACGTTAGCGGAACGGTCGCGCCAGCGGAACGACGCGCGCTTGCCTTCGCGAGCAGGACTTACATGATCGCTCCTCATGTTGCTGCCCGCGCTGAAGGCGCTGCGACCGCACCAATGGGTCAAGAACCTGCTGGTCCTAGCACCGCTGCTGTTCTTCACGCCCCAGGACGGGACAAGCGGACTTCCGCGGTTATTCGACCCGATCGCGTGGCAGCAGGCCTTGCTCGCCTGCGCCACGTTTTGCCTGACTGCGAGCGGCGTCTATCTGCTGAACGACATCCTCGACCGCGACGCCGACCGCCTGCACCCAAAGAAGCGGCTGCGGCCGATCGCGTCCGGGGCGCTGTCCGTCGGAGCCGCAATGATGCTGCTGGCCTTGGTGTGGGCCGGCGCTGGCGCCTGCGCCTGGGCGACGCAAGCCGGCTCGAGGCAACTCGTGCATGCCAATGCCGACCTCTCGCAGTATGGCTGGTTCGTGTCGTGGCCGATCGGCTACCTCGCTCTCAACCTGCTGTACTCATTCTGGTGGAAGCGCGTGGTCGTGCTCGACTGCATGTGCATTGCCATCGGCTTCGGCATTCGCGTGCACGCTGGCGCGTCGGCGATCGCGGTCGCGACGTCGCACTGGATCATGCTCTGCACGTTCTTCTTTGCGCTGTTCCTGGCCTTCTGCAAGCGCCTCGAAGAGCTGGGGCGACAGACCGAGAGCTCCGGCCAGACGCGGGCGACCATGAGCGACTACTCCGAAGCTCTGCTCGGCATGATCATCGGTCCACTCGCAGCGCTGAGCATCCTGACCTACGCGCTCTACACCGTGAGCCCGGAGACGATCGCGCGCCATCGCACCGACGCGCTGCTCTACACGGTGCCGTTCGTGACCTATGGCGTGTTCCGCTACCTGTTCCTCGTCTACCGGCGCAGCGAAGGCGGAGACCCATCGAAGCTGCTGTTTCGCGACCCGCCCCTCGTGATCACCGGTCTCGGCTACCTTTCCGTCGTCATGTTCGTGCTGCACGGCCGCAACCTCTGAGCGGCGAGCGACGCGAACTCACGGCAGCGGCACGAGCCACGAGGCGGCGAGCTGCGGGTCGCCGCGCTCGGCCAACGTCGCGCACAAGGTGCGCAGCGACGGCGCTGGCTGCACCGTGCGACGCGCTTCGCCGTTCGCGATCACGAGCGGCTTGGTCAGATCGCAGGTCCGGGCATCGAGCATGGCCGTGGCAGCGGCGACATCGCGCAAGGTGATCGCCAGTTCGTTGCCGGCGAGCTTCGCTTCGAGTCGCTGGCCCCGCTTCGGCTCCGCGAGCCCGAGCCAGTAGTGATCGCGCACCATGCCGTCGGTCGGCTCCCAGAACAGCGTCGACGGCGAAACCGTACGGCGCAGCGGCACCAACTGCGCCAGCAAGTCGCGGTCCGGCAACCCGGTGTGTCCGTTCTTCTCGACCAGCGTGAACGTCGTTCGGTACCGACCCGGATGCGCGGCGCGCAGTTCGACCAGCAACTTCTCGAAGGCCACGCAGCGCTCGCGACGACCGTACATCGTGTCCTTGCCGCCGACCATGAACGAGAACGGCAGCGTGTGCAGACCGGCGGGCACCGTCTCGCCGTCGCTCGGCGCCGATGCGCTCGCATGCACCGCCGCAAACCGATGCGGCATCTTGGGCCCGATCGCGAACGCGCCATAGCCGCCGTGGCTGTAGCCGAGGGCGACGACTTTGTCGGGATCGACATCCCCGCAGACCACGAACTGGCGGATCACCTGCTCGAGCACGGGATAGAAGTAGTCGGTGTAGAACCCGTTCCACTCGTCGGTCGGCGCGCGCAGTGCGCAGTACCAGTAACCACCGACCTCGGGGTGGTCCTTGTAGTAGATCTGCATGTGGCGCCACTGCGAGTCGTTGACCTCCTTCGGCACGCCGCCGCCGCCGTGCATCGCGATCACAAGACCGAGGCCGCCTGCTGGCCGCTCGCCGACCTGCTTCTTGGTGTAGAGGCTCTCCTTGCCGCCAGCGCGGGCGCGGTCGGCCGCGAAATCGGCGCGGAGTTCGGCGTGCGGGGCGCGCTTCCACGACTCGAACGCCAGCCGTCGCAACCGCGCGTCGCCCTCGACGGTCCGCAATTCGGCATCGAGATTCCGGTCGAACTCGAAGGTCGTCTGCGCAGCAGCATCGGCAGTGAAGAAGCGATCGAACTGCACGCCCAGCGCGGCGTCGGCGGCGGCCTTCGGATCCACACGGTCCTGCGCACCCCCGCTCGCCGTCGCCGCCGACTTCGCATAGCGATCGGTGACGTCGACGCCGTGCAATGGCGCGGGCGCGCCCCAGCCAGCCTCGAACTCCTCGCCGGTCGGCGCAAACGACACGGCCCAGATACGGTGCTCGCGGTCGGCAGTGGCGCACTGCGCCGCGTCGGCGGTGAACCACGCCCGATCGAAGCCGGCCGGATCCGGCTCGTCAGCCCCGCAGAATCGCCAGGCTGTGCCATCGAAGATCTCGACCCAGGTGTGGTTGCCCTGCTTGTGCGGCCACTTCACCGACACGACGCGGGCGGGCACGCAGCACGCGCGGCACGCATCGGCCAACAGGATCGACAGCCCGGTGCAGGATGCCTTGCCTTGCGCGATCGACTCGCTCGGCGCCTGGTCCGCACGCTTTCGACCGGTCGAGTAGTGGACCCCGAGTTCGGCGAACACGAGCGTGTTGAGCCGCAGCGCCGCCTCGCCGGGGTTCTTGCAGTCCGCGACCTTCGGCAAGAATCGCCGAGCCAAGTCGGAACGCCAGTCCTCGCGCGCTTCGTTGGCCTGGGCGTAGGGCAACACGTAGCCGACGAACAGTTCATCGCTCAGCGAGCCCCCCCACGGAACGGCGCGGCGCGCGGTCTGGGCCAATTCGGCCTGCCGGCGCAAGAACGCCTCGTCGCAGATCGCGCGATCGGCCTCGGGCTGGTGCTTCTGGAGGAAGGCAACCGCAGTCGCGATGGTCTGCTCGTCCGCTGCGACTCGCTCCGGCGCCTGAGCACCGGCGGCGGTCGCAAGCACGCTGACGAGGAGTAGGGCTTGGGGCAATCGAGGGCGCATCGCCGTGTTCTACCGCCACTCTGCGACCAGCCGTAGGTTTGCGCCGAGGCGGTGGAGGTTGGCGGTGCTGGTGAGGTGGGGGTGCAGGCGGGGAACCGAGTGGCAGGTCCGATCAGGCTGCGCAAGTCAGGCAACCCGAACCAAGGCGGCAGGGCGGCCCCGGCCATCCGCCGAGACCGCCCCTGCGGTCGGTCCGTGCCCCCGCACGAACCGGAGGGTTGGCGTCGCCGACAACCCTCTGCACCCCCTGCGGCCCGAAGTGTCTCTCCCGAGCACCGCGAGCAACAGTTCACCCCTGATTGCTCAGGACGACCGAGACCTAACAGGGAGAATCGAAAAATCTGGCGGCCCTGGCTCAATCCCCGGCTTCGGACGGTGGAGCTCTTGTTCCGCCGCCGACCAGGCGACGCTATGCAAGGGCCTTGTCGACGACGACCAGCGCGATGCCAAGCCGGACACGCGCTCCAACTACCTGCGCGATGTCCTTGGCAAGCTGGTGAAGGGTGAGCTAGTCGAGCCGTCGAGCACGCGCGAAGTCGGCTGCTCGATCAAGCGCATCGACGGCGGCAACGGCGGCCGCGGGCGCCGCCAGCGCGGCGAAGGGCGGCGCGGCGAGCGCGGCGGTGACTGAACTACGCGCCCTCGCCTGCCTTGGTCTTGCAGCGTTGGCCGCATGCGGCGGCCCGGCGGAGAGCAGTGGACACGGGGATCGCGGTAGCCCTGCCGAGCAGCGCCTCCCGATCCTCGACACCGCTCACTTGAAGGCGCACCTAGCAGGCCTTCAGCCAGCCCCCGTGCTCGTCAACTTCTGGGCGACGTGGTGCGGCCCGTGCCTGCAGGAGATGCCCGACCTGCTGGCCGGCACACGCAGGTTTCGCGCTCGCGGCGGCGTCGTCATCGGCGTGGCGATGGAGTTTGTGGTGGACAGGATGACGGACGACAGGGCCCGCGACCTTGTCGGCCGCCAGCAGGCCGCACTGGATCTCGACTTCCCGGTGCTGATCTGCCGCGAAGGCGACCTGATCGCCCTGCGCCAGGCGCTCGAACTCGACCTGGGTGCCCTGCCGCAGACCGTACTCTTCGCTCGGGACGGCACCTTCCTCGCGCAGCACGAAGGTCGGGCCAGCGCCGCCGAGTTCGCCGAGTTGGCCGAGGCTGCCCACCGCTGAACCGGAGCCTGGGGTCTCGCCAGCCAAGCCGGGCGCCGAACCTCGTGCGCAAACGCGGCGTTCCGCTATCCTCCCTCCCCCTTTGGCCACGACTCCACGCAAGAAAGCTGCTGCCCCGCGCCGTCTCGGCGTCTGGCTGTTTGGCGCCTACGGCGGCCTCGCGACGACGCTGGTGACCGGCGCGCGCGCGATCGTTCGCGGCCTCGCCACACCCCACGGTCTCGCGACCGAGACCGAGCTCTGCCGCGACCTGCCACTCGCGCCGATTGCGACGATGGTCTTTGGTGGCCACGAGGTCCGCGGCGGCGACTGGGCCGCGTCGGCCAAAGACATCCACCAGCAGAACGGCACTCTTCCCCAGGCGCTCGACCGAGCCCTCGCCGCGGATCTCAAGAAACTGAGCAAGAACGTTCGGCCTGGCGTGATGGTCAACGCCGGCGCGACGATCGAGCGCGTCACCGGGGCGCACGACAGCCACACGCGCACGCTGCGGCAGCAACTCGACCAGCTCCAGAAGGACCTGCTCGCGTTCCAGAAGGCGAACCGTCTCGACAGCGTCGTCTGCGTCAATCTGACCTCGACCGAGCCGGTGCTGAAGACGTCTCCGGCGCATCGCTCGCTCGCCGCATTCGAGCAGGCGATCGACAAGGACGACCAGAAGGCCGTCCGCAGTTCGTCGCTCTACGCGTATGCCGCCGGCAAGCTGTCGCTCCCGTTCGTGCACTTCACGCCCAGCAATGCCGCGCTGCTGCCGGCGATTCGCGAGCTGTTTGCGCTGACCGGCACGCCGTACGCCGGCATGGACGGCAAGACCGGCGAGACGCTGGTCAAGTCAGCGCTGGCGCCGATGTTCCTCTATCGCAACCTGCGCGTGCTCACGTGGCAGGGCTACAACATCCTCGGGGACCGCGACGGCGCGGTGCTCGCTGACGACGAGAACAAGGCGGCGAAGATCGCGAGCAAGGACGCGCTACTGCCGCAGATCCTCGGCTACCCGCTGCACAGCCACGTCGGCATTGACTACGTGCCGTCGTTGCACGACCACAAGACTGCCTGGGACTTCATCCATTTCGAAGGCTTCCTCGGCCATCGCATGTCGATGCAGTTCGTGTGGCAGGGTTGCGATGCGATCCTCGCAGCACCGTTGGTGCTCGACCTTGTGCGTTTTGCCGATCTTGCCCGCCAACGCGGCGAAAGCGGCCCGATGACGCACCTCGCTTGTTACTTCAAGCAGCCCATCGACACGACGACGCACAACCTGCATGCGCAGTGGCAGATGCTCGTCGACTACACGAACCGTCACCGAGAGAAGAGCCGGCGATGATCGCGCTCAACAAGATCAACAAGCGCCACGGCAATCAGGTCCTGTTCGTCGACGCGAGCATGCAGCTCGACCCCGGCGAGAAGGTCGGCCTCGTCGGCCCCAACGGCGCCGGCAAGTCGACGATCTTCCGACTCATCACCGGCGAGGACCACCCCGACGACGGCGACGTGTCGCTACCCAAGCGCGTCACGATCGGCCACTTCCGCCAGGAACAGGGCGAGATGAGTGGGCGCTCGGTGCTCGACGAGACGATCATCGGCTGCGGCAAGGTCGGCGAACTGCACCACGAGATCGAGAAGCTGGAAGCCGCGATGGCGGACCCGGACCAGCAAGCCAAGATGGACTCGATCCTCGCGCGCTACGGCGAAGTGCAGGAGCAGTATGCGGCGATGGGCGGCTACGAACTCGCCGCCCGTGCGAAGGAGATCCTGCACGGGCTCGGGTTCGCCGAGTCGATGGTCGCGGGCGACGTCGGCGCGCTCTCGGGCGGCTGGAAGATGCGCGTCGGCATGGCCAAAGTGCTGCTCGGCGACTTCGACGTCCTGCTGATGGACGAACCGACGAACCACCTCGACATCGAGTCGATCCTGTGGCTCGAGCAGTATCTGCAGAACACGCGCAGCGCGGTGCTGATGACGTGCCACGACAAGGACTTCATGAACCGCGTCGTGAAGCGGATCATCGACATCGACGATGGCGAGCTGATCTCGTACACGGGCGACTACGACTTCCTCGAGAAGCAGCAGGCGGACCGCGCGACCAAGCAAGAAGCCGCGTTCGGTCGCCAGCAGGCGATGCTCGCCAAGATGCAGCGCTTCATCGATCGCTTCGGCACGCACGTCGCCAAGGCCGCGCAGGCGCAGAGCCGGCAGAAGAAGATCGACAAGATCGAACGCATCGACCCGCCGAAGAAGCGCGTGATCGTGCCGTTCGCGCTGGCCAAGCCGCCGCGCGTCGGCGAGGACGTCGCGATCTGCAAGGGCGTGGGCAAGACCTACGGCACGCGCACGATCTACAAGAACTTCGATTTCGAGGTCCGCCGCGGCGAACGCTGGGCAGTGATGGGCCAGAACGGCGCCGGCAAGAGCACGTTGCTCAAGATGCTCTCGGGCGCGCTCGCGCCGGACGCAGGCCAGGTCAAGATCGGACCGAGCGTGGTGCTGGGCTACTTCGCGCAGCAGTCGCTCGAGGTGCTCGACCCGAAGCTGACCGTGCTCGGCCAGCTCGACAGCAAGTTCCCGCTGGTCGGCGAAGGCACGAAGCGCACGCTGCTGGGCGCGTTCCAGTTCTCGGGCGACGAGCCGGACAAGCGCGTCGAGATCCTGAGCGGCGGCGAGAAGTCGCGGCTGGTGCTGGCGCAGATGCTGTTCGATCCGCCGAACTTCTTGGTGCTCGACGAGCCGACCAACCATCTCGATCTCGTGACCAAGCAGATGCTGGTCGAGACGCTGCGCAACTTCGACGGCACGATGATCTTCGTGAGCCACGACCGCACGTTCTTGCGCGGTTTGGCGAATCGCGTGCTCGATGTGTCCGCGTGCCCAAGCGGCGGCGCGCCGCTCGTCTATCCGGGCAGCTACATCGAATGGGTCGAGAAGACCGGCATGGAAGCGCCGGGCGTGCACGCGTAGCCCGGAGCGTTCGTGCTCGCCGTCAGCTGTGGGCCAAAGGGCGGGTGCTTGCTGGTTTTGCCTTTGAGGGTCGCGAGCGATGCGGAGGCCATGGCGCTGTCGCCGGCCGAACTTCGCCGCCGGCGATTACGGAAGGCAGGGCAGGCAGCTCGCTAGAGCTTGGCACGCAACGGGCGTTTTGCCACGATCGGGAGGCGCCCCGCTAGATCGCCCGCTAGCGTGTCCTCATGCGCTCGCTCGCTCTCTGGCTACTCCCGTTCGCCTGCGTCAGCGCAACGCTCGCGCAAGAGGTGACCGCCGGCAAACTCATGCGCCTGCGGGAGGCGCAAACGAGTGGCTCTCTGGAGTGGTTCGAGAGCGGGTTCGAACTGGTCGAGGCCCAACTCCACAGCGACGTTGCTGCCGCGTTGCAGACCGCCGAAGAACTCGCGAAAGCTGCGAGGGGGACGACCTACCCAGACATCTCTTCGGTCGTGCATGTCCTGCATTGGCTGGCGCTCGCCGCTCGGCAAGGCCCGTTGATTGCGCCGTTGGCGCCGATGCCGGCGTCGACCACCGGCTCACGCCCGACGATGCACTTGTCGGCGACAGCCTCGGCCAGCACACGCGCTCGCTACTTCACGGCGCGGGCGCGGCGAGCCTACTACGCCGACACTCCGACC
>CAMBXM010000090.1 GCA_945871815.1 Singulisphaera sp. GP187
GACGGAATGCTGTCGCATGGAACTCGATCGCCGCGGCCTGTTGCCCTACGAACTGCTGTGTCGGCGGCCAGGCGGTTGCGGCTGTGACGTCGCGGGGGAGTCGATCTCGTTGCCGTCCGCGGCTCTTCGGCGTTGCGGCGGTGGTCATAGGGATGTGGCCGCTCCTTGCACGCCGCGAGCGATCGGGATGTACTGCAAGCACGACCATGCTCATTATCTATCGCTGGTGGTACTTCCTAGGTCTTGCTGGCGTCGGCTTCACCGGCTTCGGCTTGTTCGAGATGTCCGATGCGTGGGCCAACGGTTCCGAGCCAGCGCCGATTTCGCTCGCATCACTCGAAGCCGGAACCAAACCGCCTCAGACCTACGTCAGCATCGGCGAGCACGTCGCCTTGTTTCCGTTCTTGTCGAGTCGCCAGAAGGCGGGCGTGGTCGAGGCAACGTGCTATCCGATCGTCAGCCGCGATCATGAGTATCTGCGCGCATGGGGGAAACTCGGCGAGCGCTACGGCACTGCGTCCGTCCCCGCTGAGGAGGTCCCCGAACTCATGAATGCGAGGGTCTACGTGTTGGATAAGCGCCCGCAGCAGTCGATCGCGAACTTGCAGAAGGACCGTCGAGAACGCGAGAGCATCGAGGGGATCTTTGTCGCTGGAGTTGGCGCGGAGGATCATGCACTGCTCGCTGCATCGGGCACCGAAGGTGACAGGCGCGTGTTGGTCCTCGACGCCGGCCGCCGCCCTCGTCCACTGTCGACCTGTGTCCAGTACCTAGTGCTGGGGGTGGTCTTGTTGGGCGCTGCCGTAGGGAGGTTGGTTCGCACGCCGGGGCCAAGCCTCGGCTGAGTAGAGGCTGTGGGACCTTTCCGTGGTGATGGCCCAAGCGAAGCTGCGGGCCATGGTGCCTCTGGCCGGAAGCCATGCGCCAGTCTTCGCACGACGAAGGCGATCCGGCGATGCAGGGACACCTTGATTGCGCGGAGCCCACGACGCGGTTGCCGCATCGAGGTCGCTGGGCCTCGCCGCGAGCCCACTGGCGAAAGCGGACGCTCGAAAGGGTCGGCCCGAGCACCAGCGGTTGCGGCCGACGGTGACCACCGTCGGCTGCGTCGAGGCGCCTCGCCGCGGGATCTTCAGCCTTCGTGCGGCGGCCACCGTGAAGCGTCCACTCCTTGCTCTCGCCCGCGTGGCTCGGTCTCGCGCGCAGGTCCGTTTGGAGACCACGTCTACCGGAAGTGAGCAGAGGTTCTTGTGCCGTCCGGGTCCTCTGCACTGCACTGCACTGCACTGCAGTGCGCCACGCCGGCGAAGCCAGAGACATCCTAGTTGCGTGCTCGCAGCTCATGGCTCTTCAGCGTCGCGTCCGTTCGCTTGGGAACGGGCGCGACTATGGCGACCGCCATCTGAGTCGCAGCGCGACCGCAATCAGCACCAAGTCGAACGCCGTGAGTATGTAGAGGCTGTTGAACCACTCGTCGCCGTCGTTGCCGAGGAGCTCTTTGCCAATGCCACAGCAAAGAAACCACGCCGCCACGACACTCGCGAGCTTGCTCGACCGTTGTCTGGAGGCAGCCGCCAGCACCAGATAGACGATCGGTAGCAGTGCCACGTGGTGCGCCTTCCAACTGATCGGGGAGGCCAGGAGCGACAGAGTGAGCGTGGCGGCGAACTGCGAGGTGCGCCGCGCGGCTGCGGTTTCTGGTTCCACGAGTGCCGTCGAGCGCACGCTGCTGACGTAGGCGCGCAGGAGCACCAGCCCGAGCAACGACGCAGTGACAATGCGTGTGATCCAGGCACACGCTGCCGCCGACCAGCCAAGCCCGTGGCCAACGCCCCATCGCACCCGATCGGCCAGCTCCGGTGGAACGTCACCAAACCAGCGAGCGACCGCGCACCGCAAGGATTGGTTCATCCATTCAAACGCGGGCCACTGCAGCGCTGGCGGCGCGAAGGCGTCAGCTTGCTGGGCGAGAGCGAGCGTGCCGTCGAGCCAGAGCACCCACGGCTGGAGGTCAAGGCGTAGTAAGGCGATGCTGAGCACGATGAGAGCGGCGCCGGCTCCGAGCGCCTGCAACACCGTTTGGCGATGGCCTTGGCACCAGAGCAGTGGCAGCAGCAGGATCTGCGTCGGCTTGGTCACCACGGAGAACCCGAGCCACCACCCGGCACGCGCGTGCTGACCGCGTTCGGCATCGGCAAACGCCATCACGCACATCGCGACGTTGAGGATGTTGCCGCCGCCGCCGTGGGTGTCGCGAAGCACGAGGCGAGCCAGGATCACGAGGGTCACCAAGTAGAGCCAGCGGTGCTCGCGCTCGCTCGGCGGGGCGGGTCCGCGTGGCATCCGGCGCAGCGCGAAGTAGATCGCGATCAGGGCGCCAACCTGCAGCGCCGCCCAACTCGCACGTGCACTGGCAAGACCGCAAGTCTGGCGCAGCAGTGCGAAGGGCGCGGTGAGCAGGCCGAACGACGGTGGATACGGTGCGTGCAGCGGCTTCTGCGGCGCGTCGAGATCAGACTTCCAGTCGGCGTAGACGTTCTCACCAGCCAGCAGGCGACGGCCGAACTCCAGGTGATCGACCAAAACGCCGCGGTGATCGGGGCGATAGCTCGCGCGCCCGACGACGAGTGCGCCGAGGACGGACCACAGCAAGAGCCAGCGCGAACGGGGCGTCATCAGCAAGGGAAGAGTCGGCTGCGCAGACCGCGCGTAGCGACTCTGCCGCGCCGAGATCAGCCGGGCAAGTGCGGCGTGTCGCCTGAAGCGATCGCCTTCAACCTGAACAGGGCGGCCGCGCACGCACCGACCGGCAGACGCCGCGTGCTGGGCAACAGGCTTGCCGTGGGCCGACGGGGCAGGCGCGAACTCGCGTCACGGTCGCGATCCGTTGCGTCGCAGAGCTGCGATCAGGCTGCGCGCGGCCAGCTCGCAGCAGTCGGCTACCGACTCCGGATGGACTGCCTGGAAGTCCTCGTGGTGCGAGTTCTGGAAGTCCACGAGGACCAGCTCCCCGTCGGGCGCGAACACCATGGTATGCACGGCCCCGAACGTGCCCGTGCCGGACGGTAGAAAGTCGCAGACCAGAGCGTAGTCCGTGCTCGGCGGCAGTTTCCTCAACGCCGCTTGGGCTGCGCGCGCGCCGCTCCACAAGACTTGCTGCTGGTTGGTTCCTGGCTTTGGTGCGAACGTGAGCTTCGTCGTCGCAGTCGTGGCCGTAATGAGCCCCGATTGCTGTACGCGAGCGACAAGGTCGGTCGCCGTAGCAGCGGGCCAGTCGCTGCCGACGCGAGCCGGGTAGACGCGAAGCGAGGCCCTCGGGCCCGCGGCGCGGAGGGCGGCCAGGCGCGCATGCATGGCGTCGAGCTCGCGCTGGTCGGGAACGCCGGCCCTTTGCTGCATTCGTGTAGCGAGTCTGCTTTCCGGCGCCCCAGACCGGAACGGGTCGTCCAGCGACAGCTGCGAGCGCAGGCGTTGAATGACGAAGACGCAACCATCCATCGGTTCGTTCAGCTTGCTCTGGTCGAAGGCAGCGTCACCGCGCTTTTGCCGATCCAGAAAGACAACCGCGCCGCTGCGGTCCACCAAGGTCGTGCTGATCTCGTCGATGCTCTTGCCCGGCGTCCCCAACATGTCGACGAGCAGTGCGTGGTCCGTCGATAGCGACTGTTGGCGGACGAAGGCACCGAACCCCGCGGTGCGCGTAGCGGCGTCCTGTGCGGCAGTCGGTGCATAGGCCGTGTCGCTCAGCTCCACTCGCGGCAGACCGCCGCGTTCGAGGAAGATGCCGACGACGTTGGCGACGTCAGTACTGGGGGTGCCCGAGAGCATCACCGGGAAGACCGTGATCGAACGAGCCGACGCATGCTCCTGCTCGGGTCGCGACGTGCAGGCCACGGCGAGCAGTGCCAGCCCGAGATAACGAGCCGAGCGACGAGTGGGGTAAGTGACGCGAAGTTCCGTTTTCATCGTAAAACGTTAGTGGACACTAGCGGAACGAGGCTGTCGCTGCCAAGGGGGGGTATTGTGCGCAGGCGTCGCCGAACGAGTAGGCGGAGTCAGCGCTGCTTCTTGCCGAGCAGCACCGGGCCGACCTCTTCCCATAACTGCTTGCGCTCGGTCGTCGTCATCAGCCCGAGCTCGCGACCGATGCTGCTGATCGTACCCATGCCGACCAGGGCCCAGGCTGCAAGGGTTGCCGCTGGATCCCTGTCTTGGCCTCGGTGCTCGAGTAGGCGGCGAACAACGAACTCATGGTAGCGGCGGTACATGCGGACCAGCGATGCTCGCACCTCGGCGTCATCGGCCTCGCTCAGTCCGGCGAAAACGAGGCGATAGAGCCCGAACTCGCCGTGATGCGTTGATTCATAATCGAGTAGGCGCTCGGCGACACTGCGGCTGTCAGCCACGACCAAGAGCTTCTCCCAGGCCAGCACGGAGAGGTCGTAGACGTGCTCGATCGAGGCCAAGAACATCGCGCGCTTGTCAGGCCAAAGCCGGTAGAGCACTACTTCCTTCGCGTCGCATCGACTCGCCAGTTCTGCGGTGGTTGTGCGGCGGTAGCCGAGATCTGCAAAGGTCTTGGCGATCGAAGGCAGCAGTTCGGCGCGGCGTTCGGCACTGCGGTTCGGTCGGGGCATCGGTCGGTTCCTCGGCTCGGGAAGCGCGAGTGAGAGTGTGCGCACACAGAATTGTGGCCGCAAGCGTTCTGCTGCATCTTGGCGCAACGTGTGCTGGCGCACTCTTGCAGATCTTCGCGCGAACCAGAGACTGCGCTCCATGAAGCCAAAGCCCGGCAAACCTCTACTCGGTGTCGTTCATCTGCGCGCGCTGCCCTCGGCTTCACGGCACGTGTCGATGGACGAGGTGTTTGCCTGGGCCGCGCGCGATGCCGAAGCCCTGGCGGCGGGCGGAGTCGACGGTTTTGTCATCGAGAACTTCGGCGATGCGCCGTTCCACAAAGGCAATGCAGCAGATCCGGTCTGCCCCGATGTTCCCGCTGCGCTCGCGGTTGTGGCGCGCGAGTTGCGACTCCGTCACGACATGCCGGTGATGATCAACTGCTTGCGCAACGACGGCATCGCCGCTTTGGGTGCCGCTGCAGTCGCCGGAGCTGCATGGGTTCGAGTCAATGTCATGGCATCGACATACGTGACCGACCAGGGCGTCATCGAGGGCGAGGCCGCGCGTCTGTGTGCCTACCGCAAGCGCCTCGGCAGCGGCACTTTGATCCTGGCCGACTTTCTGGTGAAGCACGCCACGCCAATGGCACCGTTCGACCTCGCGCCAGCTGCTCGCGACCTTGCCGAGCGTTCTGGTGCGTCCGGTCTCGTGCTTTCCGGAGCGCGCACTGGGGAACCGGTCGACGAGATGCGACTCGATGCCGTGCGCTCCGCGGTGGGTGATTTCCCTATTTGGCTGGGGTCGGGCCTGACGGCGGAGAACGCTGCTGCGCTGTGGCCCCGTTGTGATGGCGCGATCGTCGGCACGACGTTGAAGCGCGGTAGCCGAGTTGACGAACCGGTCGATCGCCGACGCGTGGCCTCCTTGGTCGCGGCAGTGCGCGCTGCTGGGAAGCGCCGGCCACGCTGACAAAGGTCGGGACGTCGCCCGAGCCGATGAGGGCCTGCAATGAAGGTGCTGTTGCTGACTCCGGCGCCCACGCATCTGTTTCTCGGAAGTGCCGCGACCGTTACGCGCTACCGCGAGGGACTGCAGCGTTGTGGCCATTTGTGCGAGCTGCTCGGCGCCACCAACGAAGGTGGCCTAAAGCAGTCGCTTGCCGGCACAGTCGGTCGCTTTCGTCCTGACATCGTGCATGCTCACGACGCGGCGCGAACCGGCCTG
The DNA here is from genome assembly GCA_945871815.1 of Singulisphaera sp. GP187. Classification (GTDB taxonomy): domain Bacteria; phylum Planctomycetota; class UBA1135; order UBA1135; family UBA2386; genus SXPK01. The sequence continues at coordinate 5,845 of CAMBXM010000090.1, forward strand.
CAACTGCTCGGCCTTCGCACCCCGTGGGTCGTGTCGCTCTCAGGCGAGGATGTGCATGCAGCGATGACGACAAACGAGCATGGTCCGCTCGTCTGCGAAGTTCTGCGTCGCGCCCATCGCGTGCTGGCGCCCAGTGCAGCGGCCGCGGAACTCGTCGAGCGTCGCGTTTCCGATGCGATCGGCAAAGTAGATGTCGTGCCGCGAGCCGCCTTGCGGTTGCCTACGGACGGCACGGACCTGCGGCGCTCGCTGGGAATCCCGCGACAGCGCTTCCTCGTCTTTCTCCCGGGTGGCCTGCGGCCGATCAAGGGGCAGAACCGAGCCTTGTCCCTCGTGCGTTCTCTGCGAACGGCGGGTGCCGACGTGGAGATGATCATTGCCGGCCCGGATCAAGATGTGGCGTTTGCGGAGAATCTGCGCCATCAGTCGCAGAACGAGCCGGGCGTGCGGGTGCTGCCGTCACTTGCACGCGATCGCATGGGCGCCGCCTACGTCGACGCCGACGTCGTGCTCAACACCTCGTGGAGCGAGGGCTGCGCCCCAACTTTGCTCGAGGCGGGAATACTCGGGCGCCCAGTTGTCGCGGCAGCCTCTCCTGGGAACCAAGAGCTATTGCGGCATCGGGAGACGGCCTTGTTGTATGCAGACGAAGAAGAGATGGCCCGCCAAGTACTGGCGCTCTATCGCAATCGCACTGCTGCCGGGGCGCTAGGGGTGCGGATTCGGGAGGACTTTCAGCGGAGGTTTCCTGGGGAACAGGAAATCAGTGGGCTCCTCAGCTCGTATGCAGCAACCTGATACTGGTAGATTGAGTGTGGCTGTGCGAGAGAGTGCTCACACGATGAACTGATCGATAGACGTTTGCCCTGTTGAGCTTGCCGGATGGATGCTCCTTCGTCGCCAGTCCTGACGCCAGGCTAGCAGGTCGGCAACCCTGAGGTGAGGGCAGAGGCCGAGCATGGAGCCTGGAGTTCGCTCAGGTGGATCGAAGTTGGTTCGGGGCCGATGCCAATTCCGATACGCCGTGAACAGCGCCAACTGAAGTCGGAGCATTCGACTGCGCTTACTGACAGCCCAAGTGCGCCGGTGCAGTCGGCAGTTGTTGTCTCGCATCATGGCCTCAGTGAGATTGACCGAGAACAGCGGATTGGCGGGCGTCCTTGGCAGTCGCGAAGAGACGGTTACGTGTTGCACCGAGTCCCCGAACCGTCGGCGGCACTCAACAGCGTAGCTCCGCTTCTCGTCGGTCAAGAGGAGTGCGGGTTTCTTGTCCAGCAGGCGGGCGAGTCTGCCGAAGACTCGCCGCACGGAGTTGCGACCGCGGTCTACTCGTTTCCCGTGCTGGCCTTCAAAGCGCTGGAGTCGGAGCTGCCGTGGGCTCCCAGCCCGGGCGCTACGCCGAATGGGAGCTACGTCGGTCGCAATCACGAGCTTGGTCCGGACATCGACGACCACTGGAATCGTCACAGGTGTGATCGAGCGGTGCTCGAAGCTCTCGGCCTCGTCGAGACAGACCACCTGGTTTGCAGGCATCTGGGTTAGGAGGCTCCGGTTGAGGATGGCGAGGTTGCGCGCCATCTTCCGAAACTTCATTTGGGCCGAGTTGCAACTGAGATGGAGCATGCGTGAGGCCTGCCGGATGCTCGTCCCACTCACCAGTGAGCAGAACAGTGGAGCGTTGTCGTGTGGGCGGCGATCGCGGTAGTCCATGCGGAACGTCTGGTAGGAAAAGCCCTTGCCACACTCGCGGCATTCGAAACGAGGGACAGGAACGGTCCGGCAGCGCGGTCTGTAGCTGCCGACGCGGCGATAGAATCTGGGCGTTGGAAGGCGATGTTGCGAGCACGTGCGATTCGGGCAACGAGGCGGCTCGAACGGTATGGGTTGCATTGGGCGCTCCTGCGGATCGAGTGGCGATCTCGCAGATGACTAGATGCCTGGCTGTGCAGAGTGGTTACCTGGAACCACACTCAGTCGATCAGTATCCGTCGTTGCCCGTTCTGGGCGGTTCGCTACGGTGTGGCAGCGTGAACCCCACCCGTCTCAAGACTGCTGTCCTGCTGACCCTGTGTCCGATGCTCTGGGCGCAGTCCCACGACGAGTTGGTCATGCACCGCAACCAGCGTCTGTCCTATTCCCAGTTGTTGCAGGTCAAGGCGGGGGTGATGGGGTCCCGCGCGAAGGACTCGGATCCGGCCGCGGGGCTGGACGACGAGGTCGCGATCGACGGCAGCGTCTTCTACCACGACGAGAGTTTTGGCGGTCGTGACGGCCAGTTCGATGCATACGCCGGGCGCGATGGCATGGTCGCCAGCATTCGCGATGGACGCATCGTGGGCAACGACACCTCGAGCCGGTTGCAGTTGTCTGCTCGGGTATGGCCGTTCTATCGCGAGGGTTTCTATCGCGGCGATTCGTTCGTGCCGGTGGGGCAGTACGAGGGATCTGACTACGAGGCCTACTTGGGCTTCGGCCGCGAGGCGGCGCAGGATCTGTTTGTCGAGTTCGGCCCCTTCTACCGTCGCAACAGCTTTGACCGGAACGAGCGCACCGAACTGAGCTACACGGTGCCGGATGACTACGCTGCCTACGGCAGCCGTGTCTACATCGAGCAAAACACGGTGCAACTCGATCGTCGAACCAGAGCACCGCGCGGCGGCTACCTCTTCACTGTGGTGCTTGAAAGGGAGTGGAACCGGAGCAGCGGTGAATTCGGAACGACACCTGGGTTCACGTCGGAGCTGCCTTCGGCGGTCTGGCGCGGTCGCGGGCGCATGGAGTGGTACATTCCGCAGGGTTCGGACTCCGCTTGGGAGATCTTTGCGACTGCCGCGTTGACGGACGAGACGGATCGCGTGGTCAACTACGATGCCTCTCATCCTCAGGGGCACATGTGGGCGGATGCACAGTTGCGCTACCGCCTCCCGTTCGGGGATTCGTTTACGCTGTCGCCGTTTGTCGCGGGGCAGTTCGCGCGGATCCTCGAGGAGGACGGTATCGGCTCGGACGAGAAGTTCTTCTACGGCGGCGGCGCCGAGGCCTACTTGCACTTCAGCGATGCCGTGTCGATCAACGCCTGGTACTCGTATCTCAACAACGAGAGTCGTCCGTCGGTCAGCATCAAGCAGGACCTCCACGGCGAGCACATGTTCTACGCGGGGATCGTGCTGCGATTTGGCGGCAACCGTCGCTGAGGGGCGCTGCGGCGGAGTTGCAGGGCCGTGGCCGCGGTGCGGTCACTTGGTCTGGGGTTGGACGCGCGAGAACGTGGACACTCGCGAGCTCTGGCCATCGTCGATCTGCGTGCTGCATCGAAAGGGCACGCGCAGGCCATCCACTGTGCGGTAGTCAGACCACGTGTCGACGGCGCGTGTTGGCGTGCCCTCGGGCGAGAGCGTCCAAGCCTCGACGACGCGCACCAAGCCCGATTGTTGGTCGATCTCCATACGAAGCCGTTCAAATCGACCGCTGATGGCCTCGAGCAGCACGTGCTCGCGATCGCCGACGACGCGAGTCGTGAGCAGGCGGAACTTCATGGCGTCTCGCTGCCATCCGGCCAGCAACACGAGCGGGTGACGTTCGATTTCGCCGAGTCGCCAGTTCGCCTCGACCGGTGAAAGTTGGACCTTTGTGCCGCCTGAAGTCTCGGTCCACTCGCTGGCTTTGAGGTCGGTCTCGACGAGGACGCCCAGCACGGTGCGCGAACGGTGCATGCCACCGCCGAGCGACCAAGTGAAGGTCTCTTCGACGTCTGGCGCGCCTTCCGTTGCGATCTTGCGCGTGGCCGCTAGGCCTTGAACCCGACCCAAGAGGTCGGAGCCACCGATGGCGTCGACGGTGCGCGCGAGCCATGGCTTCGCCGCATCGAGGCGCGCATCGTCAGGCGTTGCGGTTGGTGGTGTCCGGCGCTGGCTTGGCAGCAGCTCGCACATGCGAACGTCTTGCGCGCCGTCTGATGGCCTTGGCCCCCGGACGATTATCGCGAGCGGTAGTCGCAGAAAGCGCTCGATGGCAGTGACCGTCACCGCCTCGGGACTGGCGAGTGCCTGCACGCGTGCAAGCAGGGTGTTTTCGTCGATGTCGAGGACGATGCGTTCGACGAGTGCGCGCAACCCCGTCGCCGGACGGTCTTCGGAGCTTCGCAAGGAGAGCCATGCGGCCCCGCGTGCCTGCGAGCGTTCGCTCGAGGTCGGCGGTAGATCGAGCAGCGACTGCCGCGCCTTGCCGAGGATCGTCCACAGTTGGAGGGCTCTTGCCGCCGGCAACTCGGTGCGCAGAACGAGGGCGGAAGTCTCGCCGAACGTGGCGACGCTCGGAACCAACGAAAGGCGCGCCAGTCCTGCTTCTTGCAGCAGGCGTTCGAGGCGGCCACCGAGCCCGTCTTCCGTGATGCAGTTGGCCAGCAGGTGCAGCACCAAGGCGTCGGTCGCGTGCTGGCTGGGCCATTGCAGCACGACCTCGACGTCGCAGGGCGCATCCTTGTCATCGGTCTCGCGTTCGATCCAGACGATGCCGCTCGGGGCAACGCGTTGCTGCGCCGCGGCCTCTGGTTCGGGCTCTACCTTGGTGGCGATCCAGCCGCCGAGGTCCTTCTTGGCCATGGCCTCTACTTGTTCGGCCGTGCCGGGGACTCGTAGAGCTACGACCGTGCTCTCCGGCCGGAAGTAGCGCTTTTGAAACAGAACGGCCTCGATCGGGTCTCGGTCTTGCAGCGCCTGAACGTGCGCACTGGGGCTCTCGTCACCCAGCAGCAATCGCATGGTGGTGAGGCCCACGGGGTCTGCCGTGATGGACTGCGTCCGTAGCGTGAGCAGATCCTGCTGGGAGCGTTCGAGCATGCCGCGCCCCGGCGTGGGTGCTTGGAGGGCGCTAGCAATGGCTGCATGTGCCTGTTGCCAGATTCCCTGTGGAACGCGTGCATACAACCAAGTCGATAGGCGACCTTGCTCGACGGTGAACGTGCCGCCGAGGTTTTCGATGCGACGTTGCAGGGAGAGGCGACCCGTCGTGACATCGGCACCGTGTACCAGAAGGTGAGTGGCTAGGTCGGCGGCGCCAGGTTGGCCGCGCTCGGTGCCGCCTGCCAGGAGGACGCCGATCTCGGCGCACTTGGCGATGCCGGGTTCGTGGCGAAGTACGACCACGTCGATTTCGTTGGTGAGCTTGAAGCGGCGGAGCAGCAGGGTCTCGGTTGGCTTCTGCGTGGCTGGCTGCTCGACGGATTCCGAGTTCGCGGCACCGGGTTCGACGAGGGGCGGCACCGGCTCCGCTCCAGCAGCGGTCGACGGCGTGGGGGCCCCAGAGCAGCTGGCGACGAGGGCCGCGCCGATGAGGGTCGCGGTAGAAGCCAGCCACGAACTGCGATTGCGAGCGATCATGCGTCCCTCCATTCGACCACGACGGGATTGGTCGCGAGGATGCGACGTAGCAGCGCCGTGAGTTCGGCGAATGGCGGAACCTCAGGGGGCTGTGGCAGTGCGGTTCCGCCGTTCTGCAGCGTCCGGCGCGCGATCCATGAAGCGAGCGATGGGCTACCTCCCGTCTCGGCTTCAAACTCGTGGCGCACTCTCGTGAATGCCTGCGGCAACTGGCCGACCTCCGGCGTTGCCTGCCGGCCTTTGGTGCACAACGCGAGCACGTCATCCGCGAGCTTCACGCTGGTGCCGGCCTGGTCCATGACTTCGATCACCAGCAGGCCTGTCGCGGCGCTCTCGGGCCACGGGGCCCGAACGGCGACGGTTGCGGTCTTGCGGCCCGAACGGACCAGTTCGCGGCCGAGCCACGAGTCGTCGCCGCCAGCAAACCACTGGGCCACCGTCGCGACGGAGGTGGCGTCGAGGCCGGCAGGCAGCGAGTAGGCGATCAACGCAGCGGGCCGCTTTGCTCCCGGGACCATCGCGCGGCGCACAGCGGCTTGGGCTCGCGGTGCGGCTTTCTGCAGGACCTCGGGTTGTTGCAGTGCGGTGGTCGTGAAGATGCCCTCGAGCGCCGACTTCAGTGCGGTCACGTCAAAGCTGCCGGTCAGCACGTGCACGGTGTTGCGCGGGTGCTGTGACTTCGCAAAGACCTCGAGGGCGAGCTGCCGTCGGAACCCACCGATCGATGGGCGGTCACCGGCCCGTGCGAGCGCGTGGCTCGGGAAGGCGAGTGCAAGAGTCTCGGCATACAGCGGCGCCATCGGCGAGCGGTCCCACTCGGTGGTGGCCTCTTGCTGCAGTTGCGCGAGGTCTTGGCGCACCGAGCGCAGGGCCTGAGACTCGCGGCGGTTGTAGAGGAGGCGCGCGACGGCGGTGACACCGAGCGGGGTCGTCGTCAGCGACAGGATCGCAGTGTCCTGGTCAAAGCGCAGTCGCACGTTGCGCGCGGGCGCGGTCGCCAGTACGCGACGGAACGCGAGTGGGTCGCACAGGGCGTCGGCGACGGAGCGCAGTTGCGCAACGCGCGCGAGCAGTTCGGCGCGGCGAGCCGGTTCCGCGGCGGTTCCGGACAGGCTCGGCGCGATGTCGACGATGGTCTCCGCCTCGTCGAGTTCTGCCAGGGCTTTGCGTTCGCGGTCGGCGTCGAGGCTGCCGATGTCCCAGGTCCCGCGCAGGGAAGCCTGCGCGCAAGCGGCGGCGAGTCCTGGAGTCGAGGCCGGATCGACCTGTGGGCCGATCGGCGTGGCGACGGTCCAGTGCACGATGGCCGCACCGCTGGTGGGGACCAGCACGAAGAACGTGCCGTCACTGGTGCGGAAGTCGATCGCGGACTGCGCCGAAGCGATCGACGTCGCGATCGCGATTCCGCACAACAACAGGACGGCGCGCCGAGGACCAGTCGGGCTCCGCCCTTCACACGTCTGCTGCATGCTCTTCTCCGGTTTGCCGATCGGGCGACTGCCTTGTTCCGCCCTCCCTTATGTCACTGCTGTCGTAGCGTCGCCCGCCGCGAGGCGAGCAGACACCGCGTTGACTTCCAGCGACGAAGTCCAAGATCTTCTGGCATGCGGGCTCGCTGGCGAACGACTCGTTGCGCACCGCTTCGAGTCGTTGTTGCAGGGTGCCCGAGCGCCAGAACAGCAGGCGGAAGGTGCGCTTGATGCACTTCTTCTGCACGGTGTTGTATTGGTTGCGGTGCAGACCCACGAGGTTGACGCCGACGAGGCGGGCACGGTCGCCCTGGACCATCGAGAACGGCGGCGCGTCGTGGGAAACCATGGCGCCAGCGCCCACCATCGCGAGCTCGCCGATACGCGCGAACTGGTGAATGCCGACCATGGCGCCGAGGATCGCGCGGTCGCCGATGTGGGTGTGGCCTGCGGCCATGGCGCCGTTGGTGAAGATCACGTGGCTGCCGACTGTGGCGTCGTGGCCGATGTGACAGCCGACGAGCAGCATGTTGTGGTCGCCAATGGTGGTCTGGCCACCGCCGAACGAGGTGCCGCCATGGATCGTCGCGTGTTCGCGGATGCGATTGTGGGCGCCGATACGCAGGCGACCACCGGCTTCGCCTTGCTGCAGCTTCTTGTCTTGCGGCGTGGTGCCGAGCACAGCAAACGGAAACACCTCGCAGTCCGCACCGAGCCAAGTATCGCCCTCGACGATGGCGTGGCCATGCAGACGCGTCCGCGCGCCGAGGCGTGCCAGTGGTCCGACCAGGCAATACGGGCCGACGACGACGCCGTCTCCGAGTTGCGCGGTGGGGGCGACGACTGCGGTCGGGTGGATGTCCATCGACACGTGCTTGGCTTGCAGGATTTGGCGAACGCTGGGCGCTGGGGTCGCAATGACGTTCAACCGATTACCTCTACCCTATGCCCGTCGGATGCGCCACAGCCCGCAGCCTGGCCACGCGTCTTGGTCTTCCGGGTCCTTTCGCTGGCCTGCAGCCTAGCCAATCGCCATCTTCTGCGGTTCCATCGTCTCCCCGATGCTCATGACCCGTATCCCTGTGCCCGATCGAGAGGTAGTGCTGTGAACGTGTTGCGCGGCGAGTCCGTAGCTCCTGGGATCGCAGTCGGGCCGGTCCATCTGCGCGGTTACGACGAGGACGAGATCGGCGTGAGCCGCATCGCGGCCGATCAGGTCGAGGACGAACTGAACCGCCTGCGCTCCGCGCTGCAGCGCAGTCGCGCCCAGATCGAGGACATCCGCAGCAAGCAACAGGGCCAACTCGGCGACGCGGAGTTGCGGATCTTCGATGCCCACATCGCCTATCTGTCCGACGCGATGTTCGTGACCGAGATCGAGCAGCAAATCGTGCAAGAGCGGCTTGGGGTGCGTCCGGCAGTTCGCACGGTGTTCGGCAAGTACGATCGCATCTTCCAACTGGTCGAGAGCGAGATCCTCCGTCGCCGCGCCAGTGACCTGCGCGACGTCTCGACGCGGCTGCTGCGCAACCTCGAGGACGCGGGCACCAAGGAGCGCTCGTCGGTGCCGACCGGTCGTTACCTGCTTGCGGCTCGCAAGCTGACGACCGCGGACATGTTCAATCTGCAGAGCGAAGGTGTCGATGGCATCGTCGCCGAAGAGGGTGGTATGAGCTCGCACGCTGCGATCCTCGCGCGCAGCATGGGGATCCCGACGATCACGGGCATCCGCGACCTGCCTCGACTGCTGCGCGAAGGCAGCGTCGTCGTGGTCGACGCCAACACGGGCGAACTGCGCATCGATTTGACCGAGGCCGATCTGGGTCAGTTCACCGAACGCGCCCAAGGGTGGAAAGCGCAGCGCCAGCAGGCTCCTGACGTCGATCATCGACACGAGACGCGCGATGGCACTGCCATCGAGCTGCTTGGAAGTTGCGGCAGCGGCGGGGAAGCGGAGATGGCGCGTACGTTTGGGCTCGCCGGCGTAGGCGTGTTCCGCACCGAGCTCGCGTTCCTCGCCGAGCGCCGGCGTCCGACCGAGGATGAACTGACGGTCCAGTATCGCCAGGTCGTCGAGGGTCAGCAGGGCCGTGCCGTCAACTTCCGCCTGCTCGACGTTGCCGCGGCGGCGCTGGCCGGCGAGTCGCGCGATCCAGAGCGCAACCCTGCGATGGGAATGCGCGGCGTGCGCGGGCTGCTGCAGAACCAGGACGTCCTGCGGCTGCAACTGCGGGCGATCCTCAGGGCCGCGGTGGGTACCGAAAACACTGGTGTCCTGGTGCCGTTCGTCACGCATGTGATGGACCTGCAGCGCGTCAAGGCCGCGGTGATCGAGGAGCGTCTGGCCTTGCGCAAGGCCAAAGTCGCGGTCGCGGAGAGCGTGCGCGTGGCCCCGGTCATCGAGGTGCCGTCGGCCGCGCTGTCGTGCGGGTCGTTGCTGGCAGAATCGGACTTTGCGGTCGTCGCCGTCGATGACCTCCAGGCGCACCTGCTGGCGGCCGATCGCGACAACTCTGCCGTCCGTGACTACCACGAACTGCCGCACCCGGCGGTGTTCGAGACCCTGGCGCGCATCGCCAAGGAAGCCGATCAGAAGGACCGCGAGGTCATCCTGTTTGGTGAGACCGCAGCGGATCCGGTGCGGCTGCCGTTCTACATCGGCGCGGGCTTCCGTCGATTCTCGATTGCGCCAGTGCGCCTGAGGGGCTTGCTCAAGGTGCTGCGCCGGTACTCGGCAGAAGAATGCCGCCGTATCTGCGCCCGTGTGCTCGAGGCGCCGCGATCGATCGACGTCCAGCGTGTCCTCGTCAGCATCGAGACCGACTGAGGCGCGACTCGGGCGCTGTCGGCTCGGGGGCTTCCAGGGCGAAGACCGGCGAACTCGAGCGACCCACAACTTGGCGCACCACGCCAGCAAGCGCCAAAAG
>CAMBXM010000091.1 GCA_945871815.1 Singulisphaera sp. GP187
GGTGCACGCTCATCGCGCACCGGACGATCCTCGCGCGGGGCACGCTCATCGCGCACCGGACGATCCTCGCGCGGGGCACGGGCGTCGCGTACCGGACGATCCTCGCGCGGCGCACGCTCGTCGCGCACCGGACGATCTTCGCGCGGCGCACGCTCCTCGCGCATCGGACGCTCCTCGCGCTGTGCACGCTCCTCGCGCACCGGACGATCCTCGCGCGGTGCACGCTCGTCGCGCACCGGACGATCTTCGCGCGGGGCACGTTCATCGCGCACCGGACGATCTTCGCGCGGTGCACGGTCAGCGCGCGGACCGCGGTCCTCACGGTGGCTACCGCCATCCTCGCGGGGCGCACGCTCAGGACGCGGGCTACGCTCTTCGCGCGGTGCACGAACCTCGGTCGGGCTGCGATCGTCACTCGGGGCGCGGTCTTCGCGCGGACCGCGATCGTCGCGGAAACCACGCTCAGGACGCGGCGCCTGCTCCTCTCGCGGAGCACGCTCGGGGCGATCCCCGCGCGAACCGCGGTCGTCGCGCGGCGGGCGCGACGAGCCGTCGCCGTCGACCACCGGTGCATCCCCGCGCTCGGCCAGGATCACGGCCTTACGGCTCAACTTGATCTTGCCGAAGTCGTCGATGCCGATGACCTTGACCTTCAGCGTGTCGCCGATGCGGACGACGTCGGTGACCGACTTGATGAAGCCATCCGACAGCTCCGACACGTGCACAAGACCCTCTTGGCCCGGCAGGATCTCGACGAACGCACCGAACTCCTTGATGGCCGACACGCGACCTTCGTAGATCTGGCCAACGCCAACTTCGGCCGTCATCGCCTTGATGTGCTCGACGCAGGCCATGACCTTCTCGGCGTTGACGCCGGTCACCGTGCAGAGGCCGCCGTCCTCGATGCTGATGCGCACCTCGAACAACTCCTGCATGCCGCGGATGTTCTTGCCAGCCGGGCCAATGATCATGCCGATCTTCTCTTGCGGCACGGTCACAGACTCAAGGCGCGGCGCATTCGGGCTCAACTGCGAGCGCGGCTCGCGCAGCGTCTTCAGCATCTCGCGCAAGACGTGCAAGCGGCCTTGGCGCGCCTGCTCGAGCGCCTGCTTCAGGATCTCGCGGGTTAGGCCCTCGCACTTGATGTCCATCTGCAGCGCGGTGATTCCGCGGCCGGTGCCGACGACCTTGAAGTCCATGTCGCCGCATGCATCCTCGCTGCCGAGGATGTCGGACAGGATGGCGAACTTCTTGCCCTCCATCACGAGACCCATCGCGACGCCCGCGACCGGTTGCTTGATCGGAACGCCCGCGTCCATCATCGCAAGCGTCGCCGCGCACGCGGTCGCCATGGACGAACTACCGTTCGACTCGAGGATCTCGCTGGTGATGCGGATGGTGTACGGGAAGTCCTCGCGCGACGGGAGCACCGGTTCGACACCGCGCTCCGCCAGCGCGCCGTGACCGATCTCGCGGCGACCAGGTGAACCCGTGCGCTTCACTTCACCGACGCTGAAGGGCGGGAAGTTGTAATGGAGCAGGAAGCGCTTCTTGCCCTCCGGCATCAGGCCATCGACCATCTGCTGATCGTCGATGCCGCCGAGGGTCACGATGCCGAGAGCCTGCGTCTCGCCTCGCGTGAAGAGCACAGAACCGTGCACGCGCGGCAGCACGCCAACCTCGATCGTGATCGGGCGGATCGACGTGTGATCGCGGCCGTCAGCGCGACGACCCTTGAGGATCGACTGGCGCTCACCGTCCTTGATGGTGTTGCCGATGATCTCACCGGTGACCTTGCCCCACTTCATCTTCTCGGCATCGGTGCTGCCGGCCGGGGCTGGGAACGCCTGCGTTGCCGCTTCCTTGGCGACCTTGATTGCAGCGCTGCGCTGCTGCTTCGAACCCGGCGTCAGCGGGGCGCGACGCAGTTGGTCGCCGAACTGCGATTCGATCGCAGCGACGAGTTTCTCGTCGAGCTTCGGCGGAGTGAACGGCGCCTTCTGGCGGCCGGCGAGAGCGCGCAGTTCTTCGATCAGTGCGGCGACGTCGCGCGCGGTCTTGTGGCCCAGCTCGAGCGCTTCGAGCATGACCTCTTCGCTGACTTCCTTGGCGCCGGCCTCGACCATCACCACCGCGTCTTCGCTGCCGGCAACGGTCAGGTTCAGCTTGTTCTCCGGCGATTGGATCTGGCTCCACAGCGGGTTGATGACGAGCTTGTCATCGCGCATGCCGACGCGGCACATGCCGAGCGTCGTCCCATGCGGAATCGAACTCAGTGCCAGCGCTGCAAAGCATGCAATCGCGGCGACGACGTCTGGATCGTTCTCGCGATCCGTCGCAAGCACCTGCGACAAGACTTGGACCTCGGCCTTGTAGCCGTCTGGGAACATCGGCCTCACCGAGCGGTCGATGAGGCGGCAGCCAAGGATCTCCTTGGTCGTCGGCCGGCCTTCGCGCTTGAAGAAGCCGCCGGGGATCATGCCTGCGGCCGCGGTCTTCTCGCGGTAGTCGACGGTGAGCGGGAAGAAGTCGACGTGGTCGCCGGCCTTCTGACTCTGTGCGGTCGCAAGAACCACGGTTTCGCCGTACGAGACGACCACGGCGCCGTCGGCCTGACGCGCCATTCGGCCCGTCTCGATCGTCAGCTTGCGACCGCCGATCTCGCGCTCCACGCGAATCGCCTTCGGAATGCCACCCGAGCTCACAGGCACGGGGGCGGGGGCGGCGCTGGTGCGCGCTGCGGGGGTAGTGCGCGCGGCCGGTTCGGCGGCGCGAGCGGTGCTCTTGGTCGACGGCTCTGCCGCGGCGGCCTCGGGCTTCTTGGTGCGCGGGCGTGCGCCGGCGCTAGCGCTGCGGGTGCCACTGCTCTTGCTGCGGCTGGTTTGAGGGGAGTCGTCGGTCTTCTTCTTGCTTGCCATTCTCGTTCTCGATGTGCCGCCTGCCTCGTTGAAACGGGCGGGTCAGCTTGGTCTCGGTCTCTTGGCCGTGCGTCACCCCCTCCTGGGGCCGTTGCACGGTTGCGGGCGGTTGCGTTGGTGCGATCGCCCTGCAGGTCGTCGGTATCCGCGCTCAAGGAGCGAGGAGCCGGTCCCACTACGGGCGCGCACCCTCCTGGTGCTCGTGCGCCCGCATCGGCTGCGCACCGGCATCGCCGGCTGTGGTGCCATCTTGGCGCCAACGCAGCAGTTTGCCGCAGCCTCATTGCGAGGTGCGGTCGCATTGTCAGTTGGTTCTATCCTTCGTGGCTGCTCGACGCCGCGGCCGTTGCCGTAGCGCCCTCGCCCGGGCTTGCTACCTGCGCAGGCCCAGCTTGTCGGCGAGCTGGTTGTATCGATCGCGCGAGACGCGCTGCAGGTACTTCATCAGCTTGTTGCGGCGGTTGACCTGGAACAGGAGGCCGCGGCGGCTGGCGTAGTCCTTCGGGTGGCGCTGCATGTGCTTGGTCAGGTCCTTGATGGACGCGGTCAGCACAGTGACCTGGACTTCGGGCGAACCCGTGTCGTTGTCGTGGCGCTTGTTGGACTGGATGAGCTGCTTCTTGGTCTCGGCGGAAAGTGGCATCCCTGGATCCTCGTTCGGTTTCAAAACCAGCGCGCCAGAACAGGGATTCCAGCGGCGCGGTCGGCCAAAGGCAAAAACTTGAGGCGGGAAGGCTACCGGTCGGCCGACCAAGTGCAAGCGCGCCGAGGAATGCGCGCGTCCAAGCCCCCCCAAAGGCCACACCAGCCAGACCGCCTCCCTTGCGGCCGCCGCGGCGCGCGCGCACCACCGAGACCGGAGGTTTCGTGCCCTCCGGCTCGCGGTCAGTTGCCGCCAGCGCGGCGTCGCTGCAGGTGGTTCAACACCTCGACCATCGCCTGCTCGGCACAACTCCGCCCCATCTGGTCCCGATCGCGCGGGGCCGCCGAAAGGCCACCGGCCTTGACCGACCCGGCCAGACTGCCACTCCAGAGGATCTCGCCGTCGTTGGCGACGAGTGCCGCCTGCACGTCGAAGTCGACCTTCTTGTCCGCCATCATGTGAGACTCGTCCCACCGATTGACGCGAACGGCCAGAACTGCATCTTCTGACGACTTCCCGGCCACGCGCTTCAGGTACGCCGGCGTCATCAGGGTCTCGCCCGCCTGCTTCTGGTGCCGGAGCATCGCCGCATCCACCAGCTCGAGCGACAACGGCGAGTAGAGCCGCGATGGCAACTGCCGCCACAACGCCTGCCGCATGTAGTCGACGTAGTTCGCCGCAGCCACACTCGCCGAGCCGTCCTCTACAGGCAGGACGGCGATGTCGGAAGGGTTGCGCAACGCCAGCGCCGGCGACGCCGCAAAGGAGGATGTCGCGTTGATCGGAGGCGGCGTCGCGCACGACGTCACCAACGCCAACAGAACGAGAGCAATGGACCGCTTCACCATGACCTGAACTCGACGGGACTTCGCCAACAGACGCCGCGCAGGGTAGCGAACGAGTCGCCCGGGCGCACGCGTCCGAAGCCGGGATCCGCACGGTTGTCGACAATCATCGTCGTCGCCGCTGGAACGACGATCACGCGGGCGACCACGCGCGTTCACTGCGGAGACACGATTCGCACCGACCACAGGGCTCGGCGCCACCTTCGTAACAAGACCATAGGTCACTGCGGGCAATCCCGAGTTGGCGCGCGGCGGCGACGATCCCCCGCTTGTCGAGATGCTGCACCGGGCCGGCCACCGAAACGCCCGTTCGCGTGCCCTGCGTCAAGAACTCCCCCGCCGCGGCGACGAACGCCTCCGAGTTGTCGGGAAACGTCGCCGCCTCCTCGCGATTGAACCCGGCGATTACGACCGTTGCGCCCAAGGCCTCGGCGAACGCGGCGCCGATGGCGAGGAATACACAGTTGCGCGCCGGCACCCAAACCGCAGCCGCGGTTCGCGCATCCCCAGGATCCGCAAGCGTGCCGCTCGGCATTGCCTTGCCGACGTCGACCAGCGCCGAGCCGACCAGATGAGACGCCGAGGCGAGCCACGGCAGTGCCACACGCTCCCACGACAACGAGTGCCTGGCGCAGAACTGCTGCGCGACCTCGGCTTCGCGTGCGCTGGCCCGCTGGCCGTAATCGAAGGTAAGGCAACGCGCGAGGTGGTTGCCACCGGCCATCCATGCCGCCGCAGCCACGACCGAATCGAGGCCACCCGAGAGCAGCGCGATGGCTACCCGCGGAGGAAACTGCCCCGCCGTCATGGATGGAACTTCGTCACTGCAGCGTGTAGGGGATCGCAGGTGCACGCGTCATCGTCACTTCGCGGTGCCGACGCTCCTCGAGCACCCAGTCCGCAACACCCGCGGACCCGGCGCGGAACAGGCGCGCGTAGGGCGTCACGACCCACGCACCCAGCGCGATCGTCGGATTGGCGGCAGGTGCAGGAAACTGCCACGCACGGAGGGTCGGCGTCGCCGTCCCAGCATCGGTGTCCTCGGCGATCAAAACCCAACCGCGCCCTGTCGCGTCGACAGCTACGAGGTCATAGGCACCCAGAAGACCCGTCGCCAACTGCCCAACCGTCGTGGTCTCCACCAGAGCCGTGTCGAGCGCGTCGTAGAGCTCGATGCGCGGTGGCGAGGTCAACGTTGTGCTGGCGCCGATGTCTTGCAGGTGCAGGTCTTGCGGCAGCACCGGAACCGAGGCCGTCCCGGTCGTCGCGTCGAGCTGCGCGCGCGTCCGCGAGATGCCGCCAGCCGTGTCCCGCGCCTCGCAAACGACCCACGACAACGGCGCGAAGCTGCTGATGCCGGTGAGGATCGCCGTCGACCACGCACCGTTGGCGGTGATCGACGCGGCGCTACCGGTCGGAAACCCGATGCCGATCGCGCCCTGGCCGATGAAGCCATCGATCGTCGCGACCATGCGAACCGTCGCGGGTGCGCTGAGGCTGGTGGCTAGGAAGCCGTTGGAACTGGTGAAGTCGTTCCCGCTGTAGGGCACGAGCGTGGCAAACAACGATCCGACGTCGCGCAATGCAGCCGTGAGCGTCTGCGTCGCCCCGGCAGCAACGGGTGCAACTGGCGGCGTCGGCGAGACGAGGTCGGTGCCGCACAGGTTGCAGGCGTGGACCAGGAAGGCGGGGTTCGCGGTCGGCTCGAACACGCCACCGAACGCACTGAACATCATCGGTCGGTTGGGTCGGATGGCAGTCGCCGCGAGTGCCGTCGGTGTGCCCGTCGAAGTCCGGATGGTCAACGTCGCCGGGTCGTCCAGCAGATTGCTGCCGACGATCGCACTCGCGCCCGGCACGGTCGCCGGAAACGTGACCGACCCCGTGAGCGTAGCAACCGCGCTTGTGGCCGACGTCGTGCGCATGGGCAACGACGCAAAGCCGACCGGCGAGTCATACAGCGTGATGAGGTCATACCCCGGCTTGACCAGAGTGATGGTGTGTGTGCCGGCGGTGAGCCCGGTGAACGTGGCGCGCCCATCGCTCCCCGTCAGCGCCGTCTGGCGACCAATGGCCGGCGGCACCGTCGGCACCCCGGGATCGACGAGGACCTCGACATCACCCACCGCGCGAAGCGTCGCGGCGTCGAAGGCCTCGACGACCAGCGAACCACCGCTCGCCGATCCAGCCAGCACGCCACGCTGCAGCACGTTGCCCGTCGCCGGCGCCGCCGCGAGGTTGCCCGCCAGATCCGTGATCGACAACGAGTAGCCAAGAGCCGTCGTGCGCCGACCGACGGCGACCGGGGCAAGCAGGAAGGTCCCGTTGGTGCGACTCGCGAACAGGCCACCGGTGACCGGCGCTGGCGTGTTGAGCACAAATGACGCATCGCCGAGCGCTTCGCTCGCCGTTCCGAACAGCGTCATCGTCTCGAGTTCGGCGTAGAGGTCCGTGCCATTGCTACCTGTCGGCGGACCGAGGCTGACGAGCGTTGGGCGCACCGTGTCCTGCGCCGCGGCGTTGTTGCCGCGCACCGCACCCGAGTGCTGGCTGCCGCGGAACAACTGGGCAGTGAACGTGATCGCGCCATCGTCGAACAACAGCCGGCCGATGCTGCCGAGCGTGCCGGAGAAGTCCACCACAACAGTCTGTGCACCTGCGGCCAACAGGGTGGCATTGCGCTGAACGAGCGCGATGTCGCCCGTCGCCGTCGTACTGCGATTCGACCCATAAACGCGCGCATTGACGACATCACCAGCGGCCGCATCCGCCGGCAACACGACGGCAAGACGCAGAGTTGCGAGATTGGCGAGGTTGACTTTGTGGGGGAATCCCACCGACAGATTGTCCACCGCGATTGACGTCGGGTTCGGCGGCCCGCCAGTGGTGAACCGCGAGAACGGAGTGCGGTTGCTGAACTGCAGCACGCCGGTAGTGCCAAAGGTGATGCTGGCATTGACGACGAACTCAAACGTCGTGCTAGCCTGCCACAGCGCGTTGCTCGCGGGGCGAAAGCCAACGACGCGTGCTTCCGGCAGGTTCGTCACGGAGAGTGGCAGACTCGGCGTACCAACGATGTTCGCGCCGCCTTGCTCGCGCAGCGTGAAGTTGTTCACCAGTGACGCGAGGTTGACCGGGCGCGTGAACACGCAAAGGAAGTCCGTGTCGCGCTGATTGTCGCGCTGGTTGTCGCGCGGGTAGACCGCGAGGATCGACGCATCGGCGGTAGCGGCTGGATCGACCGTGAACGTCGCCAGTACCGTCTCGGTCGATGCCGAGAACCGCACGCCATCCGCGTCGCGACCGCCTGCCAGCAGAACCACGTCGTAGGACGTGGCCTGGGGTGAGTCGAGCGCCGCGACCGGCCGCATCACCAACACGCGCGAACCGGCAAGGAAACTGTAGATCACCGGCACCGACGTCTGGGTGCTGGCTGGGCGCAAGACCACCTTGGCGTCATTGGCCGTTGGCGTTGTCGGCAGTAACGAAGCCTCGTTCATGCTCTCTGAGAACTCGACCACTACCGGCACCGTGGCCGGCCACCCCCCACCCTTGGGGTAGGTCTGGCGCACGATCGGCCGACCGTCGCGCGCATCCCCCCCCACGGGCAACACTTGGATGGTCGAAACCACCGTAGGGCTGGTGATGGGCGGCGTGACGTCTGGATCGAAGGCGCGGCCAACGTTGTCGCATGAGGCGAGCGACACGAGGACTGCGAGGACGCCGACGAGGGCTTTCTGTGGAAGGAGTCGGAGCATCAGCGGGAACGAGGGCACCGGGACGGTGCACCGGCGAGGATTATTCCCGAACGTCGGGCATGGCAACAGGCACAGGATCGCGCGCGACCGCAATCGCCGCGAACAGCCTGCCTGCTAGCGAAGCGAAGCCGCAAGTTGCTCGACGAACGCGTCGACCGCAGCTTTGGCGGCATCGGGCTCGCAGGTGAAGTTGTTGACCAGGACCGAGAACGCGACCGGCGCTGCAGTCGCATCGCGATCGACGTAGCCCGACAAGCCGATGACATAGGACACGAACCCAGTCTTGGCGCGCACACGGCCGGCGGCAGCGCTGTCTTGGAATCGCGCCTTCAGCGTGCCCGAGACGCCGGCCACCGGCAGCGCGTCGTTCATCGGCCGCAACCGCGGCTCCGTGTGGACCGCCGCCAGCAACGCCACGAGCTGGCGCGGTTGCACCAAGTTGCGCCGCGACAGACCGGAGCCGTCGGCCAGAACCATCCCGGCAGTGTCGACGTCGAGATTGGAAAGGGCCTGCTTGCCGAACCGTTCGCAGTCGGCGAAGGAACGGGCAAAAACAAGGCGATGCGCCGCCGTGCGCCAGCACTGTTCGGCGTAGAGGTTGATGCTGTGCTCTAGCAGCGGCACCACGATCGCCGACAGCGGCGGCGATCGATGCTCGGCCACGACCTGGGCCCCCGGTGGCGCGATGCCGACCCCGGCCTCGCCATCGACAACGATGCCGCAGGCGTGCAAGGCCGCAGTGAAGGCGGCGGCCGCGTACGCCGCGGGATCGGGCACCGCGACCTGCAAGCGCACCGGCTTCGCGCCTGCCGCGATCGCACCCGTCACGACAACTTCTGAATCGAGCGGCGACCGCGCAAAGTGAACCCCGCTATCGCCGTTCGACGACACCGTCGCGACTTCGCAGCGGAGCCACGTGGGAAGCGCGATAGGGAGCTCGAGTTCGAGGCGCGCGGGCAGGCCGAACGAGGTCGGGTGTACGAGCACTGTCAGCACATTCTGCGCGAAGTTCAGCGCCGCGCATGGGGCCGCATAGTCTTCCTCGAGGTAGTCCCACTGCCAACCGTTGCCGTAGCGAGCGAACGACTGCGCCGAGGCGTCCCCACGTACGCACCCACGCACGCGGCGAATGCCGCGGGCATGCAGCGACACCGCGAGTGCGTGCAGCGGCGCCATGACGTCACCCGAACTCGCGACCTCGGGCTCGCTGCCGAGCGACGGATCGCCGCCGCCGACGAGGAACAGATCGCCCGCAACCGTGTCGCCGTCAACCGACTCCGCCACGACGCGCGTGTCGAAGCGGAACTCGGTGCCGAGCCTCGAGAGCGCGATCGCCGAGCTCAGGAGCTTCATGTTCGACGCCGTGAGGAAGCCCTTGTCGGCATCGTGCGCACACAGCACGTCCCCGGTCTCGAGGTCGCGGACCATGACGCCGATGCGCGCACCGGCGAGGTCCTGGGTCGCGAGCAAGGTCGCGAGCGCTGCCTGCGCCTGCGCACTCGTCCCCTGCGACGGCGGCCCGCAAGGGCCGGCAGTGCACGCGGCGAGCAGGAGGACGGTGGCAAACGAGCTGCGAGCGGGAACGGTCATGCGAAGGTGATGTTCGCAGACCGCGCGCCAGCGGGGAACGGGCCGCCTACTTGCCGCCGCCAGGAAGCACGTCGCCAGGAACTGGTGCGTCGCCGCCGACCGGAGTTTCGGCGGGCGCGTCCTTTGGTTTCACGAGATCGGTGCGCGCCGGCTTCAGCTTGGTGAACAGCGCATTGTCGATCACGTAGTACCAAGGCCCGAAGCGTCGAGCGAGGCCATCGGCTTCCTTCTTGCCCTCCGCGATCTTGCTGTCGAACTCCCGCCACTGGTCAGCGCTGCGTCGCAGCTCGTCCTCGCCAGCCAACAACGCCGCGACAAGGTCTTGGCCCATGCCAACGCCGCCCTCGACTTGATCTGGCCCCTTGCTGAACAGCTTGTAGCCCTCGCCTTCGAGAGCGTAGACGAGGTCTTGGCCCCACGGGTCCTGCTTCAACTCCGTCAACAACGCTGCGTCCGTCTCGTTCGGCTTCTTCGTCAGCTCCTGCAGCGACGGGGGCACCTTGCCTTCGTTCTTCTGCTTGTAGAGCTCGATCGCGTTGACGATCGCTTCGATCTGCTGCTGCGCCTCGCGACGCTGTGCAATCACATCGTCCGCCAGCCGCATGCCGCTCGGCTTCTGCAGCAGCGATTCATCGAACTCGGCGGAGACCATCAAGTAGCGATTGTTGCCCGCGAGCGGCGTCGGTCCCTGTTGGCCGTCCTTGGGGGCGTCCGGCTTGGCATCGCCTTCACCCGAAGTGATGGCCTCGCCCTCGCCGTAGACAATCTCGCCGAAGCGCAACGTGTAGCGCACGCCGTTCTTGCTCTCGAACGAGAGGTCGCCTTCGTTGCTGCGCAGAGATCCGTCGCGCAGAAGGAAGTAGCCCTTGCTCTGCAAGTTCAGCGCATCCTGCAGTGCCGGCCCGCCCTGCAAACGAGCATCGAGACCAGCAGGCTTCTTGCGCACACCGACGATCTTGATCTGACCGAGCGACTCGGTGACCTCGCGGAGCTTGTCCTCGTTGGCGGTGTCGGTCTCAGCCGTGCCTTCGACGATCCACTTCGACGCCTCGTCCTTCCTCACGATGATGCGATCGCCTTCCTTGATCTTCTGGGCCTGCTCATCGACCGAGTAGTTGTCGAAAACGACTTTGGCAATGTCCCAGGTCTTGGCCTTCAGCAGGTCCGTCTCGATCCAATCGGCGAACTTGGTCGACAGCTGGTTGTCGAACTTGGCAGCGTAGACTCGCTTCTTGCCCGGCAGGCGCACGAAGTGCATCCCGGGGCTGCCCTCGAGTTCCTTGCCGATGATCAGCGTCGCGAGCTCTTGCCCGCTGGCGTTCTTGAACACGACCTTGGTGCCGCGGCCCTTGGTGTCGAGGCTCTCCTCTTCGGGGTCGACGACGCCGCACTTGCCGTGATCATCGACGATGTCGCTGATGACGCGGTCGCGCTGCATCCCGAGCATCATGGTGGCGCTCTTCGCCATTCGCGTCTTGGCGTCGGCCGGGTAGTTGCCGTGCGACGGGATGGTCCAGATGCCCTTGTCGTCGCGGCGCACATTGAACTGCCGGATCTCGGTGCTGCCGTCGTCGTACGACGCAACCCGCAACTCGGTCGCCAAGGACGCATCCGTGAACTCGGGGAACAGCACCTGCCCCTCGTCCGAGAACAGCGTGTTGTCGACCTTGCCGGGACCAGTCAGAGTGGCCAGGACACACAGCAGCGCCGAAGCGCCAACGAAGGTGATCGTCTTGATGGATTCGTTCACAGGGTCACCTCTCACTTCACCATGCGATTCTGCGGGACGATCGCGCTCTCACGAGCGCGACGACGAAGGAATGTAACGAGGCCCAACCCCAACGCCGGCACGATCGACAGCGCGATCATGCCGAGGCGGTAGGTGTTGTAGAGACCTCGCTTCTTGGCGTCGCGATCATGGCGCGAACGCTCGATGCTCGTCTGCTTGGCGCCCTCGATCTGCGCCTTGCTCAGGTCGAGCTTGCGGTTCTCCTTTTCCTCGATCTCTTGGATGCGGATCTGCTTGGCCTGCTCGTCGAGCTCCGCGTTGTCGCGAACCACGGCGACGGCGTCGTCGAGTCGCTTCTGCGCATCGTCGAGTTCTTTCTTGGCCGCGTCTTCGGCAGTCTCCTTGGAACGGATCCACTCGCGCTCGAAGTCACGCTGTGCGTACTCGACGGCCTCCAGCTTTCGCAGTTGCGGCCGGCGGCTGCGCAGGTCGATCAAGCTCGAATCGCCCGCGAGTTGGTCGATGCAATTCAGCACGAAGGTCACGTTGTCGAAGCGGAGGTTCGGATCCTCGGCAGCGCGGCGGAGTTCGAAGAACTGGTTCGACACCAGGTCGAGGTCGCCCAGGACCACCACGCGCGGACGCTTGCCGTCCTTCTCCGGACCTTGGACACGGGCAGCGAGCACATAGTCGGCGGGCCGCGGCCGATTGACGCGGCGAGGGTTGATCTGCTGGCCACCGCCAAATGGGTTGAACACGAACAGATCGCTCGTCGCGACCGTGCCGTTCATCTCCTCGTTGGTTGGGTCCGGCTGGACCGAGCGCAGCAGCGGCTGAAACTCGAAGCCCTCGACGGCCTGGGGCTGGAAGTGACCGCCAAACAACATCACCGTGCGATCGAGACCCTTGGTGACCGCCTCGTCGACCGCATAGCCACGCGGATCGACGAACACGAACTCCGGCGGCAGGCCACCGCCCGCGAAGGTGCGATAGCTGAGGTCCCAAACGACTTGGCCGATCGGCATCCGCACACCGAAACTGCCGAGGAAGTTGGCGAACGCCGCGAGGTCCTTCTGCGGGCCGCCGCCGCCCATCATCTGCGCCCGCGGACCGCCCTTCTGGTCGGTCGCCGCGGTGCCGGGCGCTTCGAGCGGGGCCGGGTCCTCCATCAGCAGCGCAGCGTTGCCGGCGAGGATCCACTGCTGCAGGCGGTCCAGCTGCTCCTTGCTCAACGAGCTAGGCTGCGGCACGACCAGGGCGTCGATCGTTGCCGGGTAGTCGCTGTCGGCGTCGACGTTCTCGACCTTGTACTGAAGCAGCAACTCCTCGACGATCTGCCAGCGCGGCTTCTGCGAGAAGTTCTGGAAGTCGAACCCGCCGTAGAGCTCGACATCCGTCTTGAGCACGCCCACCGTCTTGCGCGCCTGTCCAGCAGCGACACGGATACTGCGCATCAACTCGTACTCGAGCGGCACCGCCGCATCGACGAACGGGACGACGATTTCTTCGGTGCCGCACTGCACGGCAAAGCCGAGGAAGACAATCGTCTCGACGCTCACACCGCCTTCGTCGAGCTGGGCGCGACGACCCGTGATCTTGAAGTTCTTCTCCGCGTCCACTGCCTCAGGCGAGAATGGCTCGGTCAGCACCACGCGCTGCTCAACGGCGGCGCCGCCAAGGTGATCGAACTGGTCGATCAAGTTCAGCAAGGCACGCTTTTGCTGCAGCAGGTTCGCGGGAACTTCCGGCGACACAAACGCGGAAACGATGACCGGCTTCTTGGGATCGAGTTGCGTCAGCAACTTCCGGCTCTCGCTACTGAGCGAGTGGATGCCTTCCACGGTGCTGTCGAGGCGCGGCAGCTGATTGACGCCGACAATCGCCAGAGCGGCGGCGCTGACCGCGAGGGCCACGAAGCGCACCGAGCGATGAATGCCCTCGTTGCCGCCAGCGAGGTGATGACGCCGGGCAAGCAGCGCGAGGTTGCAGTAGAGGAAGGCAACCGTGAGGCCGACGAACAGGAGCAGACCACCGCTGGTGATCATCCCGCGGCCGAAGTCCTCGAACTGGCCGCGAGGTCCGTTTGCGTAACCGCGGACGCCGAGGCCCACCATCTGCATCAGACTGCCGCTGCCGACGACGAAGGCGCTGCACAGGCCGCCGACGATCAGGGAGACCGTCATGTTGTCCGTCAACTGCGAGCCCAACATCGACACGCTGACGAGCAGCGCGCCAAGCAGGAAGAAGCCCAGGTAATTGGCAAACAACAGGCCCCAGTCCGGGGACCCGAGGATCGACAGGCCAACGGCGAGGGCCAGCAGGAACAGCAGTGACACCGTGTAGATGCCGAGTGCGGCGAGGTACTTGCCCAGCAGCAGCTCGCTGTCGCGCGCCGGCAACGTGAACAGCAGTTCTTGCGTCCCGTTGCTGCGCTCGTTGCTCCAGGTCCCCATCGTGATTGCGGCTGTGAACAGCACAGCAATCCACGGGAACGTGCGATTGAGTAGGTCCAGTGTGGCGAGGTTGTCGCGGAAGAACTCGCCGGGCAACAGCAGCGCCGACACGCTCAACAGCACGAACAGGCTGATGAAGACGTAGCCCGTGGGATTGCCGAACCAACTGCGCAGGTCGCGCTTGGCGACGGCGAGGATGATGTTCTTGTTCATCTTCTAGTTCCTCAGTGAGCCACGGAGCCGGTCATGGAATGGAAGGCCTGGTCCATCTGGCCCTGCCCCTTCTGTTTGAACTGCTGCGGCGTGCCGTCGAAGACCAGCTTGCCTTCGTTGACGAGAATCAGTCGGCCGGCCATGGCTTCGACCTCTTGGAACAGGTGCGTCGACAGCAGGATCGTGCGGGTCTCGCCGAGCTTCTTGATGAGGTCGCGCACGTGCCGGATCTGGTTCGGATCGAGACCCGTAGTCGGCTCGTCGAGGATCAGCACCTCGGGATCGTGGAGCAGCGCCTGGGCCATGCCGACGCGCTGCTTCTGGCCCTTGCTGCACTTGCGGATCGGCTTGTCGAGTAGGTCCTGCAGGGCGCATTCCACTGTGACGAAGTCGAGTCGCTCTGCGAAGCGCTGCCGCGACAACCCGCGAGCGTCGGCAAAGAACTGCAGCAGTTCGCGCGGCGTCATTTCGGGGTACAGCGGGCCGTTCTCGGGCAGATACCCGAGCTTCTCGACGGCGCGGATGCGGTCTTCGACAATGTCGATGCCGCCCAGGCGGGCTTTGCCCGACGTCGGCGTCAGGTAGCCGGTCAGGACCTTCATCGTCGTCGATTTGCCGGCGCCGTTGGGGCCGAGGAAGGCAACCACCTCGCCACGGTGAACCGTGAAGCTGAGGTGGTCGATGGCAGCGAAGGACCCGTAGTGCTTGCACAGGTCGATCGCCTCGATCATGGGGTAACGGGGCGTATCGGTCATGGGAGTCGCTAGGTGGTCACACGATCTCGGAAGAGTCTCCGTTCCCTGCGGGCGCTCGCTCCACCCGTTGGTTCTGGATCACCGGGTGGGTCACGCTCGACCTCGCGGTCGACGCGTTTGCGCCGAACGGGGCCGAAACCCTTAACCATGGAGGACGTCAGGAGCAACGGCTAGCGCCGCGAACCGCAGATCCAACCGCGGCTCGGGAACGGCGCCGCAGGACGCCGAGGGCCGCCAGAAACTCCAAGCTGCCCTGCCCAACGCGACCGGTGATGCGGCGGCTATCGGCACCAGTAGTAGCCCGAGTAGCCAAAGCCGAAGCCCCACCACGGCCACGGGTCGCGCCAGTAGTACCGACTGGGCGGATCAGGTAGCCAGGTCTGGAACGGCGTGACCTGCGCATAACTGCCGCTCCCATCAGCCGCCTCGATGCGCCAGTGCAACTCAAAACCCTCGACCGACCGGGGCAGGAGCCCACCGTCAATCACGAAGGCAATGCCGAGGCTTGCCGTCGTGCCAGGTTCCGCCACGGCAACCGCAGGCAGCGGCAACAACGCGCGGGCCTCGCTGCGGCCGCCCTCACTGACAACCGCACGCACGTGCACGTTTTGCGGGTCGAGCCGCAGAGGCACACTGCCAGGATTCTCA
>CAMBXM010000092.1 GCA_945871815.1 Singulisphaera sp. GP187
AAGACCTACACCGGTGAGGGCGAGACGACGACGGTCGCCACGATCGATGCGTCGATCCAAGGTGCACTGCTTGGCGGCGGCAACGGTTACCAATCGTTCCGCTACCAGTTCTTGGTCGACAACCCAACGTGGTGGGGACCGATGCAGAACCGCGCAGTTCCGGGCTGCAACTGGCCGATGCCGATCGCGACGACCTCCTCGCCGACGCTGACGGTGCAGTTCGAGCCATCGACCTCGCGCGATGCCGACCAGGCTGCGGCGACGCTGCAGGCACGTTTTGACTTCAACGATGACCGCACGTTCGAGACCGGATGGCTGCCGCTCGGCGCGACCAACGGCGTGCCGCGCTATCCCGCGCAGTGGGTCGGTTGTATGCAGGTCCGTGATACCGAGGGGCATGTGTCGACCACCCGTCGTCGCTACACCGCCGGGCCCGCTTTGACGCTGGTGCCGCCGTTCGTCAGTGCCTCCCTGGGTGGTTCGATCCAGATCGAACTGCGCACCGGGCCGGCCGCCGCAGGCATGACCTACGTGATGCTGGGTACGGTGTCGGGGACCTCACCAGGGATCACTTGGCAGCCAGGCTTCCCGATCCCGATCAACTTCGACTTCGTCACCGAGCTGTTTTTGACGACGCCCAACAGCCCCATCCTGCAGAACGGCTCGTCGACGTTCGACGCGCAAGGCCGCGCAACGGCGACCCTGAACGTGCCGCCGGGACTGCTCACACCGCTCGTCGGCGGTCTGATCCACTGGAGCTTCGCCGCGGTTGATCCGCTCTTTCGCCCGTTGTGCGTCGGCGAAGCGGACTCGATGTTCATCTTCTTGTGACCGACGGAGCGCCGGTCGAGCCGTCGGAGCTTGCGCGTACCGGTCCGATCCGACGTCGGCTGCACTTCGTCCTAGGCGTGGTGTTCCTAGCCATCGCCGTGCTCGGCGTACTGCTGCCGCTGTTGCCGACAACGCCGTTCCTGTTGCTCGCGAGCTACAGCTTTGCGCGGTCGCAACCGCGGCTGCAGCAGTGGCTGCGGCGGTCACCCGTGTTCGGGCGCTTGCTCGAGGATTGGGAGCGCGCGCGCGGCGTGCGCAAGCGCGTCAAAATCGTGGCGGTCCTCGTGGTCCTCGCGATGGTTGCGCTGGCGCTATGGAAGCAGCAACTCAGCGGTTGGCAGGAAGGGGCGCTCGTGGGGCTCGCTTCGATCGGCATCGCCGTGGTATTGCGTCTGCGCACGATTGACGGCTGAGTCGTCCTCGCAGTGCCAGCGTCAGCGACCGCCGGCGTCCGGCCAATCCTCGGGCATCCAATCGTCGAGACTCGCGACCGCGGCGCGGGCCTGCTCGCTGACCGGGAGGCCCCAGGCTTCGAAGAACGGACCGAGGTCGCGGTCGACGCTGCGCGACGCGCGCAGGAGCCACTGGTCGCGCTTTTCGGCGTCTGTCTTCGGGCGTTGCTGCTCGGGCAGGTCGCGGTATTCCGCGAACGCGTGAACGAACAACTCCCAGCCAAACGCACGCTGCAGCTGCGAGTACATCAACAGGCGCAGGCCGAGGTCCGCCTTGCCGTCGTCGCCCGGATCCCACGGCTTCTTGCCTTGGCGCACGAGTTCGGCGAGGCGCTGCGTGCAGCGGGCGAGGTTGCCGCCCCAGGCCTTGTCCCACGGAATGCCGCATTGGGTGTCGCACAGGTAGAGCGAGAACAGATTGACCGTCACTTCGCTGGTGCCGTCGAACGTCCAGTCCTTGCTTTGATGATTGTGGCCGAGTTCATGGAACAGACCCCATGGCCCGTTGTGCATGCGCTGCAGATCGACCATGTCGGCGGCGGCATCGAGATGCGTCATGATCGGATAGCCCGCGTGCATGTGGCCGGCTGAGATCTCCACGTCGGCGACATAGCGCTCGGGTCGCTGGCGTTGGCGTGGACGGGCGGCGAGGTCGGCGGCGTTGTCGAGGAGCGTGTTCCAGAACTGCAGCAGCTCCGTGGGGTCGTCGAGTTCGCGAATGCGATCGCTTGGAACCGTCAACACGACCTTGTCGGTTGCGAGTTCGGCCCACGGAGCCGGGAACCGGCGAACGTGTTCACGCCACGCCGCGACATCGGTGGTTCCGAGCTCGAACAGCGGCGCCAGTACGCAGCCATCGACCATTACATCGATCCCGCCCGGTAGAGCATCCTTCTGCTCGACGTAGAGCAAGCCGCCGTAGGCGCTGGCGATGCGCATGTCGGCGCGATCGACGGCAAAGGTGCGGCTGATGCGCGGCATGCGCGGCCAAGCCTCGCGGCGGCGGAGGTCGTCGCTATGCGCGCCGATGCGCAGCACGAGTCCCAGTGGCGGTGTTGCCTTGCCGTCGCCAAAGACCACCGAAATGGCGGCGCCGGCTGGGACCCACAGGCCCAGCGAACGGCGCCCTGGCGTTCCGAGGTCCAGGGTCAGCCCGCGCGGCATCGGCAATGCGCCTGCAGGCAGCCCGCCCGGGAACTCTGCGGCCGAGGGATGCGCGAGCACGAGCTCTTGCCGCGTCGTCAGCGTGAGTTCGTCGTCAAAGCGCACAAGGACGCGCAGGAGCGGGTCGCGCGCGCGGATCGGACGCGTGCGCGTCGGGGTCACTTCGTCTCGGCGGGTGGCATGCAACTGCGCGAGGCGTTGAGCGACCGCGTCGTTCTTGCGGACGAGCTTTGGCATCGCGGCAATCAGTTGAGCTTCGGCCGCAAGGACCTCCGGGTCGGTCGGCGCTTTGGGTAGGGGCGTGTACGCCTCGAGGCGCAGAAGTGCCGCAGCGTCGCTCTCCTTGACGGGGGCCGCGGTATTGCCCTTCGCAGAGGCCGCCGCGGCCAAGGCGTCGAGTTCGACCAACGTGAAGCGCGTACTGACGACGAACGGCTGCTGGCCCTTCTCCCAATGGCCGTACGTCGTCGCGACCAAGGTGCCGTCGGGAAGCACTTCGAGTCCAGCGTAGCCACAGTCCCAGTCGTTCTGGTTGTCGAGCAGACGCACGCGGTACTGACCCGGCGTGCCGTCGCGCAGGTCCTCGTAGCGGCCGACCCAGGCGATGAAGTCTCCGCGGGTGCTGAGGTCGCCATCCACCCGCATGTCGCGGAACACGACCACAAGGCGCCCATCCTTGCCGTAGCGCATCGTGTGGCGGTCGCCGGTCAGGCTCATGTGCACCGGCGCTGGGTCGGTCCACGTCGCGCCCTCGTCGCGGGTCGTCATGCGGTGGCTGGCGGCCACACGGCGATTCTCGCGCAGCAGCAATGTGAGCTCCTTGCCGTCGAGGGACCGAACGCTACCGGGCTCGCACATGTGGATCTCTCGGCCCGACCACAGCGCCCGCGGGTGGCTCCAGCTCAGGCCGCCGTCGATGGACTCAGTCTGCAGCAGGGTGAAAGTGCCATTGGCGTGCCCGTTGGCGTGCAGGAAGCGCCCATCGTCGTGGAAGAACGCGAGGTAGCGGCCAGCAGTGGTGGTCGCCGCGATATCGCCCATGACGACGATGCCACCCCAGTCCGCCGCGGGCCGCAGTTCTGAGAACGTAGCGCCCTGGTCCTCGCTGGTCGCGTAGCGCGCAGGCGACAGGCCGGACCACAACACGAGGCGCTCTTTGCCCTCGGCGTCGGTGCAGCGGTGGATCGTCGGCACTTCTTGGCTGGTTGCCCAGTTGGCGGGCGTCGGGAGTCGTTCACTCCAGGTTCGGCCGCCGTCCAGGGAGCGCTTCAGCACGATCGCGCCCTTGCCGTGTCCCTTCGGGTAGACCGCCAGGATTGTCGAGCCGTCGCGCAGCAGCGTCGTCGAGACATGGCCGAGGTAGGCCCCGTCCTCGCGGTCGACGATCACCTGCCGCGTCCGGTCGGCGCTGAGGTCGAGCGGTTGTTGCGGCGCAGCGAGGACGGTCAACAGGACGGCGAGCATCGGCGCACGATAGCGGTCAAATGGGTGAAGACGCGATCGTCGGGACGTGCGGTGTAGCGGCCGGACCGGCATACTGAGTGCCCTTGGCCGCTGCTCCCGCGGTGGCCTTGCGCACCAACAGTATGGCCCACAAGCTCGTCGTCCTGCCGGTCCTGTTCATGCCGGCGCTCATCGCTCAGGCCCCGCCCGGCTACTACAACAGCGTCAACACGAGCACGCCGGCATTGATGCGGTCGACGCTGCATTCGGTGATCGATGACCACACGCGGTTTCCGTACACGGCGTCTGGCACCGACACGTGGGACATCCTCGAGAGTGCGCAGCAGGATCCGGGGAACGCCAGCAACATCGTCGACCTCTATCGCAACGCCTCATACGTCAAGATCGGCGGCGGCGTCGGGGCCTACAACCGCGAGCACGCGTGGCCCAAGTCGTATGGGTTTCCGAATGATGGCGCCGACAACTACCCGTACACCGACTGCTTCCATCTCCATCTCAGCGACGCGAACTACAACAGTTCGCGCAGCAACCGGGCGTATGCCGCGAGCGCAGCGACGGGCACCGAGTACCCCACACTGCTGACCAATGGCGTCGGCGGTGGCAGCGGGGTGTATCCCGGCAGCGCGAACTGGGGCGACGGCGTGACCGCCACCGGCCGTTGGCAGTCATGGAACGATCGGCGCGGCGACTGCGCGCGCGCGGTGTTCTACATGGACGTTCGTTATGAAGGCGGCACGCACGGCGTGACGGGTGCCAACGAGCCCGATCTCAGGTTGACGGACACAGTGAGCTTGATCGCCGCTTCGAACACCGGTGCGAACACGACGGGCACTGCCTACATGGGCATGCTCGCGACGCTGCTGCAGTGGCACGCACAGGACCCCGTCGATGCTGGCGAGATCGCGCGCAACGACGCGGTCTACTCCTACCAAGGCAACCGCAATCCGTTCGTCGATCACCCAGAATGGGTCAACTGCGTGTTCACGGCGTCGTGCACCGACACGCAGGCGCCAGCCGCCCCGACAGGTCTTGTCGCAACGACCGGCAAGTCCCGAGTCAGCCTCGACTGGAGCGACAGCGCGGAGCCGGATCTTGCGAGCTATCGAGTGTTGCGTTCGGCGTCGCGGGCAGGTCCGTTCACGCAGATCAATGTCGCTGCGCTGACGATCAGTTCGTACGTCGATCTCGGCGTCGCACAGGGTGCGCGGTGGTTCTATGTGGTGCGCGCCCTCGACACCTCGAGCAACGTCTCGACCGACAGCAATGTCGACATGACCCGTTGGCCGCTTGGGGTGCCGCCGATTGCGGTCACACTGCCGCCGCTATCGCCGCCAGCAGGCGTGTGGATCAACGAGTTGCACTACGACAACGCTGGCGCCGATGCCGGTGAGTTTGTCGAGGTCGCGGGCGCTGCTGGGACCAACCTGACCGGATGGTCCTTGGTCTGCTACAACGGCAGTGGTGGTGCCAGCTACGCGACCGTCGCCCTCACCGGCACGATCAGCGCGCAGCAAAACGGCATGGGCTGTCGCGCGTTCGGGATCACGGGCCTCCAGAACGGGGCGCCAGACGGTGTCGCGCTCGTCAACGCGGCGAACCAAGTCATCGAGTTCCTGGCATACGAAGGCACGTTCGTCGCCGTTGGCGGCCCCGCCAACGGCATGACCGCAACGGCGATCCCGACGAGTGAGAGCGACACGACGCCGGTTGGCTTTTCGCTTCAGCGCCAAGGCACGGGTCGCGCCGGCAGCGTCTTCACCTGGTCGGCACCGCTGGCGATGACGCTCGGTACGGTCAACGTCGGCCAGACGCTGCAGTGACGCGTTGATGCTCGCTGCGCCCTCGTCGGTCGGTGGCAGCGGACGTGCGCGCCGCTGGCTTGCCTTGGCGGTGGTGCCTTTGGTCGCACTGATTGCAACATGGCGGTGGGCCGTGGATCTGCCGTTGCTGCCGGAGGCCACGCCAGTGCGCTCCGATGCAGCGCGTTCGCACGAAGGCGAGGCACCCGTCGGGCGCGTCGCGGTCCCGGTGGCGCCGCTGCACGGGGTGGTCGTCGATCGCGATGGTCGCCCTGTTGCTGACGCCGAGGTCGCAGCGGTGGTGCTCGCGACCGGCACCAATGTCTCGTTGCGCACGGATGCGGCCGGGGTCTTCGCGTTCGCGGTCATGCCGAAAGGCGAGCTCCAGCTGGTCGTCGTGCACACGGACTTCGTTGTTCGCAACGAGACGGTCGTCGAGTCCTCGCGAGGAGGCCTGCGCCTCATGCTGCAGCACAAGCCGCGTTTGCGCGGCCGTGCGCTCGACGCGGTCACGGGCCGGCCGTTGCGTCCGTTCGTCGCCGCGCTGCTGCCCTTGTCCGAGGGCGTGCTGATGCCGCTCGTCGAGCCGCCGCCGACCGCCGTACGAATCCACCGCGCCGACGGACTCTTCGAACTGGTCGCCGATCAAGGCGGACCGCACGCAGTCCAGGTGTTCAGCTCGACCAGCGCGCCCGCGCAGCTTCTGGTCCAACTGGCGCCGGATCGCGTCGACGAATGCGAACTGCGCGTCGCTCGCGGGGTCCGCGTTCGCGGGCGCGTGCGCGATGCCTCGGGTAATCCCGTTGCCGACGCCAGCGTTTCGATCCGCTGCCACGACGGTGCCACGGCGGTGGCCGCGACGCTCGCCGACGGCAGCTTTGCACTCGTGCCGCTGCCGCAGGGCGACGTGGCGCTGTTGGTGCAGCCGATGGCGCTGCCGTTTCTCGCCATCGATGCGTTGCGGCTCGACGTTGCCGAACCGAGTCCGTTCTTCGAACTCCAACTGCCCGCGGGTGCCGAAGTCACCGGCACCGTAACGCCGTGGCGCGCGGGTCAGCAGGCGGAGATCGAGTTGCGGCACCGGCGCGGCCCACTGCGCCGCGTCACGGTCGATGCCGAGACCGGCGCGTTTGCCGCGCGCGAGCTGACACCGGGCCAGTATCGCCTTCACGTCGAACGCACCGAGCCAGTCTGGCGCAGTCGCGTCGCCCGCATGCTGCAACTCGGAATGGAGCTGCCGATGGTCGAGGCGAAGAGCGACCTGCCGACGCGCGTCGAGCTTCACGATCTCACCGACAGCCTGGCTCGCGTTCGCGGCCGCATCGACGGCCAGGTCGACCTGGATCACTTGGTGGTGCGCGCCCTCCGCGAAGATGAACCGATGCCGGCGACTTACGAAGGCTTGCTGCGCGCCGCGCCGCAAGCGGACGGTTCGTTCGAGATCGATGGGCTCACAGCGGGGCGCTGGCGCCTCCAGCTGATGCGCGGAAACGACGTGCTGCACTGGCAAACGCTGGCGGTCGATCCCGCGGCCCAAGTCGAGGTCGTGCTCCGCGCTCGTTGAGCACGCCGCTTCGCGCATTCCTTGGCAGCAGCACGCCGAGCCGCCAAGATGGCCGCGTGCACGATCCTCGTCCGCGTTCGATCTCCTCGACCAAGAACCCTCTCGTCCAGCGATTCCGTGCGGCGGCTGCAGGCGAAGAGCAGCATGTCGTGTTTGCCGAGGGCATTCGGCTGGTACAAGAAGGCGTCGATGCGGGTGCGCCTGTCCTGGCGGCGATGGTCTCGCCGCGGTTGCGCGAGAAGGAGCTCGGCGAAGCTCTGAAGAAGCGGGCCGACGAGTTCTTCGACGTGACCGACGAAGTGCTCTCGCGCGCGTCGGCGCTCGAGACCCACCAGGGCGTCGCTGTGCTGTTCGCCCAGCGTCGATGGGAGGACGAGGACCTGCTGAAGGGCCCGAGCGGTGGAAAGACCAAGAAGGCACCGCTCGTTCTGGTTGCGGCTGGCGTGCGCGATCCCGGCAACCTCGGCGCGCTGCTGCGTAGCAGCGAGGCCGCAGGCGCCACCGGCGTGCTGACCTTGAAGGGTGGCGCCGATCCGTTCCGCGACAAGGCCGTGCGTGGATCGATGGGCTCGATCTTCCGCTTGCCGTGCGTGCATGGCCTCGACGCTCAGGGCGTGATCGCGTTCGCCAAGAAGCACGGGCTGCAGATCGTCGCGGCTGATGGTCGCGGTGGTGTCGAGTACACGGCGGTTGACCTCAAACGCCCGACGCTGCTGCTGCTCGGTGCCGAGGCGCAAGGCGTGTCGCCGGCTCTGATCGAGGCCGCGGACGTGCATGCATCGATCCCGCTGATCGAGCCGGTCGACAGTCTCAACGTTGCGGTGGCGGCTGGTGTGCTGCTGTTCGAGGCGCGGAGGCAGCGTCGATGAGAGGGTGTACGGCAGCGCTGCTGGTGCTGCTCGTGCTGCCGTCGTGTTTCACCCAGCTCTACTGGCAGGGCGGCGTGCGACCGGATCAGGAGGAGGTTGCGATCGTCGGAACGCGTGTGTTGTTCGACAGCCATGGCGTTCCAGCCTCGCTGCAGTTGCCGCTTGCCGAGGTCGTGGCCGCGTCGTGGCCGTGGCCCGACTGTGACCGCCCGTGCTGGCTCGTGGTCGGTGTGACGCGCGACCAAGACGAGTTCGCCGCGCTGCTGGCACGCAAGGCAGTGGGGCCACTGCCTCGACTTCGAGTTGCGGTCAGCGGCGTGCGCCTAGGTCACTTGGTGGCGAGTCTTGAATGGGAACAGCGGTCGTGGGCTTCCGGCGAAGTTGCGTTGAGCCAGCAGTTCGTCGAAGGGGCGCTATTCGAGGCCGCGACCGTCGAGTTGGTCCGACCTGTGTTCCATCGTGCCCCGCTGCTGCTGCGCATTGCCGGCACGCCGTTCACAGTCGTCGCGGATGTGCTCGCGTTTCCGCTACTGTTGCCGTGGACTTACCCACTGGCGATCGAGATGGGCGTAGCCACGTGGTAGCGTGATTTGGCGATGAGCCTCTTTGGTGATCTCGACAGCGAACCCGCCGGCAAGTCGGGGAAGAAGACTGCCGCCACGGCGCCACTCGCCGAGCGAATGCGTCCGCGCACGCTGGTCGAGTATCTCGGGCAGGACCAGGTGGTTGGCGAGGGCCGCGCGCTGCGTCGGGCGATCGAGCAAGGCAAGGCCGGTTCTCTACTGCTATGGGGGCCGCCGGGCACCGGTAAGACCACGTTGGCGCAGTTGATCGCGCAGCATGCGGGGTTGTTCTTCGAGCCGTTCTCGGCAGTTCTCTCCGGCGTGGCTCAGGTCCGCGACGCGATCGCCGCTGCGCAGACCCGCAAGGATCGTACGAGCCAGAGCACGCTGGTCTTTGTCGACGAGATTCACCGCTTCAACAAGTCGCAGCAGGATGCGTTCTTGCCGCACGTCGAAAACGGGCTGGTCGTGCTCGTCGGCGCCACAACCGAGAACCCGTCATTCGCCGTCAATGCGGCGCTGCTCTCGCGGTGCCGCGTGGTCGCGCTGCAGTCGCTGCCACCGGCGGCCCTGAGGTCACTGATCGAGCGGGCCTTGACGGATCGCGAACGTGGACTCGGCGTGCGCGAGTTGGTGATCGAGGATGCGGCGATCGAGCGACTGGCGCTGCTCTGCGGCGGTGACGCGCGGCGCGCGTTGGGGGCACTCGAAGCGTGCGCCGCGACCTGCGTCGACCGCGATGTCATCACGGCGGCGATGGTCACCGAATCGTTCCAGCATCGCGCCCTGCGGCACGACCGTGACGGCGACCTGCACTTTGATCTGCTGTCGGCGTTGCACAAGAGCCTGCGCAACTCCGACGTGCAGGCGGCGGTGTATTGGCTCGCGCGCACGATCGAAGCCGGTGGCGACCCCATGGCCGTGGCGCGACGCCTCGTCGCGATGGCTGCTGAGGATGTCGGCCTCGCCGATCCGATGGCGCTGCAGGTGGCGGTCGCAGCCTTGCAAGCAGTGCAGTTCCTCGGCCTGCCGGAAGGGCGATTGCCGCTCACCGAGGCGGTTGTCTACCTCGCGGCGGCACCAAAGAGCAATGCGGTGATCCGCGCGATCGACGCAGCTAGCGAAGCTGCCCGCGACGGAGCGCAACACCCGGTGCCGTTGCACTTGCGCAACGCCGTGACCGGGCTCGCGAAGGAACTCGGTCACGGTCACGGCTACGTCTACGCGCACAACACGGCGGGCGGCGTCGCCAAGATTCAGTGTCTACCGGACGAGTTGAAGGACGCGCAGTTCTTCGTGCCCAGCGAACGTGGCTTCGAGAAGAAGGTCGCCGAGCGTATGGCAGAGAACGAACGCTTGCGCCGCGGCCAGATGTGAAGGCGGCGCACGACATCCTCTTCGGCCTCGCCGTTGGTCGTACGAGGACTGGAAGGACGTCGTCTATCCACGCGGTTGCAAGGACACTCTGCGCTTCTGCGCCGAACGCGTTCGCCTCATCGAGATCAACAGCACCTTCTACTGCCCACCCTCGGCCAAGAACTGCGCGAGTTGGGTCGAGCGCACGGCTGACCTGGGCACGATCTTCACCGCCAAACTGCCGCAGGCGTTCACGCACGAATGGACGTGCGACCAGGCGATCGTGCAGCAGACACGCGAGGGCTTCGCGCCTCTTGCTGCCTCCGGCCGTCTCGCTGCGTTGCTGGCGCAGACCAACTATCGAGTTGAAGCGACGCCGAACAACGTCACCCACTTCGCGCGATTGCGCGATGCGTTTGCGGGCATCGCACCGCTGGTCGTGGAGGTTCGACACAAGACCTGGAACGTCGATCGCGCGATGGCGGCAATGCGGCAGCTCGGCGTCACTGTCGCGGAACTCGACTACCCCGGCTCTGCCACGGGCTTCTCACGCGACACCAGCGACGTGCACGCTGCAAACGGCCTCGCCTACTTTCGTCTGCACGGACGCAATGCGGCCTGGTTCGCACCGGGTGCTTCGCGCGACGAGGTCTACGACTGGGAGTACTCGGCGGCAGAGGTGCAGGAATTGGAACACAGGCTGATTCGCATAGCCGGCGACGCCACGCGAACTCTTGTAGTCGCCAACAACCACTTTCACGGTAAGGCGATGAAGGTCGTCGAGCAGCTGGTGGCGTGGTACCGCGGGCTGGCGGAGCGCGGTGGGGCGGGGGAGTCAGGCGAGGGCACGTAGTACCGCCTCGCGTTCGAAGGGGACGAGCCTCTTGCGCCCGCTCCAGAGCAGCGAGCCGCCAGGAAGGCGCTGGTAGGCTGCGCGCGCGATGCCGAAGGAGCGGTCCTCACCGAATGGCCAGGCGAGCTTGGTCGCGATTGCGGCCATCCGGCTTCGATTCCCTCTGTTGCGGTGACACCACTTCTCCAGCAGCGTGTGCGCCGGCAGGTAGTCGCTCTTGTCGCCGTTGCAGCCGTGGTCCGCGGCCACCAGATTGGCCAAGCCGTCTTCGCCGAACCGCGCCCAGGGCAAGAAGTGATCGACGTGCGTCTCTGCGTCCAGTGGTCTGTTGCAGTAGAAGCACTTTCCTTCCTGCAGCTCAGTGAGTGGCTGTCGCACTGGCTCGAGCGCGATTCGCTGCGAGCCGAAGAGGAACGTCTGCAGCTGCGACTCGGGCAGGTCATTGAGGCTCGCGACGGTCCGCGCCCACTGTTGCTGCACGAATGGCCGCAGCAGTGCATGCATCTGGGTGAGGGCCTCGGCGACTCCGTCGATCAGGCGAACTTGATTGTCGAAGGTCGAAGCCTGCCCGCGTTGGTATGCCGTGATCTCTCCGCGTTTCGGTCGTTGGGTCGTGTCGTTCCACGCGAGGACGTAGAGCCACTCATGCAGTTCGCCACCCAATCGCTGCAGCTTCGGCAGCGGCATCTCGATCAAGCGCCACTCGACCTCGCGGACGAGTCTCTCCCAGCCGGAGCGATCCAGCAACCTAGCCTGGGATGGGCGCACGGAGCGACCCGCCCTGCCTTCGAGTTCGGCGCGAAGCTCGTCGACCATGAGCACGATGCTCCGGCCACGTTGGGTGTTCTGCGCGAGCAGCGAGCGTTTCGGGTCTGGCCACGTCCGCGTCTGCCCCCAGTACAGCTCCACGACACGCTCGGCGAGTTGCAGCGTCGTCACCGACGTCGGCGGCATCCCATGCGCGTCGGCGCGCTCGACGCAGACGTCGATCAGCGCCAGCAGCACCGCATACTTGTAGGTCGATGCCGTCGAACCGTGCTGCAGGATTTGCAGCACCCGTTCGACGACCTCCATCGGCTCGGCGTGCACACCCATCGAGAACGCACGGTAGGAGTGCGTGCGACTCCACACAACGAGGCGAGTGGCGGCCGCTTCAGCCCTTGGCCTGCGCCATCACGTCCGCGACCAGATCCCGGAGCTTCGCTGCCGAAAGGTCGAACGAGACCCTCGCGGTCGCGAACAGTTCGGGCAGCGTCTTGCTGCCGCCGAGCGACAAGGCGCGGCGGTACGCCTCGACCGCGCCCTTCTTGTCCTTGCGGTAGTTGCGCCACACCTGCAACGCCGCGAGCTGCGCGATCCCGTACTCCACGTAGTAGAAGGCGTGGTTGAACAGGTGCGTCTGCGCGATCCACTGCATCGCCAGAGCGTCTTCGAGTCCGCTCCAGTCGAGGTGTGGGGCAAAGCGTTTGCGAATGCCGAGCCACGCCTGCTGTCGCTGCTCGCGACTGTGGCCTTCGTTGCCGTAGACCCAGTGCTGAAACGCATCGATCGATGCGATCCAGGTCAAGATGCGAAGAATGCCCTCGAGGTGCTTCTTGCGAGCGGCCCTCGCGTCGGCGGGCGAATAGACGGCGCCGAGTTGCTCGAGACCGAGCAACTCCATCGACATGCTCGCTGTTTCGGCAAACTCGATTGGGTAGTCGCGGAAGGCCAGCAGATCGAACTCACGGCACTGGATCGAGTGGAAGGCGTGGCCACCTTCGTGCAGCAGGGTCTGCACGTCGCCGTGAAGGCCCACGCCGTTGACGAAGATGAACGGCAGGCGCACGTCCTCGAGTTGGTACTGATAGCCGCCGGGCGCCTTGCCCCTGCGGCTCATCAGGTCGAGCAACTGTTCCTTCACCAGAACATCGAACTCCTCGGCGAAGCGTGAGTCGACCGCGGCGAAGATCGAGCGGCAGAGTTGAATCAACTGCTCCTGCGTTGCGAACGGGCGCAGGGGTGCACGGCCGTCGAGATCGACCTCGAGGTCCCACGGGCGCAGCGAGTCGATCTGCAGCCGCGAGGTGCGTGTTCGATCGAGTTCGACCACCGCTGGGACGACGCACGATTCGATCGTTGCGTGCAGATCGAGACAGGTCTTTGGCGCGTAGTCGTAGCGGCCAAGTTCGAGGAAGCGGAACTCCGTGTAGGACGTGAAGCCCGCGTTCTTCGCCATGCGTTGCCGCAATGCGATCAACTGGTCGTAGATGTCTTCGAGTTCGCCCCAGTGCGCTTTGCGCGCGGCGAGCGAGGCTCGGAATGCGCGCTCGCGAACGTCTCGATCCTGGCTCTCGTAGTACGGAGCCATCTGTTGCAGCGTGTGCGTTTTGCCGTCGAACTCGACGGTGATCCCGCCCAGGATCCCCTGCTGCTTCGTCTGCAGCTCCGACTCCTGCTGTTGCAGCGCGGTGTTCGCCTCGCGGAACAGTTCGCTCTGGGTGCGGCGCTTGCGGATCAGCACATGGAAGTGCTGCTCGTCGAGATGCGCGAGGCCAGGCGAGGCAAGGAAGTGCTTGTCGAGCGCGTCCGCCAGCACCTTCACCCGCGGCATCACGTTCTGCTCGAGATCGAGGTAGGCCTGCTTCTTGGTCTGGTCGTCGGTGTTGCAGGTCATCGCCACGTAGCGGCGTGCCTGCTCGGCGGCAATGCGAGCGAGGAGCTCGCTCTCGTCGCGTAGCCATCGTTCGGCAGCCGCCGCCGTAGGCAACGGCCTTGCGGCGAGGTCCTGGAACAGCGGTTCGAGCAGCGCGAGTTCGCCGGCGTCGAGGCGTGGGGGCACAAAGTGCCAGGCTGGAGGGGTGAGCTGGATAGGCACGGCGAGACTCCATCGACCGAAAGCCGGCCGTGGCGGGAGCACGGTAGCAACGGCGTGTCCCGTCGGCGCGCCCATACTGGCCTCAGCGTCGTTGCGACAGGACACCGGCGCACCGCGCTCCCGACGCCAGCGACCCGCGGCAAGGGGTTCGTGTCCGATCCTCGAACGCGGTACGACCCTTGCCAGCGGGCGCGCCTCAAAGCTGCCCCATGAACCTCTCGCCTCGCGCGGTCGTCTCGTTCCCCCTGCTCCTCTGCGTCGCCGCCTGCGGAGGAGGCGCCCATAGCGACCCGGATCCGGTCCAGCTCCCCGCCCCAGTGCCGGTTTCGATCCAGGTCGAGGTCTACGATCCGGTGACCAACTTTGTGTGGGAGAACGTTGGCGTGCGGATCGTCGAGTCGGATCAGGAGTGGTCGCAGTCCTTGTGGGTCAACCAGTACGAAGACTGGTACCTGACCGACAACGCGGGTCAGGTGATGTTGACGGAGTACGACCTGGCCTACGCGGAGGTGGGGTTCCGGGAGGACGGGATCGGGCGGGCGGTGGTGTGGCCGCGGCAGTTCGAGGACGAGGCGACAGTCGTGCTCGAGGTCTGGGCCGAGGGGTTCACCCCGGTGTTCGTCGAGGTCGACCTCTGCTTCTGCCAGCCGGACGTGTTCGTGGCGATCCCCTTCCGCTGATTCGGCGGCGCTTTCTGCGGCGGTGGCTTGACTGACTGTGCTATGGGAACTAGAACAGTCGATACAGAGCCTGACCCGTGTTGATCCGCCTCGATCCCCGTTCCGCCGAACCGATCTTCGAACAGATCGTCTTCGCTGTGAAGGCCGCCCTCGCTCGCGGCACCGCGTCCCCAGGGGAGAAGCTGCCGTCCGTCCGTGAGCTGGCGCGCGACCTCGCGATCAACCCGAACACCGTCGTCCGCGCCTACGAACAGCTCGAGCGCGACGGTGTGGTGGTTCGGCGGCAGGGCTCCGGCTGCTTCCTGACCGACCGCGGCAGCGAGCTCGGGCTCGCGCAGCGGCGGCGCCAGCTCCAGGACCTACTGCGGCGCGCGGCGACCGATGCGTTCCACCTCGGCTTCACCGCAGAGGATGTGCGCGCGGCGATGGAGCAGAGCCTAGACCAAGTGCAGTTCGACAAGAACGAGAAGGAGACCCAGTGAGCGCTGTTCTGCGATTCGACGACGTGCATCGCCACTTCGGCGGGCATCCGGTCCTGAAGGGGCTCAGCCTGAAGGTCGAGAAGGGGCAGATCTACGCGTTCCTCGGACGCAACGGCGCCGGCAAGACCACCGCGCTGCGCATCCTGATGGGGTTCCTCGAGCCGCATCGCGGCTCTGCTTCGGTGCTCGGCGTCGACAGCCAGAAGTTGCAGCCCGCGGATCGCGCGCGCATCGGCTACGTCGGCGAAGGGCATCTCCTCGATCCGTCGATGCGGGTGAAGGACGCTATTGCGTTCGAACGCGGCACGCGCCCGACGTTCCGCCTCGATCTGGCCGAACGCGCGGTGCAGCGCTGCGGCTTGCGAGAAGGCCAGTTCATCGCCACGTTGTCGCGAGGCCAGCGCGCGCAGTTGAGTCTGGTTCTCGCGGTG
>CAMBXM010000093.1 GCA_945871815.1 Singulisphaera sp. GP187
ATCACTCGGCGCGCAACTCGAACACCAGCAGACCAAGCTCGCGCACATCGGCCGAGCCATTGAGGTCCTTCGGCTTCGTCGTCTCCGACTCGATCGTGACCTCGAGCAGAGTGTCGCGCGCCACGTCGGCCGGCAGGTCAAAGCGGAACTCCTGCACGCCGCCTTGGACCGTGACCTTGCCGAGCTCGCGCGCTTCCGCGAACAGCGTGAGCTGGTGCGGACGCAGCGGGCTCGCGGCCTTGCAGACCAGGCTCCGCGTGGTCGCAGTCGGCTGCACGTAGGCCTGCGCCTGACCGCTGCACCAGCGATACGCCGGCCCGTTCGGCTGCGGCCGTTCGAGGCCGAAGAAGCCGGTGCCGAGCACGCCATCATCACTCTCACCCATGATGATCGCTGCGCGCTTGGGCGCCGCGTTGCGGTCGAAGCCTCGACCGATGAAGTGCTTGCCGGCGTGCACGCCGGGTGCCACGACCTTGGCGCACTGCATCGAGAAGACGATCACGCCGAGGTCGCGGATGTCCGTCGACAGGCCGGCTGCCTTGGGCGTGATGGTCTCGGCTTCGATCGTGAACTCCAGCAACTCGGCGCTCGGCAAGCCTTCCGGCAACGCGAAGCAATAGTCACCGGCGTGCTCGTCGATCGTGCACGTGCCGAGCAACTGGTCCTCGACGTAGACCTTGATCGCGTGATGACGGATCGGCGATGCAAGTCGCAAGTAGAGCGCCTTGGTGTCGTTCTCGGGCGAGAGGTAGAACCACGCGCGGCCCTTGCACCAGCGATAGGCGGCTTTGGCAGAAGGTGGATTCTCCAGCGTGTGCCAGCCTGAACCGATCGATCCGAGGTCGGTCTCCCCCATCACGATCTGCGTACGGTGCGTGGCCGAGAAGCGGTCGTGGAAGTTGTCGACGTCGCCTTGGTGGCCGCCCTCATTGATGCCGGCGACCAAGAAGCGGCGGCCGACGGTGGCCTTGACCGCGACGAGACGCTGGGTGCGGAAGCGACGCCAGAGCAGTTGCGGCAAGCGCAGCAGGTTCCACGTCCACGCTTGACGGATGATCTTCGCGATCTGACCGTGGAACTCTGGGTTGTGTCCGTCCTTGACTGCTTTCTCGAGCCACTCGATGCGACCCTTGTCGTACTTGCGGATCTTGGGCAGGACTGCCAACAGCGACTTGCGGTCGAGGTTCTTGACTAGAGTCGCCCATCGATTGCGCTCGCTCATGAAGCGGCGGCGATACAGCCGCCCTGGCGTGGCGCCGGTGTCGCCGTGGAAGTCGTGGCGCACGACGGCGAGTGGGGCGTAGAGGTTGTCGTAGCCGGCGAGGCGCAGACGCCACGCAAGGTCCGTGTCCTCGTAGTACATGAAGAACGCGTTGTCGAAGCCTCCGACCTTTCGCAGCGCCTCGGTGCGGTAAAGCACTGCGCCACCGCAACCGCCGAAGACTTCCTCTGGCATGGGCGACGGGTTCTCGTCGCGTTCGCCGACCTGGCGGTCCCAGCCCCAGCCAGCTTCATTGATCTCGATCGCGGTCGAGTTCAGTAGCGTCGGACAGCGGTTGAACAACATCTTGCTGCCGACCGAGCCAATCCGTTCATCCATCTCGGCGGCGCGGACCAATTCAGCAACCCAATTGCGCTGCGCGTAGGCGTCCTGATTGAGCAGCACGACGTACTTCGACTGGGTTGTTTGGAACACGAGGTTGTTGCCCTCGGCAAACCCC
Organism: Singulisphaera sp. GP187; assembly: GCA_945871815.1. Classification (GTDB taxonomy): domain Bacteria; phylum Planctomycetota; class UBA1135; order UBA1135; family UBA2386; genus SXPK01. Next base: position 1,722 of record CAMBXM010000093.1, read on the forward strand.
AGGTTGACGTCGCTGGCGATCAGTTTGATCTGCGGAAAGTTCGTCGCCACGAACTCAGCGGTGCCGTCCTTGCTCGCGTTGTCGACGACGACGACCTCGAGGTTCGGATAGTCCTGATCCAGCAGCGTCTGCAGGCACGGCCCGACAATGTCCTTGCTGTTGTAGCCGATGACCACCGCCGTCACCGACGGCCACTGCTCGGTGTCGGGGACGATCTCGCTCCGCCGGAGCAGGGTGTCGGCAACGCGACGCAACTCGCGCGCGGCAACGGCAGCATCCGGCGTCGTCAACGACAACGCCGGGACCACGTGCACGACGGCCTTCGGCGCGAGCTGCTTCAGTGCATGACAATCCGCTTCGGACGTGACCACCACCGTGCGACTGACGGCGGCGAGTTGCGCCGCGAGATCGCGACGGTGATCGAAGCCGCTCACGAACGGCAGCTCGCGATCCCCGACCTTGGTGCGCAAGCAGGCGGCGAGCTTCTCGAGCCGCAGTTCGGGCAGCACGAGGATGCCCGGCACCTTGCGCACATACCGCAGCTGGTGAACGTGCAGTGCATCGTCCCCGATCAGGTAGATCGGCACATCGACGGTGCCTTGCGCCAACAACTGCGGCAAGTCGCAGAGTGAGTGCAAGCGATCGTTGGCGCACAGACCTGGCCGCAATCGCCACGGCGTATCGACCAGGGCGTGGACAGGAATCCCCGACTGCAGCGCCGCGAGCAGCGAAGCCGCGAGCGGTGTGGTCGGAGTCATCCAGGGAGGCAGCGGAGCCGACAGTGCGAGCTTCATGAGATGCGTCCTGTTTCGGCAACGGCGGCAGCCGTCGCTGAGGGAATCTCCCGCGGTATCGGACGAATCGACGCACGCAATGGAGTTGGCGGCGCCGTTCTTGTGCTGAACCGCCCGCCCAGTTGCCCGTTCGGCCACGCGTCAACCGCCGCAAGCCTCCCAGCCCTTTCCGCCAATGGGCCACCAGCGCATGATCTCCGCCCTCCACGTGACCGAGCCCTCGCGAACGCCGACCCCCAGCAGCTCCGCCCGCCCACGGGCGTGGACCGCATCGCTGACGATCCATGTTGCCTTCGTGACCACGGTTTTGGTGGTCGCGGCCGGCAGCGCCCCCGACGTGACTTGGGCCGGGATGATCGTGACCAGTAGCACGCCGTCGTTATGGGCCGACCACCAAGTTGAGCCAGAAGCGGCCGCGACCGCCGCGCGACCGGAGGTGCACTTCGAACCACCGCCGACGACGACGGTGCTGTTGGAACCCGTTCTGGCCCCACTCGAATCCAGCGAGCGCCTGCTGCCCACCGACGACGACGAACCGTTACTGGCCGAAATCGAGCCCGAGCCGCACCGGCCCGACTGGAGCGCACGTGTTGCAGTGCATGCGGCAGTGCAGCCAACGGAGCCCAAGCCCGACACGCCGGCAGCCGTCGTCGCCAGCAGTGCCGCACCCGATGGCGCGATCGTGCCGCCGTCGCCGATCGCGGGCCAGAACCCACCGCCGACCTACCCCAAGGCCGCACGCCGCCGCGGCATCGAAGGCGAAGTCACGGTGATCCTCGAGATCGCGACCGACGGCAGCGTCGACGCGGCCCACGTCGAGGTGTCGTCGGGCAGCAGCCTGCTCGACGATTCGGCGCTGCAGCAGCTGGCGAAGTGGATGTTCGAGCCGTCGCGCCGCGCCGGCATCGCCGTGCGCGGCACGTATCGCACGGTGGTCGCGTTCGCGCTCGAGAACTGAGCCGAGCGCCTACACCCGCGACGTCGGCGCGTGCCACAAAGGCGAGTCCTTGGCGACGAACACGGCGTCGACCTGCCGCTGCAGCCCGTCGCCATCGCGCGGCAATGGCACCATGTCGAACATCGCAAACCCGAGCCGGTCGAACTCGGCGGTGACCTGCGCCAACAGCGGCGCACCGTGATTGACCACGTGCAGCGACAGCTCCACCACGAGGGCCTGCACCGAACCAAGCGTTTCCTTCATGCCCAAGAGCACGTCGAGCTCGGCACCCTGCACGTCGATCTTGCACAGGTCAAAGCACCGATGTGGGTAGTCGGCAAGCAGGCGGTCGACCGTGCGCATCGGCAACTGCAAGGTGTCGCGCGGGTAGTCGCTGGCCTCTTGGTAGATCGAAGAACCCGTTGAGCCGAACGGCGTGCGCAGCTGATGGAACGCACAGTTCTCGCGCTCGGTGTCGCCGAGCAACACACTCGCCACACCGACATCGCCCCCGAGGGCGGCGGCAACCGCGGTCAGCACCGCGTGCTTCTGCGTCTGCGGCTCGACCATCAGCAACGAAGCTGCGGGGAAGAACTGGCGGGCAAGGATCGCGAACTCACCCTCGTAGGCGCCGATGTCGAGGATGCCGCGCGCGCGGAAGCCGCGACCGTGGAGCACGTGCAGCGCGTTCGCCGTGGTGTGGCGCGCGTCCTTGCTGCGATAGTGGGCCAGCGTGCGATTGGCGATGACGGTGGCCTCGGCGAACTGCTGTTCGCGCACCAGCACGCACTGGAGTACCGCGTAGGCGTCGGCGTTCTCCAGGTCGCCCGCGAGCACGCGGCGGCAGATGGCGGCAGCAAGCGCGAGTTCGCCGCCGTCGAGCGCGCTGTCAGCCGTTGCGACAGCCAGCGCTCGCCCTGGGCGCGAACGAAAGTCGAGGGTAGCAAGACGGCAGGCGAGGTCGGTCGACGCAGCAGTGGAGTTCATGCGACGGTTGCCCGGCGCGTGGAACCGCCGATGGCAAGGGCGGCATCGACTGCGGCCCGCTCGCAGCTTGAGGCCAAGGCAGCGGCGGCCGGCCGCCGCGCGGCGACGACGCCTTGGTCGGGCGCAGCCTGATCCTGCCGCAGCGGACCAGCGACCCTCACCGCAGCCGACGAGCGGTGATCCCAGAGCCATGCCGCTGGCCGCCAACTCAGACCAACGGGACCCCGACTGGAATCAGAGGTTGGTGTAGTTCGGGCCGCCGCCACCTTCCGGCGTGACCCAGTTGATGACCTGGTACGGATCCATGATGTCGCAGGTCTTGCAGTGCACGCAGTTGCTGGCGTTGATCTTCAACTCAATGCCGTGCCGCGTGCCGGCCTTCTCCTCCATCTCGTAGACCGCCGCGGGGCAGAAGTGCTGGCACGGGTTGCCGAACTCCTCGACACAGCGCGTCGAGCAGAGGTCGGGCTGGGTGACGACGAGGTGGCATGGCTGATCCTCTTCATGCAGGGTGCCTGACGAGTAGACGCTGGTGAGCTTGTCAAACGTCAGCGTGCCGTCCTCGGCAAGCTTGGTCAGCTTCGGCTTGCCCTTGCCCTTCCAGTAGCTGCCCACTGTCTTCATGAACGAATGGCCGGCCTTGCTGGTGAGGTTGTCCGCGAACAAGAAGCCCTTGCCTTTGAAGAACTGCGCGAAGCCGCCGTTCAGAAGGCCCAAGAGACGCCCCTTGTGGAAGCCCTGGTGGAAGTTGCGGCACTGCCATAGCTCCTCGTGCACCCAGTCGTTCGCCATTCGGTCGGCGTACTCCTTGGTCGCAGCTTGATCGAACTGACCCTTCTTCAGGCATGCGAACGCGGTCTCGGCCGCGAGCATGCCGCTGCGCATTGCGAGGTGGATGCCTTTCAGGCGCATGCTGTTCATGAGGCCAGCGCTATCGCCAACGATCACAAAGCCGTCGCCGTAGTTTCGCGGCATCGAGTAGAGGCCGCCCTCGGGCAGCGACTTGGCCCCATAGTGCAGCATCTTGCCACCGCGCAAGAAGGCTGCGATCTTGGGGTTGAGCTTCATCCGTTGCAGCTGCCGGTGCGCGTCCAGGGTCGGGTCCTGATAGTCGAGTCCGACCACGAGACCGACGGAGACGAGGTTCTTGCCGCCCTCGGTCTCGCCCATGCCGTAGACCCAGCCGCCACCAAACGTATGGCTGTCGAGCGGATACCCCATCGTGTGCACCACGAGACCCGGGGCGCACTGGCCCTTCGGCACCTCCCAGACTTCCTTCACGCCGATGCCGTAGACCTGCGGGTTTTTGCCCTCGAGCTTCAGGTCCTGGATCAACTGCTTGGTCATCGATCCGCGGCTGCCTTCGGCCAGCACCACGAGCTTGCCAGCGAGGATTCCGCCCAACTGGAATGACCCCTTCTCGGCGCCGTGCTTGTCGATGCCGGAGTCCTGCAGTTGAACCCCTACGACCCGGTTGCCTTCGCGCATCAGTTTGGCGCCAGGGAAGCCGGGGAAGATCTGCACGCCCTTCGCTTCCGCGATGCCCCCAAGCCACTTGGTCATCTTGTTCAGACTGACGACGAAGTTGCCGTGGTTCTTGAGCGGGGGCGGCGTGATCGGAAACTTGAACCCGCCGTTCTCTGTCAGCCACAAGGCATAGTCGTGGTGCACTTCGGCCTCCACCGGCGCCTTGGGCTCCATGGTGCGCCAGTCGGGGAGCAGGGCGTCGAGGCCCTTCGGATCCATGACCGCGCCCGAAATCGAGTGCGCTCCGATCTCGGCCGCCTTTTCGATCAGCACCACCTCACCAGCGATCGTCTGCCCCGAGCCCGACTTCTCAGCCGCGGTGTTGTGCGCCGCAATCAGGGTCTTGAGATGGATCGCGGTGGCGAGGCCTGCAGGGCCGCCACCAACGATCACCACGTCGAATTCCATCACATCGCGTTCGGTCATGATCTGGATGCACTCGTCCTGGGATTCGTCCCGGAGCAGAACTTCGATGCGACGGGGCCTTGGTTACCCCACTAACGGGGTCCACTAGCTCCTCGCGACCGGACTGACCCGGCGAGCCTTGGATAGCGCCCGGCACTGTGGCCGGAAGCGGAACACCAGGCAAGACCGGAACGTCCACGAGGCCCCTCGCCATGAAGCGCACCTACACGATTGCCGAAGCCAACCGGATCCTCCCCCTGGTCCGCGTAATCGCCAAGGAGTACGTCGAGCGGCGCAACCTGCGGCGATCCCTCCACCGCGACCGCGAGAACCTCGAGAACGCGATCACGCCCGAGGGCCTGCGCAGCGAGCTGGCAGAGCTCGACGCCCGCGTAGCGGAGCAGGACGAGGCGCTGGCGCACTGCCGGCGCGAGTTCGAGGGCATGGGCATGCGCGTGCTGCAGACCAACCCGCTGACGCTCCACATCCACGGCCAGAGCCGGACCGGCCCGGTGGTGTTCTGCTGGGTAGAAGGCGAAGGCAGCGTCTGCTTCGGCCACGCCATCGGTGAAGAAGAGGACAGCCGGCGACCGCTCAAGTTGAAGACCGCCTGAGGTCCCACTCACGCGCTGCGTTCGCGCCAACTCGCGCTGGCGCGAACGGTGCAGCGGCGCCAACATGCCGCGCGGCATGTTCCACTGCGCGATCCTGTTCCGGCTGAAGCCTGGCATCCCGCTGGACCGAGTACGCGGCGCGCGCGAATCGCTGGCGGCACTGGTGGAGACGCTACCTGGCGTCGAGCATTTCACCGTGACGCACAATGTCGCGACCGATTCGCACGGCTACAACCTCGCCCTGTTCGCCACGTTCGAGAGCCAAAAGGCGTGCGACATCTTCCTGCGGCACCCGGAGTACCAGCGGGTTTGGCACGCGGACCTACTGCCAGTCGTGGCCGATCACGTGACCGCTCAAGGACAGGGCGCCTGACGATTCCGCCAGTCGCCGACGCACTGCACGCTTGAAAGCGGCGACCGCGGCGATGCAATGCGCCGAATGAGCAATGTGAAGCGCGTGGCGGTGACCGGGGCCGCCGGTCAGATCGGTTACAGCCTGCTGCCGATGATCGCGGCGGGTGGCATCTTCGGCCCGAACACGAAGGTCGTCCTCCAACTCCTCGAAGTGACGCCAGTCCTGCCGTCGCTCGAAGGCGTGAAGATGGAACTGCACGACTGTGCCTACCCCCTGCTGCAAGACGTGATCTGCAGCGACAAGGCCGAGGTCGCCTTCAAGGACGCCGACCTGTGCCTGCTGGTCGGCAGCAAGCCGCGCGGCAAGGGCATGGAGCGCAAAGACCTGATCCTCGACAACGGCCCGATCTTCGTCGGCCAGGGTCGCGCGATCGCTGAGGTCGCAGGTCCCGACGTGCGCATCGTCGTCGTCGGCAACCCGTGCAACACCAACTGCCTGATCGCCATGAAGAACGCAGCGGGCGTGCCCGCGCATCGCTTCACGGCGATGACGCGACTCGACCAGAACCGCGCCAAGGCTCAGCTCGCGCTGCGCGCCAAGACCCACTGGTCGAACGTCAAGAACGTCGTCATCTGGGGCAACCACAGCAACACGCAGTACCCCGACTGGCACAATGCAACGATCGGCGGCAAGGCGGCAGCCCAAGTCATCGGCGACGAAGCCTGGCTCAAGGGCGAGTTCATCAAGACCGTTCAGGAACGCGGCAAGGCCGTCATCGATGCGCGCGGCAAGTCGTCGGCACTGTCGGCAGCACAGGCGGCAGTCGACCACGCGCACAGTCTGTTCACGGTCTGCGCCAAGGACGACACCGCCGCGCTCTGCGTTCTCAGCGACGGCAGCTACGGCACGCCTGAGGGCCTGATCTCCAGCTTCCCCTGCACCACGGATGGCAAAGGCAACTGGCAGATCGAGAAGGGCATGCCGATGGACGACTACTCGAAGAAGATGGCGAAGATCTCGATCGACGAGCTGCTCGCCGAACGCGAGATCGTCAAGCACCTGCTGGGCTGATCGCCAAGCTGGCGATGCGCGGGTCGCCGCAGAAGCATGCGGCGGCGTATGCGCCTACGGTGGCCCGCCGCGCGGCGCGGGTCACCCGTCGACCGCGACGGTCGCTGCACTTGCTCCTACTTCGTCGCCGACTAGCGCGGCGGCACGGGCGCGCAGACCTGGATCGGCATCGGCTGCGGCATGCGCTTCGTCGACACGAAGATCTGTTGCTCGACGGTCGTGAACGTCAGCGTCTCGCAGCAGCGATCGCAGGTGACCATCCCCTGTTGGCGCAGGTCCTCGCCGAGCCCCGAGCGCATGCATTCGATCATGAGAAAGCAGCCCGGGCAATCGATGCCGAACTCGCCGTCTGCAACCGATGCATCGGTCGCCGAACCGGGGCTAGCGGTGCAACCGCCAAAGGTGAGGGCAAACACGGACGCAGCGAGCGAGATCCATCGAGTGCGCATGGCGCCGATATCGGCCTGAGGCCGCTCCGGACTGCAGTCGGAGTCCGTGCACTCGTCGATGCCATCGACCGCTGCCACGATCCAGAAGGCAAAGGCCGCCCAAACGGCTGCAGGACGGGACCGACTCCGGGCGCTCGGGAGATGGGTCGAGAAGCAAGAGTGCCGGCCGCGCCGAGTCTCTGGTTGCGGCTCGGTTCGTACGACGCCGAGATCGGCGTGGGTGGCAGGCGCGCACGCAGGATGCACGCCTCGACCGACTGCTCGTCCTCACCGCGCTTGCCCCACTGACGACAGCGCGGTCAAACAGTCGCCCCCGCCATGGATCTCGCCGCAATCCTGATCACCGTCACTGCTGGCGTCGCCATGGGCGCAATCAACAACGTTGCCGGCGGGGCGGGCGTGTTTGCGCTGTGGGCATTCCAGTACGCCTGCGGCCTGCCGCTCGCCGTCGCGAACCCCACCACGAGGCTCGGCGCCGTCGGCGTCGGCCTGTTCGCCTGGCTCGGCTTCCTGAAGGCTGGTTACAAGGCTCCGGCGCGCGCATGGCGCCTTTCGCTGTTCTCGATCCCGGGGGCGCTCGCCGGCAACCTGCTGGCCCTGCGCGCGCCCGATCTCGTCTTTCGCGTCTACCTCGCGACCGTGTTGCTGCTGCTGATCCTGCGCCAGATCCGAGCCGGACGGCAGAAGATCGAACCGGCGATGCGGCCTGGGCTCGGCGCCCCCGGCTGCTTCTTGATCGGCGTGCACATGGGATTTGCGCAGGTCGGCACGGGCTTCATCGCGGTGCTCGTGCTGCTGACCAGCTACAGCCGCGACTTCGTGCAGACCAACGTCGCCAAGTCCGTCATCGTGATCGCGTCCTCGATCGCGAGCCTCGTCGGTTTCGCACTGGCGCCGCTGCTGTTCGAGAAGCAACCGCCAGTCATCGCCTGGGGCCCCGCCTTGTGTCTTGCCTTGGGCACCGCCACCGGCAGTTTCCTCGCCAGCAAGTGGACCGTGAACAAGGGCTCGCGAGTCGTCCAGCGCGTCGTCTTCGTCATTGCCGCACTGGCCCTCGCCGAGCAGATCGTGCAGATCGTACTGCTCCTTCTCGCGCAGTGAGCCTCGCGGCTATTCTGCGCCGATGACCCGCCACGTCGTGATCACTGGAGCAAGCTCCGGCATCGGCGCCGCCTGCGCCCGCGCGTTCGCAGCCCTCGGCGATCGTCTGTCGCTCGGCGCCCGCCGCAGCGAACGCCTTCGCCTGGTCGCGCCCGCTGCCTTCTGCAGCGAACTCGACGTCACCGTGCCGAGCAGCGTCGAGGCCTTCGTCCACGCTGCGATCGCTGCCAACGGCCCGATCGACGTCCTTGTCAACAACGCCGGCCTCGCTCGCGGCGTCGAGAAGATCGCCGAGGGCACCGGCGAAGCCTGGCGCGAGATGATCGAGACCAATGTCCTCGGCCTACTCGAAGTCACGCGACGCGTGCTGCCGCGGATGATCGAACGGAAGCACGGCCATATCGTCGTCATCGGTTCGGTCGCCGGCCACAAAGCCTATGTCGGCGGCGGCGTCTATTGTGGCAGCAAGCGCGCCCTGCAGCCGATCTGCGAAGCGATCCGCATGGAGACGCTAGGGCACGACATCCGCGTCACGAGCGTGGACCCTGGCTTGGTCGAGACCGAGTTCTCAGTCGTCCGTTTCCGTGGCGACCAACCGCGCGCCGACAAGGTCTACGCCGGCACGAGGCCGCTGTATGCCGAGGACGTCGCGGAATGCGTCGTCTGGGCTGCGGGTCGACCCGCGCACGTCAACATCGACACCATTGTCGTGATGCCGACGGACCAGGCGAGCCCGCAGATGGTGCACCGCACGTCCTGAGTGCGCGGTGACGCCCGCCCGTCACTTCGCTGCTTTCGTGTTCGTGGGCACGGTTGCAGCCTCGTAGCCAGCGGGCTTGGGCAAATGCGGCATGCGCAGCGCCAACACCGCCATCGCCGTGCCGTAGCCGGCGGAGCGGTCGAACTGGCGGTCGTTCCAGGTGCCGTCTTGATCCATCGAACGCGCAAGGAATGCGCGCATGCGCGTGCGCAACGCATCCTTGTCCTCGCCATCGGGCAGCATCTCGATCGCCTGTGCGGCATACACGTGCCCGAACAGGAAGTAGTACGGCGCGATACCGAAGGGCTGGATGTGGGTCCCTTGCTGACTCTTCCGCACCGCGAGGTCATCCCAGTGCGCAAAGAACCAATCGACTGACCGCCGCAGGCGTGCGGCATCGCCGCGCCCCGCGAGCTGCAGCGTGGTCTCGACCAGAGCCGCGCGCGATGCGCTGCTGCCGACCTTGTCCATCATCGTCAGCCTTTCCTCCTCGACGTCGTTCTGGCTCTTCAGTGCCGCACCGTAGCCATAGGCGCCGGGCGCGCTGCGCGAACGTTCGAGTGCTGCCAGCGCCTGCGCGATGACTCTGTCGTCAACGGCATGGCCGCGGGCCTTGGCCAAGAACAGTGCCTGGAGAGCCGGCGCCGTCATGAACGTCGAGGCGGTGTTGCGCGGACTCTCGTAGCCGGCACGCCGCGAGTAGTTCCAGCCACCGGCCTCGGGGATAGCCGACTCGCACAACGCCTTCACGAGCCACTTGGTCTTGGCCTCGACTGTTGCCGCGCACTCCGTCGGCACGGCCTTCGCTCCCTCTAGGCTCAGGAACAACTGCAGTGCGTAGATGTGGCCCCAGCCACGCACGTCGTAGTTGCCGATGAACTCGAGCGACATCCGCGGTTCGTCGAGGGTCTTCAGCACGAACCCGACGCCGGCCGCGACCGCCTTCTGGCGGGCGGCATCGCCTGCATAGCCCTTGGCCGCAAGCAGCGACAGACACACGATCGCCGTGCCGCCGACGCGGTAGCCGACCGGCAGCTGACCACGGTCCTCGCGATAGACGCCTTCGTAGGGCCACTGGTCACCGTCGCCCTCCTTCAGTTGCAGCAGACGCACAACCGCGCGCTCCACGGCGATGTCGGCGTCGAGCGGGGTCGCTTCGGGCACCGGGAACTTCGTGAAGCGGATCGGCTTCGTCGCAGCCTCGGGCGTGGCGTCCGCCTTGTTGCCGTTCACGGCCTTCTTGCTGTCCGGCTCACCGCCTTGCTGGGCGCGGAGCGTGGCGATCTGCGGGAGCGCGCAGAGTAGCGCGACGACAAGTGCTGCGAACTTCATGCGGGCATCGCTTCCTCGACCGCCGCACACAAGAGGTGCACGACGACCAGATGAGATTCTTGGATTCGCGCGGTGTTGGCCGACGGCACCTGCACTGCAATGTCCGCGAGCTCGACTGCCGCGCCACGCTTCTCGCCACACATCACGGCGGTGGTGATGCCCATTTGCTTCGCGGCTTGCATCGCGGCGACGACGTTCTTGCTGCCGCCGCTCGTGGTGATGCCGATCAGAAGGTCGCCTGGGCGGCCTAGCGCTTGCACCTCGCGCGAGAACACGTGCTCGTAGCCAGCGTCGTTGCCAATCGCCGTGAGGTTTGGCACCGAGTGCCCAAGTGCGAGCGCGGCGTAGGCGCGTCGCTGCTTCTTCTCGAACCAACCGACCAGTTCTCCGGCAGCATGCGCGGCATCGCACGACGAACCGCCGTTGCCACACAGCATGATCTTGCCGCCCGACTTCAGTACGGCGATCGCGCGATCGCACAGCGCGCGAATGCTCGGGAGACAGTGCTGCAGCAGGCGTTGCTTGGTCGCGATGCTCTCTTCGATCGTGGCACGCAGGACGGCGTCGTTCATCGCCGCGGACGTTACCAGCCGGCGAGCAGAACTTCAGCGCCGTGTCGTCGTGCGTTCGAGCGGCTGGGCCTCGCTGCCGCCGCGCGACCAGAATCGTGCCCCACCAGCCCGGGGCTCCTGGAGCAGCAACCCGTCGCCGAACGGGTCCTGCAGCGGCAATGCCGTACCCGTCCGTCGATACGTGACCGCCATGCGCAGCAGCCGCAAATGCGTGCGCACGGTGCGCAGCGTCCGCTCGCCGCCCAGCAAGGTCTCGCTCCAGCCTACCAGCAGCGAACCGCCGTCCGTAGAGAGCCGCGCCCGCTGCGTCGCCAGCAGCTGTTCGCGCTGCGGCCAAGCCAGTTCCGACCCCTGCACCAACGCCTCGCAGACATCCACCAGCAGCATCACCGAATCAGCGGCCGCCCAGCGTTTGGACCACCCGTAGTGCCAGCTGGTCTTGGTCAGCTCCAGCGACTCTGCCGCTGGCGGTTCGCCGACGGCGCCCTTCTGCAGCGTGTTGGCCAACAGCAACGCTTCGCCGCGACCGTCAAAGCCCGGGCGGCAGCGCTCGTCGAGCCGTTCCAGCGCTTGCTCCAGGACGCCGAGCTCGCGGGCGGAGAGTTGGCGCAACACGTCCTCGCCAAGGGCTTCCATCACCACGATCGCCAGCAGCGAACTAGCGACCATCTGGTCGACGATCACGGGCGACTGCTGCAGATCACTCGCAAACGTCGCGGCGTCGAGGAGGAGCTCGAGCCCCGCGGTCGAGTTGCCGGACGCACAATGACGACGAGCGACGATCAGGCAGGCGTTGACCAAATCACGCGCGGGCATCAGATGGGTCTGGTTGGCGTTGATTCCGTGTTTCCACTGCACCGCCGGCCGGGCGTCGCTCTTGTGCGCGCCCGCCTGCATCGTGGTGATCGGTGTCTGCCAGCGGACTTCGAACGCTGCGGCTGCCGCGATCGTCACACGGTCGCTGTGTAGTCGCAGATCGCGCAGCAAGGTCGTGTCGTCGCGGCCCAGCTCCTTGGCTTGTTCGATGGCCCGCGGGTAGACCTCGAAGGCCGACCCCGCAACAGACTCGCCGAACAGCGGAGTTCTCGTGAAGTCGCGCTCCTTCCAGTCGAGCTCGCTGCGCAGAGCCCACTGCGTCATCTCGCGCCAGCGCTCCGTGGCCCTTCCTGGCACCACCACAAGACCCACCGACAGCAGCGGCAGCAACGCCGCAGCAGCGATCAAGACGCGGATGTTCATGCCTCGATGTCGACCGTCTGGCCGAAGGCGCGATACGGCACGCCTGAGACACCCGTGTCATCGAAGGCTCTCTGGCCGCCGCGAAGGTCCACGGCAAACGTGGCCCGGCCCCCTCGACGCGCTAGAGTGCGCCGCGTCGATGACCGGTCTTGTGGACTGCGACTGCATGGGGGTCTCGAACTGCTCGGGGGTTCGCGGCGCGGTCGTCGACAGTGGCAGATTCGAGCGGGCAGACAACACGCGTACGGCGGACTGAGGGCACGACGATGTTGCACATCGATGGAACGGAAGGAGAAGGCGGTGGCCAGGTACTGCGAACGGCACTGACGCTGTCACTTCTGACCGGTACGCCCATCCACCTCGACGGCATCCGCGGTCGCCGCAAGAACCCCGGCCTGCAGCGCCAGCACCTGACCTGCGTACAGGCTGCAACGGCCATTGGCGCGGCGGACGTGCACGGCGCCGCCATCGGATCGACGGCCCTTACGTTTGCCCCGCAAGGCATCCGCGCCGGCTCGTACACGTTCTCGGTCGGAACCGCCGGCAGCACCACACTCGTGCTCCAGACCGTGCTTCCAGCCCTGCTGCGTGCGAACGCAACCTCGACCGTGGTGATCAACGGCGGCACGCACAACCCGATGGCGCCGCCGTTCGACTTCGTCCAGCGCGCCTATGCTCCGGCCCTGCAAGGCATGGGTGCGAACATCGAGTTGCAACTGCTGCGGCACGGCTTCTACCCCGTCGGTGGCGGCATGTTGTCCGCGACCATCGAGCCGGCGTACCAGCTCAGGCCGCTGCAACTGCTCGAACGCAGAAATCCCCGGCCGTGGCGCGCGCGCGTGTTGATGTCGAAGCTGCCAACCGAGATCGGCGAACGCGAACTGGACCATCTGCTGTCGCGACTCTCGCGCACCCACCTCAGTTTCGACGACACGGCGCTCGAGCGCGTCGACGCCGAGGATCCGGCCAATGTGCTGCTACTGGAGTTGCCGCACGACACCTTGTGCGAAGTCCTGTGTGCGTTCGGAGAGCGCGGCGTGCCGGCCGAGCAGCTCGCCGACCGCATCGCCACCGAAGCACTGATGCTGGGGTCTGCGGATGTACCGGTGGGACCCTACCTCGCCGATCAGCTGCTTGTGCCGATGGCGCTCGCCGGCAGTGGCGCCTTCCGCTCCGTCAGGCCGACGCTGCACTGCACGACCAACGCACGGCTGATCGAACGCTTCTTGCCGGTGGGGTTCACGTTCACGGAAGTCGCGAACCGACCGGGGACCTGGCAAGTGGACTGCAGCACGCGCAGTTGACGCCAGGCGCGGGACCGGTTGCCCCTTGCCCGAACCGGGCGTCGGCGGAGGTTCGCGGCGGCTGTGCTGGGCGATCCAGCGGGCCGTGGGCAGGATCCTGGACGACACGAAGCGCCAGCAACAGCAACCCAGGGCAGCAACACCGGCATCG
>CAMBXM010000094.1 GCA_945871815.1 Singulisphaera sp. GP187
TTCCCTCCTCGCCCGGCGCCATGACACACCTGCGCTGTTTTGGATTGTTCTTCTGGTGCGCGCTGCCGCTCAGCGCGCAGGTACTCACCGGCATCGACGTACTGGCGCGCGACCAGGGCAAGCAACTGCAAGGCTGCAACGTCGGCCTCATCACCAACCACACCGGCATCGCCGGCGACGGCCGCCGCACCATCGACGTGCTGAAGGCGCTGCCCGGCGTGACGCTGCGCGCGATCTTCTCACCAGAGCACGGACTGCAGGGCAAACTCGATCGCGACGGGATCGGTCACGATCGCGATGCGACCACCGGGTTGCCGGTCTGGTCGCTCTACGGCGAGACGCGCAAGCCCACTGAGGCGATGCTGAAGGACGTCGACACGTTGGTGTTCGACATCCAAGACATCGGCTGCCGGTTCTACACCTACGTCTCGACCATGGGGAACTGCCTCGAAGCGGCGGCGGATCACCAACTGCGCTTCGTCGTGCTCGACCGCCCCAATCCCATCGGCGGACTCGCCATGGCCGGCCCGATCCTCGACCAGGGCACCGAGTCGTTCATCGGCTGGCACCGCATCCCCGTGCGCCACGGCATGAGTGCGGGCGAGCTGATGCGGATGTTCCAAGGCGAACGCGGGATTCGGGTCGATGCCCAAGTGATCGCCTGCGAGGGCTGGGCGCGCGGCGACACCTTTGACCGCACGGGTCTCCGCTGGATCGACCCATCGCCCAACATGCGCAGCCTGACAGAGGCGCTGCTCTATCCCGGCATCGGCCTGCTCGAAGGTACGAACCTGTCGGTTGGTCGCGGTACGGACACCCCGTTCGAACGCCTCGGCGCACCGTGGTGCGACGGTGGCCGCCTCGCCGCGGTCCTGCGCGACCAGAACCTGGCCGGCGTTGCCTTCGTACCGATTCGCTTCACACCATCGGCGAGCAAGTTCGAGGGCAAGGAATGCAGCGGCATCCAGATCGCAGTGACCGACTGGAAGACCTTCGAACCGGTTCTCACCGGCATCGCCATCGCCGGCGCCCTGCGCTTTCTGCACCCGGACGACTGGAAGACCGACAAGCTCAACTGGTTGTTGAAGTCTGTGGGCACCGAGGCAGCTGTGCTGAAGGGCGAGTCGGCGACGGCAATCGCCAAGTCCTGGCAGCAGGACCTCGAGGTCTTCCGCATGCGGCGCAAGCAGTACTTGCTCTACCCCTGAGGACCACATCATGCCGGTAACCCTTGGCCTCGAACTCGCGCTCGATGCGACCCCGGACCCGATCCGCAACAGCCGCGGCTTCGGCCTCCTCAGCAACCAGGCCTCGGTGGATCGGACCTTTCGCCACGCTGCCGACCTGCTGCACGGGCGCTATCCCAACCGACTGCAGAAGTTGTTTTCGCCGCAACATGGCCTGTGGTCGACGCAGCAGGACAACATGATCGAAACGGGGCACGGCACGCACCCGCGCCTGCATCTCCCGATTCACAGCCTCTACTCCGAGACGCGGCGACCGTCGCAGCAAATGCTCGACGGCCTCGACCTCTTGGTCATCGACCTGCAAGACGTCGGCACGCGCGTCTACACCTGGATCTGGACCATCGTGCACTGCCTCGAGGCGTGCGTGCAGAAGGGCATCCCGGTGCTCGTGCTCGACCGCCCGAACCCGCTGGGCGGCGAGTTGGTCGAAGGCCCGGCTCTCGATCTCCGCTACCGCAGCTTCGTCGGCCTCGCCTCGATCCCGATGCGCCATGGCTTGACGCTGGGCGAACTCACACGCTGCGTCAACGACCAACTCGGCATCGGCGCCGAGGTGCACGTGCAAGCCATGCACGGTTGGTCCCGGTCGATGCTGTGGAAGGACACGGGCCGCGTCTTCGTGCCACCGTCGCCAAACCTGCCGCGCCTTGAAGGCGTGCAGGTCTACCCTGGTCAGGTGCTGCTCGAAGGCACCAACCTGTCCGAAGGCCGCGGCACGACGACACCCTTCGAGCAATGGGGCGCGCCGTTCGTCGACCCGTACCAGTTGCTCGCGATCTTGGCGCCGCGCGACCTCGAGGGCGTGACGCTGCGGCCGGTGGAGTTCGAGCCGACCTTCCACAAATGGCGCGGCGAGACCTGCCGCGGCTTCTGGCTGCACGTCACCGATGCGCACACCTTCCGGCCCTACCGCACGACGCTGGCACTGCTGCGCGCCGTGCAGGAGTTGTGGCCCACAGAGTCGAAGTGGCGGCAGCCGCCGTACGAGTACGAGAACGAGCTGACCCCGATCGACATCCTCTGCGGCACCGGCGACGTGCGGCAGTGGGTCGAAGAATCCGGACCGTGGACCCGCCTCGACGCGCTCGCCGCAGCCCCCACGGACTGGTGGTCGTCGATGCGTCGCTGGCTGCTCTACTGAGCACGCTCGCCGCGCTGGTTGCTTCGCGCGCACCGATCTTGCTGCGTCGGCTGCGGTGATCACGTCGTCTCCCCTGAGGCAGGTGTCCCCACACCTCTCCACAAGGAGCCGAACCGTGAACCTCGCGACCCTGACTGCTCTCTCGACCCTCTGCGTTTCCTTGCTCTGCCCGACTGCCATGGCACAGCAGAAGCAGACGCCCCCGATCGTCCTGATGCAGGCGATCGACCACGACCTCGTCGCAGAGGTTCGCGCCGATGGTGACTACCTCGGGGTGCTCGTACTCGCGTTCGAGGCCGACGAGGCCAAGCTCCTACCGGGGCTGCCGCCGCTGCTCCTGCACGGCATCGTCGCCGCCTACGGCCTGTCTGCCGCCGGGCAGTTGACATTCATGCTGCCAACGAAGGGCCTGCACAGCGTGTTGGTCCACGGCCAGGCGCTGCTGTTTGGCAGTGAACTCCGCGCCACGCCGAGCACGGAGCTGGTGATCCCGTGACCGCGGGGCAGCTAGCCCGCGCGGTTGATCGTTCCCCGCTCGGGGATTTGGTAGCGCCGGACCTGCGCTGCCGCCGCTGGTTCCCCTAGTCAACCATCCGACCCATTTCGGACCACCCAGACCTCAACCCAACCCGACCCCAACCACGGAGCCCGCTGATCATGAAGTTCTTCCAAGTCCCCCTGTCCCGCCTCCTGCTCGCGATCCTCGCCTCGTCCGCTGCTGCGCAAGAGGTCGCACGGCTTCGACCCACGTTCGCCTCCGAGCCTGGGATCCAGGTGCCAGCGCCCAAGCCCGCCACGGTGTTCCCCGAACTGGCTCTCGCGGCTGCGGGCAAGGACCTCGCCGCGACGATCGCTGGTCCAACCGAGTTCTTCGGCGGGCTGTTGCTGTCGCCGTCGCCGACGCTGCGGCACTTCCTGCTCGATCTGCCGCCCATGCTCGACGACGGCGTGCTGGTCGCAACCGGCAAGGCCGTCGACGGCCGTCTCGAGTTCGTGATTCCAGGGCTGGGACGGCTGCCGTTTGCCGTGCACGGTCAAGCGCTCGTGTTGCACGCAGGCCGGATCACGGCAAGCGAAGTGGTCACCCTGACCCCGACCAAGTGACGTGGCGCCAGCAGCCACTCTCGGCACTCGGGCGCGCCCGCCGCTAGGATGACGCGCCTCATGCCGATGCTGTCTTTGCGCCTACTGACCGCCATCGCGACCCTGATGCTGCTCGGCGCGCTGCCGGCGCAGGGTGCGCTGTTCTTGCGGCAGGGCGATCTCGTGCGCGCAACGCCACTCGACCTCGACGTCCGCGCCGCGATCGAACGCTTGTGCAGAGGTCCCACCCCGCACGAACGAGCGCAGGGCCTCGAGAGCGCCGTGCCGCCGGGCACGACCTTGCTGCAGGTGCGGCACGAGGGCCACGCACTCGTGTTGGTGTTCGACGAAGTGCTGCTGCTCGCAGCCGCGTCGGGTCGCATCGAGGCTGCCATCGAACAACTGACGAAGAGCGCCTTCGACACTGCCGCGCAACAAGGGCTGGCGATCACGACCGTGCACTTGCACATCCACAAAGACGGCGAGGAGCGCGACCTGACCCAGCGACTGCGGCGAGGTCCAACCGCCGCCATCGCAGAACCCAGCGCCGCCCCGCAGGCGCGCGTCGTCGGGCAGATCGGGGCGCTGTCGGGTGTGCGCATCGCGATCTCGCCGGGCCATGGCTACTACTGGCACAGCACGTTTGGTTGGACCACGCAGCGCGGCTTCATCGACGGCACGGTCGAAGACCTCCACACCGCCGAGATCTGCAACGACTTCGTGATCCCGATGTTGCAGAACCTCGGTGCCGACATCGTTCTGTGCCGCGAGCACGGCGAGATCAGCAGTGAAGTGATCGGCGACAATGACAATGGAGCGCCCCTATACAGCGAGTCGGGCGGCTTCAGTCTGTCGGCATCGTCTGGCTACAACGGCCTCAGCTATCGCTTTGCCAGCATCACAGCGGTGCCGACGGCGACGGCGACCTGGACCCTCAGCGTCCCGCGCGATGGCGTCTACCCGGTCTACGTCTACTTCCGTGCCGGGGTCAACCGCAGCACCGCCGCGCGCTACTCGGTAGTGCACACTGGCGGCACCACGGTGCACGAAGTCGATCAGACGGTGGACGATCGCACTTGGGTCTGGCTCGGGGACTACGCCTTTGCCGCCGCACTGCCGGCCCAGATCGTGCTCGACAACCAGAGCAGCAACGGCAGCGTCGTCATTGCCGATGCCGTGCGCGTCGGTGCCGGCAATGGCTCGCTCGTCCGCGGGACTGGCACGAGCGGTCAAGCACGCTGGCGCGAGGCCTCGCGCTACTGGGCCCAGTACAACGGCGCCCCCAGCACCGTGTGGGACAACACGGCTGGTGGTCAGGACAACGATGACGACGTGACCTGCCGACCGCGCTTTGCCGAATGGCGCAGCGCCGACGCCTACCTCTCCTTGCACACGAATGCCGGTGGTGGTGCGGGCACCTCGACCTACATCCACGACACGGCCCCGAGTGCGGGCTCTACCACCCTGCGGTCGCGCATTCACACGCAGATCGTCGCCGACGTACGTGCCGACTACGCTCCCACCTGGACGGACCGCGGCCAGCTGTCGGCCAACTTTGGCGAAGTGCGCGAGCTGACCACGATGCCCGGCGTGCTGATCGAGCTCGCGTTCCACGACACCGTCGGCTCCCTCGACCTCAACGCGATCCACGACCCGCGCTTCCGCTACACCGCCGGTCGCGCCATTGCGCGCGGCGTGCTGCGCTACTTCCAGCCTGCAGCCGTTTTCCCACCCGAACCGCCGATCTCGCTGCGCGTGCTCCAAGACGGCGCGCGCGGTCTGCGCGTCAGTTGGAACGCCGCCGCGAACGCGACGAGCTACATCGTCGAGTGGTCCCCAGATGGCAAGGGGTTCGTACCAGCAGCGACGGTCACCGGCACCACAACGTGGTCCACGGGGGCGCTGCCGTTCGACGCGATGGTGTCTTTCCGGGTGCGCGCCCAGAACGTCTCCGGCCAAAGCGTGCCGACCGAAGTCCTGACCGCCGGCACCGACCACTTGGGACAAGCACAGGTGTTGCTCGTGCAGGGCTTTGACCGCTTGAGCCGCCAGGTGCCAGTGCGCGCCAACACCAAGGACTTCCTCGCGCGTTTTGGCCAGGCGATTCGCGGCGCCCCGTTCTCTGTGGGTTTTGACGCGTGCACCAATGACGCGGTGCGCACCGGGCAAGTGCTGCTCGCCAACTACCGAGCCGTGATCTGGGCCTCGGGGGAAGAGAGCACCACCGACGAGTCGTTCGACGCGACGGAGCAGTTCCTGCTCACGGGCTACCTCAATGTTGGCGGTCGGCTGTTCTGCAGCGGCGCCGAGATCGGCTGGGACCTCGATGCCCAGGGCTCCGTCAGCGACCGCGCGTTCTTGAACAACCAACTCGGGGTCAGCTACGTGAGCGACGACTCCGGGGTCTACACCCTGCAGGCCGGCGTCGCCGGTTCGATCTTCCAGGGGCTCGCCGCGGCGCAGTTCGACAACGGCACCTTTGGCGCCTACGACGTCGACTTCCCCGACGTGCTCGCGCCGTTCTCGGCCCAGAGCACCGTGTGCTTGTGCTACGGCAACGGGCTGGTGGCCGGAGTGCAACGCAGCCAGGGCAATGCCCGCGTGCTGACACTCGGTTTCCCGTTCGAGACCATCACCGACGCCGCCGTGCGTGCCGAAGTGATGCGCCGAGCCCTGTTGTTCGTACTCGACCCGTTGCCGATCTCGTGCCCGCCGACCGTTGCGCTCGGCCAGCGGCTGCAACTGCAGATCGACGCACCCGCCGACCCCAACGAGCTCTACCTGACGCTGTGCAGCTATGCGCGAGCCCCTGGCATCGCACTCCCTGGCGGCGGCCTCCTGCCGCTGCAGTACTCGTTCCTGATCGACGCGAGCCTCGATCCCGCGACCCCGGTGTTCGGCGGCTTCCTCGGCACCCTCGATGCCGCCGGCCGCGCCAGTCCGTTCGTCGACGTGCCGCCGCTGTCGTTCTTGATCGGCCTGCCGCTCTACTTCAGCGGACTCACGGCTCCGATCGGCCCGTTCGTCGAAGATCGCGTGTTCAACTGGGTCGGCGCGGTCATCACGCCGTAGCGAGTACCGGAGCTCCTGGTCACAGCTCGACGCCTTCGCCAAGTTGCGCCAGCCCAAACCCTCGCCGCTCGATCGCGGCGCGCAGCACTTCGTCGTGCAGCACCGGGTTCGTGTGATTGCAATGGAGGAAGCGCACGCAGCCGCCCTTCGCCGCTGCCGTCGTCTCCAAGCGCGCCATGGTGTCGGTCATCAGCGGATGGCGGATCTCGGCGAGGTCGCGCTCGGGCAACTCGCGTCCGTCGTAGAAGGTGCCATCGATGTAGGCGACATCGACTCCGTGCATGAGTTGCTGCAGGAGTCCTGGGGCACGGTCCCACGCATCGACATCCGGGACGAACAGAACCCGCCGTCTGGGCCCCACCAGCACGTAGGCCATCGTGTCGGAGAACTCGTCGCGGTGCGGCACGGAGAACGTCAGCACCAAGAGTCCTGGTAGCGGCTCGATCGCGACCCCGGGTGCAAACGGGTGGAGTGCAAGCTGGCCCAGTTCCACCAGCTGTTTCCACGGCCCGTTCGCGGTCAGGAACGCCGCCATGCGTTGCGAGCAGTGCGTCGCAACGCCGCGGCTCGCCGCGACCTCGCGGCCAAACAGCGCGAGTCCGAGGTAGTGGCCGATGTGAGCGTGGGTCAACAGCACGGCGTCGACCGGCTGGCGGCCGCGGCCGGTAGTTCCGGCAAGGCGGTGGAATAGGGCCAGTTGCTCTTCGATCCTCGGCGTCGCTTCGATCAGCAGCAACGCGCCACTCTCGCGGTCGACGACACCAAGGCTCGCCGGATGCAGCGTGCGCCCGGTGCGCCGCGCCTCGCTACAGCACTGCCGGTCGCAGCCAAGGTGCGGCATCCCGCCGTCCTGCGCCGTGCCGAGCACGAACAACGCAAAGCGCGAACTCACGGCGGCCTCGGGCCGCACCGCGCACGCGGGCAACAGCAGGGCGAGCCAGAGCGCCAACCCCGCTCGCTGCCTCACTTCGCTTCGAGCTGCAGGCGCAGCTTGGAGAGACTTGCTTCCTGGAACTGACGCGCCGTTTCCTGCTGCGCGCCAAACCACGCAAACCAACGCTCGGTCAGCCCGTCGAGCATGCTCTCGTCGCGCCACGTGACCGTGCTGCCGCCATCGGTGGCCACCGCCGTCAACGTACCCCGACCACGCACGCGCAGTTCGGAGTCCTTGCCGAGGCGGCTCAAGAACTCATAGTCGACGCCATCGCTGCGCACGACGGCGAGGCGCAGCGCCGCCTCGTTGGCATCCGAGCGCCAGCGGAGCAGGTGCCCGACCGTTCCCTTGTCGCCTTCGACCTCGACCTTGGTGTCGCTGCGCGTGGTACCAGCAACGGTCGTCCACTGCTGCCAACTATGGAAGTCGGACAACATCGGCAACACCCGCTCGGGGGCTCCCGGCACGACCTGCTGCGACTGCACGCTCCAGGTGTTGGGCAAGCAGGAGCCAAGAACAAAGTAGACCAGCACCACGAAGCACACAGCGACGAAGGCAATGCGGAGCTCGCGAGAAAGGGACATCACGATGGCGACCGTAGCCGATGGCCGCGGTGCCTGCCATCGCGCATCGGTGGGTCGCGACGTATCGTGCGCGGATGCGCGCCTCTACCCTGTTCGCCATCCTTCTGCTGTTCGCAGCCTGCGAGGGCAGCCCCGAGGCCACCAACAACGGGGGACCCACGACCTTCGCGCCGCCCTCCGTGCGCCGCGAGAACGTCGTCGACGACTACCACGGCACGCAGGTGCAGGACCCGTATCGCTGGCTCGAGGATCAGGACGGCGAGGAGGTGCAGGAGTTTGCCGCGGCACAGAACCGCGCCAGCCGAGCCTTCCTCGATGCGATCCCGGAGCGGGCGGCAGTACGGGCACGCCTTGCCGAACTCTGGAACTACGCGCGCTACGAACCACCCATCCGTCGCGGCGAGCGTTGGTTCTGGTGGAAGAACGACGGACTGCAGAACCAGGCCGTGCTCTACACAAGCGCCGATCCGAAGCTGGAAGGGGAGGTGCTGCTCGATCCCAACACGTTGAGCGCGGACGGCACCCTGGCGATCAGCGGCCTCGCGATCGCGCACGACGGCAGCAAGATCGCCTATGGCACGAGCCAGAGCGGCAGCGATTGGCGCACCTTCCACGTCCTCGACGTAGCCAGCAAGCAGAAGCTGCCCGACGAGGTCCAGTGGTCGAAGTTCAGCGGCGCGAGTTGGACGAGAGACAGTGCGGGCTTCTTCTACCAGCGCTACGCGGAACCCAAGGCTGGGGAGACGTTCCAAGCGCCGAACAAGCAACCACAGCTTTGCTACCACAAGGTCGGAACCGAGCAGCACGAGGATCGAGTGATCTATGAACGCCCCGACCAACCGGATTTCGGTTTTGGGCCACGTGTCACCGACGACGGGCGGTTCTTGCTGATCGGCATCTCCGAAGGCACGTCGCGCAAGAATCGCGTGGCCTACGTCGATCTCGATCAGGACCCAATGACCGTGCAAGCGCTGTGGATGGAGCCGGAGGCCAACTGGAACTTCCTCGGCAACGATGGCGACACGTTCTTCTTCCGCACCGACAAGGACGCGCCACGCGGCCGCATCGTTGCCCTCAATCGCAACACGCCGCAAGACTCGCTCTCGGAGCTGGTCCCTCAGAGCTCGGCGACGCTGCAGGATGCGGTGTTCTGCGGCCGGCAATTCGTCTGCCACTACCTCGACAACGCGAGCAGCGCCGTGCGCCTTTTCACGGCCACCGGCGAGGCACGCGGAGCGATCGAGTTGCCGGGCGTCGGCACCGTTGCGAGCTTGACCGGGGCAGCCAGCGACACCGACGCGTACTTCACGTTCACGACATTCATCGCGCCGCCGACCATCTACCGCCTTGCCGTCGCGGACAAGACGCTGGCCCCGTGCCGCATCCCGGCCTTTCGAGGACGCAGCGACGACTTGGTCACGCAACGGGTGTTCTTGCAGTCGAAGGACGGCACGCGCTTGTGCATGTTCTTGACGCACCAGCGCGGCCTACGCCTCGACGGCTCGGCGCCGTGCTACCTCTACGGCTACGGCGGCTTTGGCATCTCGGTGACACCATCGTTCCGCGTTGGCAACTTCGTCTTCTGTGAACGCGGCGGCATCTATGCGCAGGCCGTGTTGCGCGGCGGCGGCGAGTTCGGCGAGGACTGGCACCAACAGGGCATGCTGAGCAAGAAGCAGAATGTCTTTGACGACTTCACGGCCTGCGCCGAGTTCCTGGTGCGGAACCGCTACACGGAGAAGTCCCACCTCGCGATCGGCGGCGGCAGCAACGGCGGCCTCTTGGTGGGCGCCTGCCTCGTGCAGCGACCCGAGCTGTTCGCGGCGGCGATCCCCGAGGTCGGCGTCCTCGACATGTTGCGCTACCACCAGTTCACCATCGGCTGGGCCTGGGCCAGCGAGTACGGCCGCAGCGACGACAAGGACCAGTTTGCGTGGCTCTACAACTACTCGCCGTTGCACAACATCGAACCGGGGGTCTCGTATCCGGCGGTGATGGTCATGACCGGCGATCACGACGACCGCGTACTGCCGGGGCACAGCTACAAGTTTGCCGCCGCACTCCAGGCCGCACAGGCCGGCAGCTCGCCGGTGCTGCTGCGCGTGGAGACCAGCGCCGGCCACGGTGCAGGCACGCCGGTAGGCAAGTTGATCGACGAAGCGGCGGACCGCCTTTCGTTCCTGCAAGCGACCGTTGGCGGCGGCAGTCCGCAGAAGTAGGCGGCGCGGAACGAGGACCGACTGCGGGGAAGCGCGCGCCGTCGGCGGAGATTCGTCGAGGCTCTGCCCTTGCGCCGCGTGCTTTCGGCACTCTCCACCGGCGCCGGCTGCCGACCATGACGCGGCGGACCAAAGACAGCCTGTTAGACCATGACCGCATCGAGCGCGGCCAGCACCTCTGCCACGCGCACGTTCGGAGGACCTTCTGTCCTCCGACCGACGACGGCCACCTGCGCACCTTGAGGTCGGTAGACCCGACTCTCGCTCGGTCCGAACAGCGCGACCGTCGGCACCGAGAGCATCGCCGCCAGGTGCGTGGTACCGCTGTCGTTGCCAACGAATGCGGCCGCTCCCTCGAGTCGCCGCGCCAGCAAAGTGCACGGCATGTCTGTGAGCCACGTCGCGGTCGGTGCAAAGCCCCAGTGCCTAGGGTCGTCGCGGTCGCACTCGGTTGGTCCCACCACGATTTCGATCGCGCGACCCGCAGCGAGCAACAAGGCTGCCAGTTCGAGCCACCGAGTCCTGGGCCAGCACTTCAGCAGGCCGCCGCTGCCAGGGGCCAACACGATCGGTCGGTGCGGCGTCGCGGCCGCAGCCAACCGTCGGGTCGTCAGTGACGCCTCGCCGAGATCCACGGTCAGATCGAGCTGCGCGGCGATCTGGAGGGCAAGCGGCACATCGTCGCGGGCCGGCCGCGGGTCAAAAGTCGCTACCGGCACGCGCCGAACGTGCGCGGCAACGACCGGATCGTCGCTGACGATCGCCGCGTAGTGCGACATACGGGCGCGCGCGCGTTCGCCGCGGTCGTCGTCAAGACCAAGGGCCCACAGCCCCAGGTCCTCGGTCGACATCGCCCGATCCACCACCGCGTAGATCGCCAACACTTCGGCAAACTCAGCAACGCCAGCAAAGTGCAGATCGACCGCAGCAGCGCTACGTGCCGAGGCCGCGCGCCGCACGGCTGCGCAGATCGGCGCCATCAGCAGGGTATCGCCGAGGCCGCCGCGCCGGATCACCAGCACGGCGGGGATCGCCCCGGTCCCGCTCGAACCGCGCGGGCTCAGCCCTTCAACGCTTCGTGGACCTTGCCCACGAGCTTGGCACCTGGCTTCAGGGTGCGGTCACCGGCCTTCTTCCACTTCGCCGGGCAGGCCTCACTGGGCAGCTTGCTGAAGTGCACAAACGCGCTGACCTTGCGGGTCAGCTCTTCCATGTTGCGGCCAATGTTCAAGAAGTTGATCTCGCTGCCGTGCAACTTGCCGTCCGGGCCAATGATGAAGCTGCCGCGCAGCGCCAAGCCCGCTTCGGCCATGTAGACACCGAACATCTTGCTGACCTTGCCGGTCGTATCGCTGGCCATCGCGTACTGGACGCCCTTCAGCTCGCCCTCGTCGCGTTGCCACGCCATATGCGTGAACTTCGTGTCGGTGCTGACGGTCAGGAGCTCGACACCGATCGCCTTCAGGGCCGCGTGTTGTTCGGCCAGCGCCGAGAACTCCGTCGCGCAGACAAAGGTGAAGTCTGCTGGGTAGAACACGAGCACCGTCCACTTGCCGGCCTTCATCGTCTCGGCCAAGTTGAACTTGCCGAAGTCCTGCTTGCTCGGCTCGTAGGTGTCCATCGAGAAGTCGGGCACTACCTGCCCGACCTGGATCGTCGTCACTTCACTCATCGGTCTGCCTCTCGCTCTTGATCGAGCCTTCGGGGTTGAATGCGTCCTGGTTTGGGGCGCAAACGGTAGCGAGCATCCGCGCACGAGGCCAGCACGAACCTGCAGGCTGCGGCGCACCGGAAGGACCGTTGTGCGTCGGCCAGTTTCGCCGTTCCCTCGACCGCGCGCCCGCGGCACCATGTTCGCCCCGTGAACTCGCCGACTCCTACCCCTGCGACCCCAACCACTCCCGTGGCTTCGAAACCGTCGACGGCGGCCAAAGCGCTGGCTGCGGCCGGCGACGCCGAATCCGCGCGCGACGTGTCGGCACTGGACGACTCCGCCCAGAACGCCGCGCTGCGGCTTGGCGCCAAGAAGCGCAGCCTGGTCGAGCGCCTGATCTACGGGCCACTACCAGACAACGAAGAACTGCAGAGCGGGGCGCGAGCGCACCAAGCGGCCGAACCGCGAGGCGCAGCCGCAGTCGAAGCCGCCATCGCCTGCATGCAGCGCGGCGAGGCGTTCTCCGCCGACGGCAAGCTCTCGGTCGCCTTGCGCGCCACCGTCGCCAAGGAGAAGGCCTACGGCTTCACCGTGCCGGCGGAGTTCGGCGGCCTCGGCGGCCAGTATGTCGAACTGGCCCTCGCCGAAGAGGACCTCGCCGCCAATGGACTTGGCGCGCTAGCCGTCGAGATCTCCGGCGAACTGACGATCGGCGCCGGCTCGTTGCTCGCCTATGGCACGGACACGCAGAAACGCACGTTCCTACCGATGATCGCCGAGGGCCAGTTGATGGCGTTCGGCCTCACCGAGGTTGGCATCGGCGTCAACGCCAAGAAGGTCCGGGCCTACGTCGAGCCCGATCCGCAGACCGGCGGCTTTCGCCTGTTTGCCGATGGTGATCGCAACAAGCTGTGGATCACCAACGCGACGCACGGCGCGCTCGTCGGGCTCGTCGCCCGCGTCGGCAAGGACGGCAAACAGGTCGGACTGTTCATCACCCGTCTCCCCGAACGCGACCTGTCGCCTGTCGACGGCGTCGATTTCGAGTTCCGCTGCACGCCGTCAGGCGTCGACGCCTTCCAAGCCAACTGGAACTCGCGCATCCACTGCAAGAACTTGCCGATCGCCAAGGATGGCCAGATCCAGGCCGACGGCGTCGAAGTGCTGTTCTACTGCTTGCGGATGGGCCGCTGCATGTTGGCCTCGATGGCGGCCGGCTACCAACGCATGTTTGCGGCCGACGCCGCCCACTACGCGCGCAATCGCGACGGCGTCGGTGGGCTCGTGGTGAAGCACGAACTACCGCGACTCGCACTCGGCAAGATGCTCGGCGGCGCATTGCAAAGCCGCGCGCTGAGTCACTTGTCGCTGAAGCAGGATCACGATGGCGTCGACCTCGCCGGCCTGCGGGATCTGACCAAGTCGGCTGCGGCCGGCACCGCACTCGAATCGCTGATCGCGTGCGAACGCGTGCTCGGTGGGCGTTCGTTCGACATCACATCCCGCGTCAACGCCGCGCGCGCCAACATGCACGTGTTTGGCGTCGTCGAGGGCGAGGACGATTTGATCCTCATGGGCATGGTCAAGGACGTGACCGGCCCGTTCACCGATCGCTACATGGCGGGCATGCTGTCGGTAATCCAGTCGATCAACGAAGGCCCGGATGGCAAGCCGTTGCCTGCCGATCAGAGACTCCTGCGCCTCACCCCGCTCACGCTCTTCACCGAACCGCGACGTTTGCTGCAGGCCACGGTTCGACTGCTGACCCGCGGCTCGTTCTGGTTGCTCGCTGGCTGGATCGTCGTCAACCTGCTGCTCGAAGTCCTGCGGCTGCCGTTGCTGCTGGTGCCGACGGACTGGATGCCGCGCTACCAGTTGTTGCAGAAACCACTGCGCTCCTACGCCCGCCGCGCCGAGCGCCGCCTTCGCTGGCTGCGCTTTGCCTATCTCGGCATCAACCTGTGGTTCCAGCTCGAACTGACGCGCGCGCAGATCCCGCTGCAGCGTCTGGGCAAAGTGATCGAGCACCTCGTCTCGGTCGTCGTGCTCTGCCACCACGGCAAGGTGCAAGACGCGACGCAACAGCGCACCGCGGCGCTGCAGTGCGAACTCCTGCTGCAAAAGGCGGACGCCCTGCCGCTGCTCCGAGGCCTGCCGCAAATGGAACGGCTGCGCTCTCTGGTCGCCGGTGTCGGCCAGGACGTCGAACAGAACACCAACACGCTCCTGTCGGGGCTCGCGCCGCAACCGTTCGCACACCCGTTCGAGCCACCGCAGAAGAAGGCGCGCTGAGTCCAGGAGCCAGTCAGGACCGGTGTCGGCCTGGCCTGCAGTTGCGCGCGGAGCGGTGGCCTGATGGCTCGTTGGCGGACCGCGCCATCAACGCAGAGACCCTTTCGGCGCGACCGACGACCGCCACTCCCGTCCCTGGCTCCGACTCGGGTGCACCTGGAGCTGCCGTGTACGACGAGGGCCAACACCGCCGGTCTCGGCACCAACCGGCCACCGGTTAGGTGTGGCATGCCCCGCGACGGCACGAGTGCACGCACCCGGCGGGGAACGGGCAGCCGTTGCAGACTGCTACCCGACGTGCCTTGACTCGCGACTCACACTTCGTTCGGCCGCACCTTCGCGGCATGATGCGGCGCCGATGCGCGTACTCTTTCTCGCCCCCGACACTCACGTCTACAACCACGGCTTCGTGCAGGGACTGAAGTCGATTGGTGCCAAGGTCTGGGGCATTGGACCGGCGCCGAAGGATCGCGTTCGCCAGGACGTGCTGCGACTGCTCGATGGCTACGCGCCCTGTCCACACATGCTCGACGCGCCCGGCGTGCAGCGTGCAGCGACCGCGTTTGCCGGCGTGACCTTTGATCGCGTGGAGACCATCGACGAACCGCTGGTCGAAACCGCAGCGCTGCTGCGCCAGACCTACACGCTCCCCGGCCTCTCGATCGAGACCAGCAGGTTGTGCCGTGACAAGGTCGCGATGAAGGCCTTCCTCCGCGCCCGCGGCATCCCGTGCGCCGCCTCGGCGGCGGCGAGCAGCCTGCGCGACGCCGAGGTCTTCGTCGAGCAGCACGGCTACCCGGTAATCTGCAAACCAATCGCTGGTTTTGGTGCGCTGCAGACCTTCGCGGT
>CAMBXM010000095.1 GCA_945871815.1 Singulisphaera sp. GP187
GCGACCCAGGAGTGCCGACACTTCCGAACCTGCCTGAACGAAGCGGAAGACGTTGTCGACGAACAGGAGCACGTCCTTGCCTTCGACGTCGCGGAAGTACTCGGCCATCGTCAGGCCGGTCAGCGCCACGCGAAGGCGTGCGCCTGGGGGTTCGTTCATCTGGCCGAACACCAACACGGCGTTGTCGAGAACCGACGCCTTGTTGCCTGCTCCGTCGGTGTACTCGGCCTCGGCCATCTCGAGCCAGAGGTCGTTGCCCTCACGCGTGCGCTCGCCAACGCCGCAGAACACGGAGAAGCCGCCTTTCTCCACCGCCGTGATGCGGATCAGCTCTTGGATGAGCACGGTCTTGCCGACGCCGGCACCACCGAAGAGGCCGATCTTGCCGCCCTTGGCGAAGGGGCACAGCAGGTCTACGACCTTGATGCCCGTTTCGAACACTTCGCTGATCGACTGCTGCTCATCGTAACTCGGAGCGGCCCGATGGATCGGCAGTCGCTGGCTGACGTTGACCGGAGGCAGCGGCTTGCCGGTGCGCGGGTGCGCGACGTTGACTTCGAGAGCGCGACCCAGCACGTCGAAGAGACGGCCACGGGTCTCGCCGCCGACGGGCACCGAGATCGGGCTCCCGGTGTCCGTCGCCGCCATGCCGCGGCTCATGCCGTCGGTGGTCGACATCGACACGCAGCGCACGGTGCTGTTGCCGAGTTGTTGAGCCACTTCGAGCACGAGGTCGATGCCCTTCTTGGGGTCGACGACGGTGATCGCATTGTAGATCGTGGGCGTGTGGCCTTCGGGGAACTGGACGTCCACCACGGGGCCGAACACCTGCAGGATCTTGCCTTGGACTTGGGTCGCGGTCGTCACGGCTTTGCCTTCGTTCTGTCGGGTGCGGGGTCGGAAATACGGTCAGGAATGAGGGGCTACGGCTTGGGTCAGGAGACAGCCGAGGCGCCGCCGACGATGTCGAGCAGCTCCTTCGTGATGTTCTCCTGGCGCGCGCGATTGTAGACCTTCTTGAGTTGCTTGTTCATTCGGACGGCAGCATCAGTTGCCGTCTTCATGGCCATGCGGCGGCTGCTGTGTTCGCTGGTGAGCGCTTGCAGCATCGTGTCGAACACCACGGTCTCGAGGTAGCGCGGCAGCAGCCGATTCAGCACCGTGTTGGCGTCCGGTTCCATCAGGAACTCGAGGTCAAACTCGCTGCGGTCCTTGGTCGCGCCAGCCGGCATGGCTGCCACCGGCAAAAACGGAACCGAGGTCGGGATGAACTTCACCATCGAGGCGAAGCGCGAATAGAAGATCCGCACCTCATCGACCACGCCCTTCTGCCAGGCTTCGACCAGAGCGGCGCCGACCATCTTGGCGGAGTCAAAGGTCGCCTTGTCGAGCGTTGGCTCGGCAAAGAAGCGCTCGACGTCGAAGCCGCGCCGCGTGAGCCACGAGTAGCCCTTGCGCCCGTAGACGTAGAACTTCAGCTTGCGGCCAGGTTCCTTCGCTTGGATCGATTCGATCAGGCGACGAAGCTCGAGCAGGATGTTGCTGTTGTACGACCCGCAGAGGCCTCGGTCAGAAGTCACCAGGAAGATGCCCGTCGTCTTCACCTCGCGAACCGCGAACAGTGGCAACTCTGCAGTGCTCTCCACGCGCCCGGCGATGCGGTCGATCATCCGGCGGATCTCGTCGGTGTAGGGATGAAAGCTCTGCGCCTTACCCTGCACCTTGCGCATCTTCATCGAGGCGACCATTTCCATCGCGCGAGTGATCTGCGCGATGCTGGCCACTGACTTGATGCGGACGCGGAGTTCTTTGAGGTTCGCCATGGGTCAGGTTCGAGATGTCGAGGTCAACTGCACGCGGGATCCGACGGCCTCGCTCAGGCGAGGAACTCCTTGCGGAATGCGGTGCAGACGTCGTCGAACTTCTTGGCGAGATCGTCCGTCCACTTCTGAGCCGTGCGCAGTGGTTCGAGCATGGCCGGGTGGTTTGCGCGCAGGTGGGCAATGTAGCCCTTCTCGAAGGCCGCGACGCGATTGAGCGGCACCGTGTCGAGAGCACCCGAAGATCCGGCATAGAGGATGGCAACCTGCTCCTCGACCGGGACCGGTTGGTACTGAGCCTGCTTCAGCAACTCGACCATTCGCTGGCCGCGCGTGATCGCCTGCTG
Source organism: Singulisphaera sp. GP187 (assembly GCA_945871815.1). Taxonomy (GTDB): domain Bacteria; phylum Planctomycetota; class UBA1135; order UBA1135; family UBA2386; genus SXPK01. The sequence goes on from CAMBXM010000095.1 coordinate 2,168, forward strand.
TGTGCCCTTGTCGAGATCGCTACCGAACTGGGCGAACGCCGCGAGCTCGCGGAACTGCGCCAGCTGGATACGCAGACCACCGGCGATCTTCTTCATCGCGGGTGTCTGGGCGGAACCACCGACGCGCGACACCGAGATGCCGGCGTTCACTGCGGGGCGCTGGCCGGCGTTGAACAGCGAGGATTCAAGGAAGATCTGACCGTCCGTGATCGAGATCACGTTGGTCGGGATGTAGGCCGACACGTCGCCTTCCTGCGTCTCGACGACCGGCAGTGCCGTCATCGAGCCGCCACCCTTGGCGTCCGACATCTTGGCCGCGCGCTCCAGCAGTTTGCTGTGAAGGTTGAAGACGTCGCCAGGGAATGCTTCGCGGCCGGGCGGACGCCGCAGGAGCAGCATCGTCTGACGATAGGCAAGCGCCTGCTTGTAGAGGTCGTCATAGGCGATGACGACGTGGCGCCCTTCGTCGCGGAGACGCTCGCCCATCGAGGCGCCGCAGGCGCAGCTCAAGAACTGCATCGCTGCGTCCGTCGAAGCTGGGGCCGAGACGACGATGCAATAGGGCATCGCGCCAGCGGCCTCGAGCTTCTCTACCACCGCCTTCACTGTCGACTGCTTCTGGCCGACGGCGACGTAGATGCAGATGACCTGGTCCTTGTTCTTCGGATCGCCGCCACCGGTCAGCTTCTGGTTTATGAAGGTGTCGATGATCAACGCGGTCTTGCCGGTTTGACGGTCGCCGATGATGAGCTCGCGTTGTCCGCGGCCGATCGGAATCATCGAGTCGATTGCCTTGATGCCCGTTTGCAGCGGCTGCCTGACCGGCTGGCGCTCCGGCACCGATGGCGACCGGCCCTCGATCGGGCGAAGGTCGCTCTCGGAACTCTGGATCGCACCCTTGCCGTCGACCGCGCGCCCGAGGGCGTCGACGACGCGACCGCACATCTGCAGGCCGGTGGGCACCGAGATGACGCGCCCGGTGGTCCGCACCGTGCCGCCTTCCTGGATCTTGGTGTCGCTGCCGAGGAGTACCGCGCCGACGTTGTCCTCTTCGAGGTTCAGGGCGACGCCGAAGACGCCGTTCCCGAAGTCGAGCAACTCGCTCATCATGCAGTCATCGAGGCCATGCACACGGGCAGTGCCGTCACCGACCGTCAGCACGGTGCCAACGCTCGACTTCTGCATCTTGCCCTGGAAGCCTTCGATCTCTTCCTTCAGGACAGTGGCGACTTCGGAGGGTTTCAGATCCATGGCTTTTCGGAGCGCTCTGCGGCGTCGGGCCCAGAGTGCGTGAGAGTCATCAACGAAGAAAGGGAATCAGCAAGCAGCGATCAAATCGACGTCTGCATCAGCTTCTGCTCGAGCTGCTGCAAACTGGACTGTACGGAACCATCGTAGAGCACGTTGGCGAGCACCAGTCGGACGCCTCCGAGCAACTCGGGGCGCACGCGCACGGTCAGCACGCAGGTCTTGCCCGTCAGACTCCGGGCCATCTCCTGCAAGCGCGCCAGGTCGTCCGAACCCAGCGGCAGCGGCGTCTCCACCACACCTTTGATTTCGCCCCGTTCCTGCATGCACAGGGCCAGATATGCCGGATACAGCTCCGACAGAACGTCTTGGCGACGGCGCCTCAGCACTACATGCAGGAGGTTCTGCACCAGCGCGTGATGGCCGGCGCCGAGCTTCTGCACGACGCGCAAGCGCTCGGCGCTCGTCACGTCGGGGCTCTGCAACAACGCTTGTGTGCGCCGATCGTTCAGATCGGCGTGCATGCTCTGCAGATCACTTTCGACCTGCGTCACAGCATTGCCCGCCTTGGCGGCGAGATGCAGAGCCGTCGCGTAGCGCTTGGCGAGCAGCGTCATCGACGCTCTCCGACGGTAGCGACGAAGTCGCGCACCATGCGGCGGTGGGCTTCGTCGTTGACGTCTTGCTGCAGGAGCTTGCGGGTAGCGGCAATGGTGAGGTCGACCGCCTGCTGGCGGATTTCCTGCACGGCGGCGCGCTTCTGCGCATCGATCTCCGCCAGCGCTTTGGCTTGTTGCGTCTTCATCCGCTCCTCTGCGACGCGCTGCGCCTCGGCAGCCTGACGCTCGGCGCGAGCGACTGCCTCCTCGACCATGCGCTTGCTGTCGCTCCGCGCCTTGTCGAGTTCAGCCTTTGCCAGCGCCATCTGTTGCTCCGCCTGCTGGCGAGCAACTTCGGCGGCAGCGATGGCGTCCTCAACCTTGCGGTCGCGGTCTTCCAGCGCCTTCGTGATCGGACCGTAGATCATCTTCCACATGACCGGCAAGGCCACGAGGAAGGCGATCCACGTCCAGATCGTCGCGCCCGGAATGAAGTCCAGGAGCGCACCCAGCCCCTTGCCGTCCTCACTGCGGAGGAGGAAGGGAATAAAGTCGGTGACGGCAGTCACAGCCATCCCCCGCTTACTTGGTGTAGAGAAGGAGGCCGATCACGGCGGCGAAGAGCGCTACGCCTTCAACGAACGCCGCGAGCACAATCGCGTTGCTCTTGATGGCGTCGGCAGCTTCCGGCTGGCGGGCGATGCCCTCACCGGCCGAACCACCGATCTTGCCGATGCCAATACCAGCGCCGATCGCCGCGAGGCCAGCGGCCAAACCAGCACCGATGCCGTAGCCATCGCTCAGGGTGGACTCCAGGAAGAAAGCGAGCATGTAGTGATCTCCGTGACGAACTGTGGGGATTAGGAAAGCGAGACGGCTCAGTGCTCCTGATGCATCGACGCGTAGACGAAGTTGATGCTCAGAAGCGTGAAGATGTAGGCCTGCAGCAGGGTGACGAAGGCCTCGATGATGAAGATGAACACGGCCAGGCCGCAGGCCGGAATCGCCGTCAGATACGACAGCGGTCCACCGCCCATCATCTTTGCGAACAAGAACACGAGACCGATCGCCGAGGCAATCACCAAGTGCCCGGCGAGCATGTTGGCAAACAAACGGATGGTCAACGCGAACGGCTTGACGACGAGGCTGACAATCTCGATGACGAACATCAGCGGCAGCAACGCGATCGGTAGGCCGTGCGGCAGGAGGCCGCGGAAGAAGCCGACGAGTCCGTTCTTCTTGATGCCCATGCCGAGCATCAGAACCAGCGTCACAACGGCGAGCGCCACCGTTACGAACGGCGTGCCGGTGGCCGTGCCGGTCTCGAAGTGGAGTGCTGGGATGCTCGGAACGAGACCGATGCAGTTCATCGCGGCGATGAAGAAGAACAGGAAGATGAAGTAGGGCGCCCAGATACGGCCCTCCTCTTTTCCCATCACCGGGTAGACCATCTCGTCCCGGATCCACAGGCACCAGCCGCGGAGGACGCGGGTGAGCCAGGGCACTTCCCGCTTCTTGAAACTGCCGACCACCGGAAGGAACAGCACCATGAGCAGCAGAATGGCTACCCACTGGAACTGGTTCACGTTGTAGAAGGCCAAGTAGTCGACGTGCCCAGGCTCGCTGCCCGCATCGTGCGCGGGCCAGATCTGGTGCGGTACGCTGTGCGCAAACTGCCGCATGAAGAATGCGTCGTTGGGCAGCACCATTGTGCGGCCCTCCGGGTCGTGGGTCGCAGCAGCCTCACCCTGCGGAACGGATACCGGCACGACTGCGGGCGCGGCCTGTGCCTTGACTGGGGACGCAAACGCGGCACAGCCAAGTGCGGCGACGAAGGCGAGCAGCAGGTTGCGGATCCCGGTCATGTTGAGGGGTGTGTGGCGCGGGTGCGACCGACGAGCCCGCTAGCGAGGCGCAGCACAGTCGCAAGTTGAAGCGACAACGCGGCAATCGCGAAGGCGACGGCAAACGTCAGCAGGAACGGGAATTTCACTTCGAGCAAAGCCAGCACACCGAACCCGGCACCCAACACCAACAACTTGGCAACGAAGGAGCCGCCGAGCATTGCCTGCAGTCGCTGCGAGGCCAGGAACGGATCGCTATCCGCTGCGTGCTTGCCGGCAGCACGGGCATGAAACAACGTGCCGAGCGCGACGGCGACCGCAGCTAGGGCGAGACCAAGTGCGGCGGCAGGGATCAGATCACTGTGCATCAGGCCCGTTGCCGCAGCCAAGCCGACGGCAGCGCACAGCGGCACTCCGACGACGAGCAAGGACCGCCGCAGCGCTTCCCCAGCGGTGGGCGCCGTCAAACCGGTCGACGGGGCTTTGGCCGACGGGGCTCTGGCCGACGGGGCTTCGGCCGACGGGGCAGAAGTCGGCGCAGTGCGGTCTTGGGTTTGGGTGGCAGGCGTCACGGCGCTGGAGTTGGGGGCTTGGCTGGCTTTGGGTTGGGTGACGGCAGGTCGGCTGATCGCGGGCTCAGGTCGGCTGATCGCGGGCTCACCGGCGGCAGCGACCCAGGTTTGGGCGTCGACAGTTCGGTTGGGATGTTCAGCGTTTGGCGAGGGGCGCGACGGCTCAGGCCCAGGCTGCCTGGTGCCAGCTCCGTGATCAGATGGATCGCACCGCCGACCACACCGAGCAACGTGCAGCCGAGAACGAGCCATGGACCCGTGGACAGCTTCGTATCGAGCCACGAACCGCCGAACGCAAACAACGCCACGGTGACCGCGAAGGTCAACCCGGCGCCGAGCGCGCGCGACGAATCGGCGGGTTTCTGGGGCAGGGCAGCCATTCCCTCCGCAAAGAACGAAGTTCGAGGGCCGCGGATGATAGAGACGGTCTCGAGAAGGGCAATGGCGAAGTCGCGCAGAATTCTGGCCGGAATGCAGCGGTGCTTTCCCTCTCTACGAGTGCACCCAGTCGGTGCACACACCTGGAGAGAACCCACATGCCACGACTGCTGCATCCCGATTCCCCACTCCCTACTGCCCTCGTCCCTCTCGCTTTGGCTGCGGCACTCGCGACGAGTTCCGCGCGTGCGCAGGCGCAACCTCAAGCCGTCTCGCCCGCCGATCGAACCTCACTGGAGGGGAGCAGCTTCACACACTTCCCACTCGGGCGACCCAACGCGCGGTTTCAGTTTCTGCATCAGGACCTGCCGGCAGGCTTCGCGCTGCACGGTCACGCGTTCCGCCGGGATGCCGCACAAGTGCGCGGTGTTGTGGATGGGTTCGCCGCCGAACTCGAAGTCAGCCTGTCGATGTCTCCGCGTACACCAGCCACCGCGTCTGCAACATTCAGCGACAACGCCGGCGCCGCAACCGTCGTACTGCCGCGCACGACGCTGGTCTTCCCTGCGACTGCGAGGCCGCAACTCGACCCGGCCACGAGCTTCGATCTGATCGTCCCCTACGCGCTGCCGTTCGTGCTGCCGCCGGGCGGAGGGACTCTCTGTGTCGATACCGTGATGTTCGCCAACGTGTCGTCGGCTGGGGTCGATCGCAGCCTCAGCATCTACCTCGACTCGCACGAGATCTCGACCACGACCAATGAACAGGCCGGCTTCCGCACCGGCAGCGGCTGCGCGGCCCTCGGCAGCACCACTCCTGCCACGGCGACGATGGCCCTGCGGCACCTCGGCTCCGCTCTGCAACTCGACGTGGCGGCGCGCAACGGGGTACCCAATCGCGGCAATGGCCTTTCGTACAGCTATCTGGCGTTCGGCGTCGGACAAGTCACCTCGCCGTGGCCGTTTCGCCCGGCCTGTGTGCTGCAGACGTCGACCGAACACTGGTTCGTGCTCGGTCAGAACGATGCGGTTGGCACCTGCGATGCGAGCTTGCAGTGGCCCATGCTGCCCTCGGGCTATCGGGTCTACCTCCAGGCTGGCTCGATCGAACTGGGTACATCCGATCTCGTGTTCTCCGATCTAACCCAGATGATGACGCCCCCTGCCGCACCGCTCACCTTGCCGGCGGCGCGAATCGCTGCTTCGACCAACCGCGCCTCGTTGACTGGCGCGGTTTCCACGGCGGTGCCGGTAACTCTGTTCTTCTGAGGCGCCGCTCGGCGAGCGGGCCGCCGCGCTGCCGCGGGGTCAGTGCCGCGCCAGCACGCCGTCGACCGTGCGTAGGAGACCCGCTGGATTGCCATCGCGCAGCTCCGGCGGCAAGGTGGCCATCGGCGCATCCTGCCAGCAGTGCGGCCTGACCCAACGCAGGACCGAACGCGGTCCGACGGCGGTGAAACGGCTGTCACTGCTCGCCGGCCAAGGGCCCCCGTGCTGCATGGCGGTCGTGACCTCAACTCCGGTCGGCACTCCGTTGTGCACGAGGCGTCCGACGCGACGACGAAGCGTCGCCAACAGTGCCTCGTGTTGGTCGAAGTCGGCATCGGTACCGTGCACGGTGGCGGTCAGGTGCCCGTGCAGGGAAGCCGCAACCGCAAGCATCTCTGCACGACTGCGACACCGAACTGCCACGGTTGCCGGGCCGTAGATCTCTTGACGCAACCTTGCGTGCTGCAACACCGCCGCTGCGTTCGTTTGAAGCAACACCGCAGCCACGGCCGTGGCGCTGTCTGTCGGCGCCGCTGCGGACTTGGCACTCACGGTGACTCCGTGCAGGGATTGCACTTCGGCGCTGGCACGCGCGAAGCTCGAATGCAAATCCGGATGCACCATCGTGCCGTTGCTGCCGCGCCCGAACGCCGCAGCGAGTTCGGCACCGAAGGCATCCGCGCCGGGGCCGTCGCACCACAGCACCATCCCTGGACTCGTGCAGAACTGTCCGCACGCCAGCAAAGCGGAAGCTGCGACCATGGACGCGATTGCAGGGCCGCGTTCGTGCAGCGCCCCTGGCAGCACAAAGACGGGATTCATCGACCCCATCTCCGCGAACAACGGAATGGGCACGGGGCGCGCATTCGCCAGTCGACACAGCGCGGCGCCACCAGCAACGGACCCGGTGAAGCCAACAGCCGCGATCCCTGAATGCTCAACAAGCGCTTGCCCGACCGCGTGCGATCTGCCGTGCACCATGCCGAACGCGCCCAGCGGAACCTTGCACGTGTGCATGGCGGCGACGATCGCGCGCGCCACGCCTTCACTGGTTCCGGGGTGCATCGGATGCGCCTTGACCACTACCGGACAGCCGACCGCGAGGGCCGAAGCCGTGTCGCCACCCGCCACGGAGTAGGCAAAGGGAAAGTTCGACGACCCGAACACCGCAACGGCTCCCATCGGCACCAACATCGTGCGCAGATCGGGTCGGCGTTGCGGGTGTCGCGCTTCGTCGGCGCGATCCAAGCGCGCATCCACCCACGAACCGTCCTCCAACAGGGCCGCGAACAACTCCAGCTGGAGCACAGTGCGTCCGCGTTCGGCGACGAGCCGCGCGCGCGGCAAGGCGGTCTCGAGTTCCGCCCGCTCGAGCAGTTCGTCGCCCGCCGCAACCAACTCGTGCGCGATTGCCCGCAAGAAGGCGGCGCGACGCTGGGCCGAGAGTCCCGCGAACGGAATCTCCGCGACACCAGCAGCGGCCACGGCGGCACCTACCTGCGCAACCGAAGCATCGGCAAACTCGGGCCCGAGTGGCTCGCCGGTCCTGGCTGCTGCGGCCGCGAACCGAGCACCCTGGCCATCCACTTCGATGCCGTCGATCCAGCATGCGCCGCCGAGCGGTAAAACGGTCACGAGCCAACCTCCGGTCGACTGCTCAGGGCAGAACGAATCGTGCCCAAGGCCAGCTCGCGAGCGCTGCCGGTCAACGCCAGACGCGGCGCACGCACCCGTTCGTGACCGAGCCCGACTTCCTGTTGCACGAGCTTGATCAACTGCACGAACTCTGGAACCACGTCGAGACGGAGTAGCGGCAGGAACCACTCGTACAGTTCACGGGCTGCCGCCCGACCACCGCTGCGCGCTTGCTCGAACAACACGACCGATTCGCGCGGTAACGCATTGACGAGGCCTGCAACCCAACCGCTCGCACCGGCGGTAACGCCTTCGACCAACATGTCGTCGAGGCCGACCATCACATCGAGTCGCGCACCACATTGGCGGAGGATGGCGGTCACGCGCCGCGAGTCACCGCTCGATTCCTTGCAGGCAACGAGGTTCCTGTGCTTCTCCGCCAACGCCGCGATCCGCGACGGTTCGAAGTCAACGCCGTAGGCAAACGGGTTGTTGTAGAGCATGCAGGGCAGATCGACCGCTTCTAGGACTGCCGAGACGTGGGCCTCCGCTTCCTCCCTCGGGCCTTTGTGCACGTAGGCCGGCAGCACCATCAGTCCCCGGCACCCAAGCTGCTGCGCCGCGCGAGCGAGAGCAATGGCATCGCGCGTCGACAGGGCCGCGATTCCTGGCATCACAGGTGTGTTGCCGCAGGCAGCAACCAACGTGCGCAGGACGGCGAGCTTCTCTTCGACGGACAGTGTCGCACCCTCACCCAACGATCCGAGCGGGATCACGCCGCTGCAGCCAGAACGCAGCAGTATCCGGCAATGCTCGGCCAAGAACGCATGATCGATCTCGCCCGAAGCCGTGAACGGCGTTGTGATCGCGGGCATCACGCCGCGGAAGGGACTCGTGCTCATTCCTCTACCGGAACTCAAGGAGACGGACGGCGCAAGACTCCGCTGCGTCGGCGGCAGCCTGCCGAATCAGAAGTTGTTGCCGACGAACAGCCCGTTCGAGGTGTCGAGGTTCGACAGCGCATCGAGAGCGCCGGCTTGCAGATAGGCTGCGAGTCCAGGAATCGGCGGGATGCCCAGCACCAGCTGGCCGGCGCCGGCGAGGTTGGCAAAGAAAATGTAGCTCTGGTCCAGAGTCGCCAGCGCGTTGCAGCTCTGCCACGGGGCTGGCAGCGGGACACTGATCTGTTGCGTGCCGATCGCGAGAACCATGAGCGCGTTCGCGGGCGCACCGAGCGTGGTCAGGGTCAGCGTTTGGCCCAATCCCGTCGCCGGCGTGAGCTGCCCCGAGAGAATCAGATTCTGGCAGCGCACGCCGTACGGTGTGAGCACGGCCCCTGGCACGAGCCCGAAGTAATCCGTAAGCGCGAGTCCGAGGTGCTGACCGCACAGCCGGTAGTCAGCTTCGGTGTTCCACGTCACTTGATCGGGGCCGCGGCCGTAGGTGCCTTCCAGGGTGATGGCCATCACCGGCTGCTCGAAGTTGGGGGAACCGAGCCAACTGGGCACCGCGGTCCAGCGATCATGCGACATCGACTCCACGAACGGACGCGAGGGGAAGCCAGCGCTGCTGCTCTGATTCACGCCAAGGTTGACGAAGGAGCTGCGCGCCCTGAGTGCATTGACCCAACTCAGCTCGCGCTGGTTGACGATCGGCAGCACACCTGTGGCCCCGGCGGTCCAGGCGGCGTTCGCGCTGTGCACGAAGTGAAACGGATAGGCGATGTTGTGGGAGCTGTGCAGATTGAGCAGCACTTGAATCGGATTCTGGGCCGGAACGGCCGCCGAACCCATGAACTGCTCGATCTTGGTGCGCAGTGCGACGATCTCCGGTTGCGTGCTGGTGTACGGAGCTGCCCACTCGTCCTCGAGATTGACGGAGTTGGCGTTCACGCGGTAGTTGCCGAGAAAGACCCCGTCAGGATTTGCCATGGGCACGATCGTGACGATGGCCTGGTCGAGCAACTGCAAGGCAGAGGGATCGCTGGAACAGAGCCAGTCAACGAGCCCTTCGCAGGTGAAGTAGCTGGTGCTCTCCGATGGGTGGATGCCCGAGTGGATCCACACGCGCCGCTTGTTGACGTCGGGCACGAAGGCGTCCGTGAACTCCAGCATCTCGATCGTGCGCCCTTGCACCGAGGTCCCCAGCACCGTCGTGCTGCGCAGTTGCGGCCGAGTTTGTAGGGATGCGACCCACGCGTTCTTCCGTGCCACAGTGTAGGGGAAGTACTTGGCAAGACGGAATGCGACCACCCCCGCCGGAACCACAAGGGAAAAGGTGTGGCGCCCGGCCGAGAGCACGGTCGGCGTTGCGCTCGTTGGACAACGCACATAGCTGCCGAACGTCGTGCCGTTGGTGCTCTGCGCCCAAACGGGCAAGATCACGTCGGAGTAGCCACTCGTGCTGTCGATCGTGAAGTTCAGCGTGACGCCCGCAGGATTGAGGTTGGCGATCTGGCAGTGCCACCAGCGGCGAAAACTCGTTGGCAACGACGGGTTGACGTTGTCGTTCTCGACCACGACGGTCACGTTGAACGCACCCGCGCCAGCGTTGGCAACCGTCGAGGAACGGATGCGCATCGTGTCTCCACTGGCGGATACGACCGGCGTTTGGCCAAGCCCGATCGCACTGAGCGCGAGAACGACGAAGGCAAAGGGATACCAAACCATGAAGAGCAGAGTCGCACGTCACCGCAAGGTGGTCAACCACACTCGCGCGTCTTGTCGGCGAGGTTCGGCCCGACGTACAGACTCGCCAGTGCAGGGCTACACTCGGCCCCGTGCAAACCGCGTTCTACCGAGCTCTGGAGCAGGCCAACCGCGCGATCGGTAGCGCCGCCGATCCCACCGCGGCCGCGCATGCGGTTGCCGACCAGTTCGCCACGGCGGCGAAGGCACGCGAAACCTGGGCCTGCCAACAAGGATGCGCCCATTGTTGCCGGTTCCCGGTTGGCGTGACGGTTACCGAGGCACTTCGGCTGGGCGAGGCACTGCGGCTCGCACCGGTCGCCGAACGCCAACGCCTGCTGCGGACCATCGAAGCAGAAGCTCGAGAATCGGCTGCCGTGTCGTGGTTGGAGCTCGCGGGGCGCCCCTGCCCGCTGCTCCATCGTGGCGCCTGTTCGCTGTATGCCGCTCGTCCTGTGCCGTGCCGTTCGCTGGGCTCCGCGGACGCCACCGCATGCGAACGGGCTGCCGATGGTGACGCTGTCCCCGTGCCGCTCTCGGACGATTCCTTCGCGGCGGGACTGGCAGTTGGGCAAGCTCTCGACGCTCGCACCGGGGCCCACGGTCATCGCGAGCTCCGGGCGGCGCTGTACGCGGTGTTGACCGCCGCGGACGACGCCAGAACGGTCGCTTTCATCGCGGCTCGACCGGCTGGCGGCGATGCCCAGGCGGCCGCTGCCCCCCGATGCGGCCCGGGGTAGACTTCTGTCTCTCATGCGCCTTCCTGACTCGCTGCGGACCGTTGGCATCGCCATAGTGGGCCTTGCCGTCGCGAACACGGCGCTGGCGCAGGTGCCGCGCGCGCAGTCTGCGATAGCGAGGGCTGCGGAACCGACGAGCGAAGGGCGGCTCGCGCCCTACCTACGGGCGCGACTCGCGAGCTCACGGCGGGACGAACTGGTGCCTGTTTACTTCTGTCTCCGGGAGCGTCTCGCGGAAGCGCATTGGTTTCCGCGAGTGCAACGACTGCCGCTGCACCAACGACGTCATCTCGTCGTGGCGGAATTGCGTGCGCATGCCGCGCGGACGCAGGCCAGCTTGCTAGCTGTACTGCGGGACGATCCCACAGCAGTGGAAGCGCTCTCGATCCAATCGAATTGGCTCGGCAACTTCGTGCAGTGTCGAGCGACCCCAGCCGCGATTCTGCGTGCGGCAGCACTGCCATCGATCGATCGCGTGGCCCTCGACGTGGCCCCTGCACTGGCGGAAGTTGCCGACCGCGCGGATCGCGTCGAGAGCCCTGCCGCAGTCCTGGCTGCCGATGCCTGTCTACCGCCACCGTCACTGCCGATTCCCGGGGACGCCGCTGTGTTCACGCGCGCATTCTCGGTCTGGAACGCCGGCATCCGCGGTCAAGGCATCGTGATCGCAAACGTCGACGGCGGCCTTACGCAACACAACGACCTCGACCTTCGGCGTTGGATCAACCTCGGCGAGATCCCAGGCAACGGCCTCGACGATGACCAGAATGGCTTCATCGATGACGTTCATGGTTTCGCCTTCGATCTCGGTACCGCGCAGCTCGACGACGGCGGCGGGCACGGCACGATGACCGCGGGGCTCCTGGTTGGCGATGGCAGTTGCAGTGGTATCGCCTATGGCCAGGCGCCACAGGCCCAGGTGATGACCTGTCGCGTACTGTCCGAGACCTCACACTGGAATGCCGTGCAGTACGCGATCGCGATGGGCGCCGATGTACAGACCAGTTCGTTCAGCTACAAAGCGAGCTTCGTCCCGCCGCCCGATTACCGGATGCACCGCGATGTCGCCACTGCGTCACTGGCCGCCGGGTTGATTCGCTGCAACTCACCAGGCAACGATGCGGTGTTCGCCAACGACCCCACGAGCGCAGCCCGCGTCCCTCTCAACATTGCGGCTCCGGCCTGCGTCCCGAGTCCCTACCGCGATCCAAGCCAGGGTCCCGGTGGCTTGTCGGGAGTGATTGCCGTCGGCGCGCTTCGCGTGCTGCAGGACCAGCTCGATCCAGCGTCACCGTTCGGCCCCTTCGCGTGGTCACTGAGCGACGTGCAACAGAACCTGCCTGGCTATCCAACCGCCGCCTGGGATGTGGCGCACCACGACGATTATGCGTTCGCCCAGGGCTTGGCCCAAGGGCTGCTCAAGCCCGACGTGCTCGGACCAACCCAGACGACGACTCTGACTTCGGGGCCATGTCGCGTGGCGACCTTTGCTGGCACATCGAATGCGACGCCATGCACGGCAGGCACCATCGCCCTCTGGAAGTGCGCCAACCCGAGTCTCACGCCCGAGGACGCAGCGATGCTGGTGCATCAAACGGCGAGCGACCGTGGCTCGATCCCAGGCAAAGAGAACGGTTACGGCGCGGGGCTGGTCGATGCCGAGCGTGGCTTTCTGCGTGCTCTCTGCGTGCACCGCGTCGACTTCATGTCGGCGTGGAACGTGGAGCACTCGATCGCTAGCGGTCCGGTGCACCTCGCCATCGACGGTGCCGTCAACTCCCTGGCGATTGTCGCGGTCGGCTACCAGCGCACACCGACACCTGTGGGCCCACTCGTGCTCGGCATCGGCCCCGTTGTTGACATCGTGTTCGGCGGGGTAACAGATAGCGCCGGCGACCTGACAGCATCCATC
>CAMBXM010000096.1 GCA_945871815.1 Singulisphaera sp. GP187
GATCGGCTCGGCGCATGCTGCGCGTCCTGGAAGTGGTTTCCCGAATGGCCTGCGAGCGAGGCCGAGCAACGAAGCCCGAGGGCAAGGAGCGAGTTCGAAGCGGAATCCGCAGATTCCGCGGAGGATTCGCGACGCAGCCATCGGGCTTCGGGGCCGGCCGCAGCCGCTGGCGCTTCGGGAAACGACTTCTAGCGCACGAAGGCCTGGAACTCCAAGGCCATGGGGATCGGATGCGCGATCACGAGCACCACGCCGTTCGGATCGAGCAGCGAGAAGCACCGCGAGCCCCACGGCATGTCCTGCGGCGGGGCCTTCACGGGGGCGCCCTTCGCGAACAGACGACCGTACTCGCGGTCGGCATCGGGCACGTTGAGCACGAGGCTCAGGCCGCGGCCGTCGAAGACGTCGGGCGCCATCGCGTCGGGGTGCATGAAGCCGAGCTCGGGCGAGCCGGGGCCGCCCGCGCGCACGCCGAGGTAGTGCTCGTTCTCGAAGGTCGGTTCGAACCCGAGCAGGTCGACGTAGAAGGCGCGCGTGGCCGCGAGGCGGGTGGTGGTGACGATCGGGATCGTGGAGGTGACGTTCATGCGCGCGAGGATGGCGCAGGCTCCTGACAGCGTGGTGGCAGGAGCCCGGCGCAGCGCACCGAAATCACCCTTCCCTCACTGCAGCGTGAACTGCACCCCGTCACTCGCCGTGATCCCCTGCGACCCGCACACCGAATCGAAGAACGCCCACTGGAACAGCAACGACACGCCCGGGAACGCGGAGTCGTTCGGGATCGGCAATGGCCAGCGTGCATTGCCGAGCAACGTCGTCGGCGGCAACACTGCGACCTGATAGACGACGATGTTGAGATCGAAGACGAGCTGGATGCCGAGTACCGGCGGCAGGCCCGGCGGCGCTGCCGCAGTGGAGCCAAACAAGATGCCGAGGTTCGACACCGTCGGCCGCGGACCGCGCGCCGCCCAGATGGCGAAGTCGGCATTGCCAATCGACGGCACAGTGGTCAGCAGCGCATCGATCGAACGACTGCAGGTCGAAGAACTCTGGCCAATCGCGTTGACGATCGGGTACTGCCCAACGAGCCCCGGCGCGCCGGCTGCATAACTGGTCGTACCAAAGGTCGAACCGATCAGCCCCGAGGCAAGATCGATCTCGAAGCCGTCGAGCGTGAAGTTCAACAACTTGCCCGGCAGCGTGCCGAGCGTCTGGTCCTTGGTCGAAAGGATCTCGCCGGCAGTGCGCGCCACCGGCCAGATGCGCAGTTCGTCGATCTTGCCATTCCACGTCTCGCGGCCAGGAGCCACCGCGTCGCCGTTGCCGATGCGCAGCACGTCGCCGGTGTTGACCAGTTCGGTCAGCGTCGTCAGCGTACGCACAGCCACCTGCACCCCGTTCTTGAAGATCCGCATGTTCTGGCCGTCGAAGGTCGCGGCGACGTGCGTGAACTGGGCGAACTCGCCCGCGGCGAACGTGTAGCTCAGCGATTGCAGCGAGGAGCCCGCGCGGATGATCCACTCGAGGCGACGCGCGGAGGTGTTCGCCGCACCGACGCGCAGGTTGTAGACCTCCTGCCCGTTCTGCAGGTTCTGGCGCACGATGGTCGGCCAGTAGAAGAAGCCGTCGAGCGGGATCGTGCTGTCGTTGTAGGTGATCCACGCCTCGACCGTGATGCCGGTCGGCGGCACGAGCAACGGACTCGCGGGCACGCTGATGCCGCCGTCGACGCCGGTGGTCAACTGCAAGGCGAGTTGGGCAGGGAGGGCGGCGGCCGTCGCGACGAACGCGAGCGAAGCGAGAAGGGCGGTGCGCATGAGGGTTCTTCCAGGAGAGACCGTGGAAGCCGCAGCATACGCGCAGGCGAAGCCCCGTGAGAGACGGAGTCTTGTGGCCAGCGACCATCCGCAGCAGCGGAAGGTTGCCCGCACAGCCGCCACGGGTCCTACTCGCAGTTCACGCCGTCTGCTTCTGCTGCTCCTGCGCGAGCTTGCTGAGCACTTCTGCCGCGTGCTCCTTCTTCGCCATCGGGAAGCCGAGGCGGGCGCGGCTGTCGAGATAGCTCTGGGCCACGGCGCGCGCGAGGTTGCGGATGCGCCCGATGTAGGCCGCGCGTTCGGTCACCGAGATCGCACCGCGCGCGTCCAGCAGATTGAACGTGTGGGCCGCCTTCAGCAGTTGCTCATACGCCGGCAGCGCGAGCTTCTGGCCCATCAAATGCTTGCTCTGCTTCTCGTAGCTCGCGAACGCGGACAACAAGAACTCCACGTCGCTGTGTTCGAAGTTGTAGGTGCTCTGCTCCACTTCGTTCTGGTGGAACACGTCGCCGTACTTGATGCCCGGCGCATAGACGAGGTCGAACACGTTCTCCACGCCTTGCAGATACATCGCGAGGCGCTCGAGCCCATAGGTGATCTCGCCCGTGATCGGACGACAGTCGATCCCACCCACCTGCTGGAAGTAGGTGAACTGCGTCACTTCCATGCCATTGAGCCACACTTCCCAGCCGAGGCCCCAACAGCCGAGCGTCGGGTTCTCCCAATCGTCTTCGACGAAGCGCACGTCGTTCTTCTTCAGGTCGAAGCCCACGGCGGTGAGCGAACCCAGATACAGCTCGAGGATGTTCTCGGGCGCCGGCTTCAGCACGACTTGATACTGATAGTAGTGCTGCAGTCGATTGGGATTCTGCCCGTAGCGCCCGTCCTTCGGTCGCCGGCTCGGTTGCACGTAGGCCGCGCGCCACGGCTCCGGACCGATCGCGCGCAAGAACGTGCCCGTGTGGCTCGTGCCGGCACCGACCTCCATATCGTACGGTTGGAGCAGCGCGCAGCCCTGCTTGTCCCAGTAGTCCTGAAGGCGAAGGATGAGTTGTTGGAAGGTCAGCATGCGGATCGCCGCAGGATGCTACGGACTCAGCGCGACCGCGCCAGCACCGCGAACGGGAGCCACGCGCAGCGCCATCTCGCGCACGGCGGACCGCAGCCTAGTCGGCCCCGAACTCGCGGATCGCGCGCAGGAACCGTTCGCCGAACGCTTCGGCCTTCTTCGGCCCGATGCCCTTGATGCGCAGCAACCCCTGCTCGTCGCGCGGACGCTCGCTCGCCATCTGCTCCAAGGTCACGTCGCTGCAGACGATGTAGGGCGGCATGCCGAGTTCGCGGGCGATCTCGCGGCGCAGCGACCGCAGATGGTCGAACAACTGCTCGGATAGCGGGTCGGACGATGGCTCCGACATCGCACCGTCGCCGTCGCTGCTCCGGACCGGATTCGACGAGCCGCGCCGCTTGCTCTTGCGCGTGCGCTCTGGTTTCGCCTCAAGCGCCTTGCTCGCCAACACCAGCACCGCTTGCCGTTCGCTCGTGAGCAGTTCCTTGCTGCGCATCGTGAGTTGCAGCACCGGATACTCGCCATCAGTGCGCAGGAGGTCGCCCGCATCGATCAACTGGTCGACGAAGTTGGCGAGCGTCGAGCCGGCCACGTCCTTCAGCAAGCCGAAGGTCGGGATCTGGTCGTGGCCCCGATCGACGACGTTCTGCGTCCTGCTGCCGCGCAGCACGTCGATCACGTGGCGCATGCCGAAGCGCTGCCCGGTGCGCGCGACCGCCGACAGGATCTTCTGGGCGATCACGTGCGCACCTTCGACCGGCTCGAGTTCGTGGAGGCACACGTCGCAGGCGCCGCAATCGTCGTGCGGATACTCCTGCCCGAAGTAGCGACTGAGCATCGCGTGCCGACACGTGGTGCGAGTGGCGAAGCGCTGCATCTCGGCGAGCAACGCCAACTGCGCGGCGAGCACGTCGGGCGGCGAGCCCGACTCACCGGCGGACCGCTCCATGATCTGGCGCCACTTCGCCGCATCGGCAGCGGAGTAGAGCAACAGGCACTCGGCCGGTAGCCCGTCGCGACCCGCGCGACCGGTCTCTTGCTGATAGCCTTCGACGCTCTTCGGCAGGCCTGCATGCACCACGAGGCGAACGTCGCCGCGGTCGATGCCCATGCCGAACGCCACCGTGGCGACGACGACGTGCAGGCGCTCTTCGCGGAAGCGCTCGCTGATGTCGGTGCGCTCCTTCGCGTCGAGGCCGGCGTGGTAGGCGCGCGCGTCGATCTTCTTCTTGCGCAGACTCTCGGCGAGGCCTTCCGTGTCCTTGCGCGAGATGCAGTAGACGATCGCCGCCGCGTCCGGATGGCGCTGCACGGCTTCGGCGACCTGATCGACCAGATCGACGCGCGGCAACACCCGATAGGTCAGGTTGGGCCGATCGAAGGTGCCGACCAGGACTTCCGGCTCGCGCAGCTGCAACTGCTGCACGATGTCGTCGCGAACGCGCGGCGTCGCCGTCGCCGTGAACGCTTGGAACGGCACGTTGGGGAACACCTCGCGCAACTCGGCGAGACGTCGGTACTCGGGGCGGAAGTCGTGCCCCCACTGGCTGATGCAGTGCGCTTCGTCGATCGCGATGGCGCCGATCTCGAGCTGCGCCAACTGCACGAGGAAGCCTTCGAGGAACAAGCGCTCAGGGGCCACCAGCAACAGGCGCAGCGTGTTGCCTTCGAGGTCGCGCTTGAGGTCGCGCTTCTCCTGCGGCGACAGGTTGCTGTGCGCGGCGGCGGCCGGGTAGCCCAGGAGCCGCAGGCCGTCGAGCTGGTCCTTCATCAGCGCGATCAACGGCGACACGACGATGGTCAACCGGTCGGTGACCAGCGGCGGCAGCTGGTAGCACAACGACTTGCCGCCGCCGGTCGGCAGGACCACGAGCGCATCGCGTCCGTGAACGGCAGCCGCGATGGCCTCGGCCTGCAGCGGTCGCAGCGAATCGAGGCCGAACACGTCCTCGAGCACGCGCGCGATGGCGCCGTCTTGACTCTTGGAATTCGCGCTGGTGGACACCGCCATGGGGGCGAACAGGGTATGCGCGAGACTGGCGCGCGGTCGAGCCCGACGGCACGGATCGCAGCAGACTCCCGCCGCGAGCCGCCAGACCTGCCACCAAGGCGCGGCGGGGCCGTGTGCTACGCACTGGCACCCACGCCGTTTTCCGTAATTCGAGCAAATCCTGCCCCATGTTGCCCGACTGCGTCACTCGAACGGAACATCGCCCATCGCGCAGCCGTCGCGTGTCCCGGAGGATGTTCCATGACCGCCCGATACGAGATCCATCAGGAGGGGCACGAGCGCTTCGTGTTCCGGTTGTTCGATAACGCAGGCCAGGCCGTGCTCGATGGCCTGCCGAACCATGGCAAGGTCACCGTCCAACTCGAGGTTCAGCATGCGCGCGAGTCGGTCCGCGCCGGCGACCGTTGGGCGCGCCACCAGGGTGATGACGGCCACTTTGCCGTCTTGCACGACAAGCGCGGTCAGGTAGTCGGCCGCACGCGAAAGGTCGCGACCGAAGCGGAGCTCGAGGCCACGATGGCCGCGATTGCGAGATTGGCGGACGCACCACTGCTCGATCGCACACGCACGCCCCGCCAGGCCGAGTCGCGGCACACGGAGTCCAATCACACGGAGCACTGACGCAGCGCGGCGCTGACGCGTTGGCTATGCGTCGGAGCCGCCGCCGAGTGGGCGCTCGGTGATCAGGTGCTCGCGCACGACCCGGCCGCCGATGAGGTGCTGTTGGAGGATCTCCTCCAACACCTTCTCCGAGCAGCCGTGGTACCAGGCACCCTCTGGGTACACAACCGCGATTGGACCGCCGGTGCACACGCGCAGGCAATCAGCCTTGCTGCGTTGGATTCCACCCTGCTCGCTGAGACCGAGTTCCTTCAGTCGCCGCTTCAGGTAGTCCCAAGCCTTCTGCCCCTCGATGGGGTCGCAGCACTTGGCCTTCTTGGCATCGCAACAGAGGAACAGGTGGCGCTTGGCGCTCGGGATGCCGAGCTTCTGCGCAATCTGCTGCAGATCGTTGGTGGTGGGCGTCGTCATGTCACAGTCGGCGGGTGTCGTGGCTACAGCCCAGCCAGCAGAGCCATCGCGGCAAATGCGGTCGAAGATGTCGTCATGTAGCTCGTCCCTTGGAAGTCGCAAAACGAACCATCGCGGCGCTGCGTCAGCAGCAGCTTCTCGCGCAACTGCACGTGGAAGCCCTCGCGTTCGGCCTCCGGCAGCAGTTCGATCGTCTGACTGCAGTAGAAGTGGCCGAAGTAAAAGAAGTAGCCAGCGTTGGCGTAATAGGCCTCGTGCGGCACTGGTCGCATGCGCGCGACGGCGAGGAAGCGGTGGTGCTCGAAAAACTGCTCGACCCCGGTGCGGATCCGATCGACCGTGGTGTCCTTGTCGCCGAACTGGTGCAGCGCCCAGTTGCTGACTTGGATGCGACCCAGGCTGCCGCGCACGTTGTTGATCTCCTCGCCGCCGTGGACGCGCGGGATCGGATTGAGGTCGTACTCGTAGGCGCCACTCGGCAAGCGGCACCGACGGATGTAACTCGAGGCTCGCTCCGCGGTGTCGGGATCAGAGCACCAACCAAGCTGCATCGCGACGCCGAGCGCTGGCAGCACGGCACTGGTCGAAAAACTCGTTGCCCACTTTGGCCGCCGCGAGAAGGTGGGATCGTCGTAGTAGCCAAAGCCGCCGCCGGGCACTTGGTTGCGCTCCAACCAGTGCACGAACTCCTTGCCGCGCTGCACTACCGGCGCGCGCCATTCGTCGCTCTGGAAGCGCGGATCGCCCTGAAGCTCGGTCGCGGCGACAGTGCCGTAGAGCCAGGCCCAAACGGCGTCGTTGTCCCAGTTGCTGCCGCGCATCGGCAGCGCCGTGGTCACGAGCCAGCGCACGCCCTTGTCGAGCGCCGCACGCCGCTCCTGCGTCTCCGGCGCGCGCCGCAACGCGAGCACAGCAAGACAGTGCGCCCCCATCTGGAAGCAGTAGTAAGTCTCGGTGGCGAACCCGGCGTCAAACTGGCTGTCGGCCGAATGCGACCCCCACGATCCATCCTGGTTTTGCGTCGCAACCAAGAACGCCAGCGCGCGATCCGTGCCGGCACGAGCGGCTTCGACACTCGGATCGGCGGCCGACGGCAGCACCGCCGCGGCCTTCGCCTTTTCCTGCACGATGCGACCATCCTCCTGCCCACGGACACACGGAACCACCGCCACACCGAATGCGAGCGCTGCGGCTACTGCGAATCGTGCGCTCACTTGGCCGCCTCAGTGATCGCCTTTTCCTTCGTCCCCGTCGCTTCGCGCATTGCCTTTTCCAGCTTCTGACGCAGTTCATTCGCTTCTTCCTGCAGGTCGTTGGTCCTGTCGTCCTCTTGACGCGCCGCGAGCTCTTGCTCCAGCCGCATCTTGTCGATCTCGAGCCGAGCCTTTTCCCGCGCGCGCTCGGCGTCGGCCAGCTTCTGGCGCAGCTCGCGTTCTTGCTGTGGCATGGTGTGCGATTCGAACTCGACAAACTCGCGGCGCGCAATCGCGAGGCCCCGGTCCGCCATCTCCATCTGTCGGCGGCCACGCTTGATCACAAGTTCCTTGGTGGCCTTGGCAAACTCGTCGGCCTCGTACATCGACTCGAGCTCGGCGAGCTCGTCCTTGGCTTCCTCGGCGCGGTAGGTCTGCTGATCGAGACGCATGCGGTGCTCCTCGAGTTCGCGCGGCGCAGTCTCCTTCAGGTGCTGCTCGAGATCCGTCTGGGCCTTCACCAGCGCCAGCTCGGCGCTGTGCACTTCGGCCTCGCACGTCATCGTGCGCAGTTGCCGCTCCAGACCAGAAGTCCCTCTGCTGGCACTGGCATAGCTGAGTTCGCGCTCCTTCTTGCGGGTCTCCTTGTTGAGCTGCGTCACCTTGTCTTCGACCGAGTCCGTGTCGCCCTTGGCGGCGACTGGGGGCGGGGCCTGATCGACCACGGGCTTCTCGATCCTCACGGTCGACGAACAGGCTGAAAACACGAACAGGGACAGGAACGCGAGCGAGCGCAGGAGCTTCATGGCGCGGCGTTATAGCCGCGCGCTCCATGCAGCGCACGCAAGCCGGTGAGCGCCTCAGCCCTTCGGCGCGTCGAGGATCGTCGCAGTCGCCACTGGCTTCAATGGCACCTGCACGGTCGGAAGGTCCCACTTTGCAGCCCCGACAGAGCTCGCCAGCGCCTGTACATTGGGAGTGCAAAGACGACCCTGGCACGGCCCCATGCCGGCGCGACACCCCATCTTGATCCCGCGCAACGTGGACCCGTGCACCAAGGCCGCGGCCCGTGCGGACTGCACCGTCACGTCTTCACAGCGACAGACGATCGTGTCGGGCTGAGCCAGCGAGAACAGGCCCGGGCGAACATGGAACGCTCGCAGCATGGCAAATGCAGCCGAACGTGCGGACTGGCGCCGGGAACTGAGCGGCAGCGGCGCTGGTGCGCCCCGCAAGTTGGCAACGATGAGGCCGGCGACCGCTTCGCCGTCGGCGATCGCGACCTCGCTGCCGCCGATGCCAGCGATCTCGCCCGCAGCAAAGACGTTCTGCACCGAGGTCTGACCAAAGGGACCGGCCTCGAGGCACCAACCGCCACTGGTCTCGTTCCACACCGTGGCACAGCCGAGCTTCTGGCCGATTTCGATCGAGGGCACGAGACCAAAGCCAGTGCAAACGACATCGGCCTCGACCGTGCGCGCAGTGTGCCGCAGCGGCATGCCCGCGGCATCGACCTTGCCGATCACTGCACGCTCGACGCGACCGTTGCCTTCGACGGCGAACACCGCGTGGCCGAACTTCAAGCGGACGCCCGCCTTCAGTAGCTGCCGCGCGTACCAAAACGCTTCGCGCAGCCGCGCACCGCTGCGCAGCACACCGGGGATCGCAGCCAGCACTGCCAGCCGCGGCGCGGCTTCGAGGGCGGCCACCACCTCGACGCCGGCAGCCAGCATCGCGGTGACCGTCGGCAACAGCAGTGGTCCGCTGCCGGCGACGACCGCGCGCGTGCCCGGCGCAATCGCAAAGCCGCGGACCATCACCTGCGCTGCACCGAGCGTGATGACAGCAGGCAAGGTCCAACCTGGGAACGGCACACAGCGGTCGTAGGCACCGGGAGCCAACACGATCGCCTTGCAGCGCAGCAGCCGCGACGCGCCATCTTGTTCGAACCACAACTTGCCCGCCTGTGCAGCGGCACCCGTGTGCGGCACAGGACCTGGGCCGGTCGGGGCCGCCGCGTCCCAAACTGTCGCGCGCGCTTCGACGCGGACCTTGCTGCGCTGGAGCTTGCGCAGGAGTTCGTGACCCTGCTGATGGCTCGGCGGCTCGGACGGATGCGCGGTCGACACGAAGCCCGCCGGCAACTGGCGAAAGATCTGACCGCCGGGCCGCATGCCCTCGTCGAGCACTACGACCGCGAGCCCCGCATCCGCGAGCCGCAGCGCGGCGGCCATGCCGCCGGGCCCGGCACCGACGATGCCGACATCCGCGTCGATCACCGCGGGCGCACTCACGAGTCCCCCACCATGGTGTCCATCGGCTTCCATCCACCGGGCTCGCTGCCGCCCAGTAGGACCACCATGCCGGCCTTTGCTTCGGTCATGCAGGCGCGAACGGGCCGTCCGTCGATGCGCACGATGCACTCGTAGCAGATGCCCATGTTGCACAGGATCGCGCGCGGAGCGCCGTCGCGACTGCTGTTGCGCAGAGTCTGAACGCCGCTGCTCCACAGCGCCATCGCCAGGCTCTCGCCTTCGTGCGCGGCGACGGGCTTGCCTTCGAACGTGAACGTCACGGCAGCGCCGCGGTCGACGCCGCCCATTCTGGAGTCAAGGCCTTCTGCATGGCCGTGCCTTCGGCCCCCGGGCTTCGAATCGCCGGTCACGCGCACCTCCCCGGCAGATACGGCGTCGGATCGACCGAACACTGTTGCCCGGTCATTTGCTGCGTCAGCAACTCGCCAGTGATCATCGACAGGCTGATGCCGAGCCCTTCGTGGCCACTCGCGATCCACAGCCCCTGCGTCCCCGGCCACGGCCCGATCAGCGGGTGTTTGTCGATCGAGTACGGCCTCAGCCCGACCCAGGTGCGCACGATCGGCAGATCGGCAAGCGATGGTGCATAGCGGATGGCGCGCTGTAGCGAGCGATGCAGCAGTTCGCGATTGATCGTCGTGTCCATGCCTCGGAACTGCCGCGTCGAACCGATCAGGCAGCCGCCGAGACTCTGCGGCTGCATGTTGACCGCGTGGCCACCGGTGTCCGCGTTGGTCTTGCGCGGATCGGCCTGCGCCGTGCCGTGCGCAAAGCGAATGTAGGACACTTCGAGCAGCTGGGTGCGGATCGGGGTCGCATGGTGCGCGGTGATCGCCAAGTTGCCGGCACGCGGCACGATTGGCAGATCGGGCAACCCCGCGAGCTTGGCGACAGCAGGCGTCCACACCCCGCACGCGATGACGGCGTTGCCGGTCGCGATCGTGCCATTCGTCGTCTTGACCGCGGTCACCTTGCCGCCGTGGTAGTCAAAGCCCGTCACGGTCGTGCCGGGGCGCGCTTGCAGCCGTGCATTGTGACGCTGGCCGAGGCGCAACATCGCACTGCACGCAGTCATCGGCAACACGACGCCATCACCGCGGTAGAACAACGCCCCGGGGAGATCGTGAGCCAACCCTGGCTCCATTGCGCGCAGTTGCTTTGGATCGAGCACCTGCGCCCGATCGCCGCAATCGGCAAACTGCTTCTGCAGTACAGGCAGCAATGCGAGATCCTCGGCGGTGTCTGCCAGATAGAGCGCACCAGTAGGGTTGTAGTCAAACCCGCCGATCTGCTCGTTCAGCTCGCCCCAGAGCTTGACGCTGCGATGGGACAGCGCGAACTCCGCGGCTGAGTCTGGAGTGACCATCAGATGGCCCATGCAGCTGCTCGACGTGGCCCCGGCGATCGAACCGCGATCGAGCACGATCACGCGCGACGTCGGCATCGCACGCGCAAGGTGCAGCGCCACCGAACAGCCGATGATGCCGCCGCCGATGACCACCACGTCCGCCGACTCCGAAGCGTTCACTCGTCGCTCTCTTCTTCCTCGGCAAACGGCTCGCGGTCGTGACCGAGTTCCAGGAATGGCGCCGGCTTGGCGTAGCGCGCAAGACCACGCACGTCGGCCCAGACCTCCTCGACCTCGAGGCACTTGCCGTCTAGCCAACGCGTGCGAACGAAGTACGACTCCGAACCAAGTTGCCCCTCGCGAACACGCGGTACGACGGCGGGGTTGATGTACATGGTGTCGTGGAGGCGACAGAAGCGAACCCGCTGCTCGCCGCGCGGCTGCACGAGCGAGTTGTGCATGTGGCCGGCGATGACCATCTGCACGCGCATGCCAAGGTCCTCGATGCGCTGCAGGGCGAGGGCGAGATCGCGATCGCCCCAGTCGCCACCGGGCTTGCCGAAGTCTTTGCCGTAGATGTCGTGCGCGTCCTGCGACAACCCGAGCGGACCGTTGTGCGCGAGGATGATCAGGTCGCGATGCTGGGCTCGTCGCGCGGCCTCGACGATCTTTGCCGCCGACGACCGATGCGTGTGGACGCCATAGAGTTCTTGGTAGAGCTCCGGACTCCGCAAGCTCGGCCCACCCCACGAGAACGGCCGCGCACCGATGACCGACACGCCGGCCTCAGGCACTTCGCGCACCTCGTAGGCAAGGTGGTCGGTTCCGAGTACCGCCAGGATCTCGCGCAGCTTGGGCGTCGCCGTCCGCTTCTGAAAGCTCTGCCAAGCGTCGTGGTTGCCGAGCATGACCACCTTGGGCAGCGTCAACGCGGCGAGCGTCTTGGTGATCTCGACATCCTCGTCCCCGAGGTCGCCGACAAACATCGTCAGCGCCGGCCGCTCGCGCGCGAGGAAGTCGGCGTCGAACGCGCGCCAGAAACGGTGCACGTCGCCGACGACCATCAGTGTGGCCGGTGCGCGAGGGGTCATGAGCCGCGCATGCTACCGACGAACAGCCGCATGTCGATGCAAAGCAAGAAGGGCTGAGCTTACGGTTTGCGCGTGGCCCGTATCGTCCTCCAACTTCCCGAGTCGCTGCCGTTCGTCACCGAGATCGACGTTCGCGTGACCGACATGAACTATGGCGCCCACCTGGGCAACGACGCGCTGCTGAGCTTGCTCCACGAGGCCCGGTGGCGGTTCTTCCGCCAGCACGGACTGAGCGAGGCGGATGCCGCGGGAACCCGGCTGATCCTCGCCGACGTCGCCATCGCCTATCGCAGGGAAGCGTTTGCGGGAGATCGGCTGCGTTTTGAGGTCGGAGTGTTCGACGTCGCGCGCGTTTCGTGTGACCTCGGCTATCGGGTGTCGCGCGTGGCCGACGGCGCGCTGATCGCGGAGGCGAAAACGGGATTGGTGTTCTTGGCTCCGACTACGGGACGGCCGGTCGCGGTGCCCGAACAGGTCCGCAGGTTGGCTCAGCCCAACTGAGTATCGGTCAGTCCGTGAGCAGTCCGTGCCGCACCAACTTCTCCCGGTACGTCGTCCGCGGCACGCCGAACATCTCCGCCGCTTTCGTCAGATTGCCGCCCGCAGCCTCCATCGTGCGCTGCAGCGCCTGCTTCTCCTGCGCCTCCAGTCGCTCTTTCCAGGTCAGCCCCGCGGTGCCCGCGTCGGCGACCATGTCGACGCCAACGGCTGACGCGCGCAACTCCGGTCGATCGAGATCCAAGTGCGACGCCAGGATCGTGCCGCCTGCCGCGCGCAAGGCGGCGCCTTTCAGCACGTGGCGCAGTTCGCGGATGTTGCCGCGGAACGGATGCCGCCGCAGGCGCACGAAGGCGTCTGGATGCATCGTCTGCAAGTGTCCGAGACCGAGTTCTTCTGCCGCTTCGGCGAGGAAGCGCCCGCTCAGCATCTCCAGATCCTCCATGCGCTCGCGCAGTGGCGGCAGCAGGATCTCCAACTCGCGCAGTCGGTAGTACAGGTCCTCGCGGAAACGCCCAGCGCGCACCATCTGCTCCAGGTCCTGGTGCGTCGCGGCAAGGATGCGCACGTCGATCTTGATCTGTCGTCGACCACCGATCGGCTGCACCACGCGATCCTGCAGCACGCGCAGGATCTTCGCTTGCAGCTCCAGGGCCATGTCGCCGATCTCGTCGAGCAGGATGGTGCCACCGTGTGCTTCTTCGAAGTGCCCGCGACGCGTGTGGGCCGCGCCGGTGAACGAGCCCTTCTCGTGACCAAACAGCATGCTCTCCATCAGTTGTTCTGGGATGGCGGCACAGTTGACCGGGACGAACGGGCCCTTGCTGCGGCGCGATAGGTCGTGGAGCGCGCGGGCGACCACTTCTTTGCCGGTGCCCGTCTCGCCGCGCAGCAACACAGTGTAGTCAGCCGGCGCGTAGAGCTTCACGCGCTGCACCATGTCGCTGCACGACGGGCTGTGCGACACGAGCGCTGTGTGCAGCGCCGCGGACTGGTGGTCGTGATCGAGCAAGTGCTTGACCAGCACACGATTGCCCAACGACGACGCCAGCATTCGGCTCACGAACGCCACGCGCTGCAGGTCCTCGGCGGTGAGCACGGCGCCGTCGCGCACGCAATCGGCGTACATCACCCCCAGCACCTTGCCCAATGCCTGCACCGGCAGTGCAACCGCGGCGCTGATGCCCTCACTGCGCACGCTCTGGTACTTGCGCACCACTGGGTCGGCGGCGGCGAGCGGCACGTGCACCACTCGCCCGGTCTCGCGCACCTGGTTGACGACCGAGCGGCTCACGCGAAAGGCGCGGCCGCCGTCCGGCCGACTCAAGTAGAACGAATCGCCGGTGCCGTCCGCATCACTGTCGAGGACGACGTGCACGCGATCGGCGCCGGTTGCACGCACGATCGCCGCCATGGCCGCCGCCACCATGCGATCCGCGGCCTCGAGGCCTTCGAGATGATCGGCCATGTCCATGAAGGTCTGGTACCACGCCCCGACCGGCGAACCCGGCACCAGCGCCAGCGTCGCCGGATCGAGTTCCTGCGCGGTGCCTTCGCCAGCCTCGGACTGAAAGCGCAGCTTCACCAAGGCGGGACCGACATTGAGCACGTCGCCGTCGAGGAAGTGCTCGAACCGCGCTCCCACCGAGCCGGTCGCACAACGAACTGGGAACGGTAGGCCTGGTTCGGCTCGCACCCGAAGGCGGCCCTGAGCGTCGACGGCGACCTCGAGCACGCGGCCATGGACATCCGGCACATCGAGCAGAACCTCGCAGCCGGACTTCGGGCCGCCCAACCAGAAGGCCTCGGCCACGATCTGCATTTCGCGGAAGCCGGTGCGATCGGTGATTTCGAGCAGGATTGGCATGCGTCGGATTATCGTCGACGTTGGCAGACTTGTGGAGCTCCCTGTCGGGATCCCGCCACTGATGGTCCCAAGTCCCGACTGAGCCGAAGGTTGGTAGAGTGCGGCACCCTGCAAGCTAGGCCGAGCAGCCAGCGACAGCCAAGCCTTGCGGCCGGCTCGCCGACCTGCGCCGCACCGAACCGCACTTCGCCACTATGTCCCTGCCCGGCCCGGAAACTGGCACCGAACAACTGCTGCAATGCAGCCTCGAACGGACCCTGCTGCTGCATCGGCATCCGGCGTCGGGCGGACTGGAGGTCCACAAGCTGTGGTTGCGCGGCAGTCCGACCGATGCCGAGCGCGAGTTTCTGCTCGGCCGCCGCCTGCGCGGACTCGACGTCGTCGAGTACCTGTTTTCGGGCATGCACGCGGCGACGAGTCGGCCATTCGTCGCCACGCGCTATGAGCAAGGCACGAGCCTCGACCAACTCGTCGGCGAGCGTGGGGCGCAGACGGGCGCCGCCGCCTGTGCGCTGCTAGTGCCGGTGGCGCGAACGCTGATGGCGATGCACGC